>NZ_JAJHOG010000003.1:0-415293 GCF_020819615.1 Rheinheimera sp. UJ51
CGTGGCGACCTTGGGTGCCTCTAATTACACCTATGTTGAAGCAGGACGCTCTCAGCAGCTGGAGGACTGGATCATGGCTCATACTCGTGCCTTCCAGTTCTTTGGGGGGATCCCGCGTTTGTTAGTGCCAGATAATCTGCGTTCAGCCGTCACCAAAACCCATCGTTACATGCCTGTTATCAATGAAAATTATGCTCGAATGGCACGGCATTATGGCACCGCCGTCATGCCCGCGAGGCCCTATAAGCCCAAAGATAAATCAAAAGCTGAAAACGCGGTCTTGATTGTTGAACGCTGGATCCTCATGCGTTTACGCCATGAATACTTTTATACACTCAGCAGTTTGAATCAGCGGATCCGCGAGCTGTTGCATGATCTTAATCATCGTCAGCAACGCGTACATCCAGGCTCTCGTTATGAACTTTACACTCGGTTTGATAAGCCTGCGTTGATGCCATTGCCGACCTATCCTTACGAGTACATCGATAGCAAGCAAGCGCGTGTCGGGCCTGACTATCATGTGTTGTATGCAAAACACGCTTATTCCGTCCCACATAATCTGGTCAGCCATACCGTCACTGTGGAAGCGACCGCGCAAATCATCTGCGTGTACTATCAAGGAAAAGTGGTGGCACAGCACCCCAGAAAACATCACGACGGAGGGTTTACTACCGTCAAAGAGCATATGCCTGATGCGCATATCAAACAGCGCTGGAGCGCGGAAAGATTACTGAGTTGGGCTGACAGCATAGGCAATGGCGTCAGGGCAGTCATCAGCTTCCAGCTTGAACGACGCCAACATCCTGAGCAGGCGATTAAAAGCTGCCTTGCAATCCTAAGCTTGGCTAAAAAGTATAGTAACGACAGGCTTGAAGCGGCTAGCCAACGAGCTCTGCTACTGGAGCAGCCCTACCTCAAAGTCATTACAAACCTGCTGGTGAATAACAAAGAACGCATCGGCATTGCCACTACAGCAGAGGCTACACCACCGCTGACCCACCACAATATCCGTGGTCCACGTTATTATCAATAAGGAGAACTGAGATGAGTTTATCGACATTACATGAGCAACTGCGTGCGTTGAGGCTTGGCCATTTTACTCAAGCATTACAACAGCAAGAGACGCAACCAGCAACTTACTCTGACATGAGCTTCGAAGAGCGATTAGGCTTGCTGGCAACACATGAGCTACTGTGCCGTGACAATACCAAAGTGCAGCGATTGGCTCGCCAGGCTAAGTTACGGGTAGATGCCCGAGCTAGCCACATAGACTATCGAGCGAGTCGAGGGCTTAAAAAAGATAAAGTGGCCGCACTACTCAGCGGTCAATATCTGCACTACAACCAGAATATTATCCTAACGGGGGCAACGGGCTGCGGTAAAACGTATCTTGCCTGCGCGCTGGCTACACAAGCGTGCGACCAACATCACAGCGTACGTTATTACCGGCTCGGTGAGCTGTTAGATGAGCTACATATCGGCCACGCCGACGGCTCATACCGCCAACAACTGAGCACCTTGGCTAAACGTAAACTACTCATTCTAGACGATTGGGGTATGGAAGCATTAACGGCGCGACAGGCTAACGACTTGCTGGATGTGATGGAAATACGCTACCAGCAATCAAGCACCATTATCGCCAGTCAAATACCGACCAGTGAGTGGTACAAACTGATCCCAAGCCCGACGATCGCTGATGCACTATTAGATAGGCTATTACACAACAGTCACCGAATAGAATTAACAGGAGAGTCGATGAGAAAACTAGACCAATCCGATCACTTAGCGTAAAACTACAGTTATGAAAAAGAACGGCTAACGGGTGATCGGATAACTCCGGGATCGCTGTTCGGAATCACCGAAATACGCATTCTCCCTAATTTTCAAAATTTCCGTATCAAAATCCCACATTACAATAATTTTCATGCACATGTTTGTGTTCATTCATGCAGTCGCAAGTTCAACTCCGGTACCCCCGACCATTTTTATTTGTTACGCAGCTTCCTTAGATATTCTCTCTTTAGGTCGCCGACCGGTTGATTTGATCATGCAAATGCGGGTTAAACACATGCCGTATCAGCACAACTTCTCTTTCTAAAACAAATGCTTTAATTAAGACCCAAACACCTCGCACAGCACATTTAACGAGCGTTTGTGTTTATGCTTGCCATGGTAATTGACATTTGCTGGGCAGTTTTAATACTCATGGGCTGAGTACCTAGGGCTAAGTGCTCAGGGTTTTAGCAGGGCATTAAACAAGCTAATTTATCGCTGTATCCTGTATGCGTTAAATCCCGATGCTTGCGGCAAAACTTAATGTTGAAGCCATGTATTTCAATCGCCACACAGTGCTGACAGGGCTTGTTGACGTTTGCTGGTTGTTTTTGCAGCTGAGTGGCTGGTATTTATACAAGGCAGAGCTTGTGCCGTGTAGTTATTCTACATAAACAAGCGACCCGTTTGTATGGAACAAACGGGAACAGCTCTGCTGGCCGAAGGCGAAATATAGGATATATTTCGTATAACGCAGTAGAAATGCCAGCCACACGCTGCCCGAAGGGTTCGTCTGGCGATGCTTTGCTCTTTGTGGCCTACATGGATGTAGGTCAGGGGCGAGAGCAGGACGCGGTAGCTTCTCTCGTCGTTTATTTAGAATAACTAAATTACACTCCTCGTTTCGCGATCAAAACATCGCCAAACGAACAAAATCTAAACAGCAAACGTCAACAAGCCCTAGTGATCAGGTGGCCATTTGGATTAGTGACGGGGCGTTATAACCACTATTCATCAGAATAATAGTGGTTTTTTATTTTTGTGATAATGGGGGGCGTTTTTGCAGAAAAAGTGAGCCGCGTGGATCTGTAATTTTGTTACAGTTATCAGGGGCTTCCTTTACATATTCTAGGTTTGAAAATACCGATGTTTTTTTCTAAATTAATGATAATTATCACTTATTTTTACTCCGTTAACTGTGGTTTTAAGTGTTGTTCGCGTGGTGTTGGGTGGTAGGGCTAGGCTGTTTTTGTTAGACTATGCACCGATTTACATAACGGAGGAATTATGCTTAACCCATCCTGGCGTAGGGTTGTACTGAAAGTCGGCAGTGCCCTAATCGCGCCGGACAATGAAGGATGCAGCGAAAAGTATTTGCGTCCTATTGCCGAATTTATCCGCGAATGTCGCGCACTCGGTCGTGAAGTGATTTTAGTCTCTTCAGGCAGTGTCGCGGCTGGTAGACACCATTTTAATTTCCAGCATCATCGTGTGCCTATGGCGTTAAAACGCGCCATGGCTGCCGTAGGTCAAAATGAGATGATGAATTTCTGGAGCCGTTGTTTTGATTTTCCATGTGCTCAGGTACTACTGACGCACGGTGATTTAAGCGATCGGGTACGCCACGTTAACGTGCAAAATACTATGCGCCGACTGCTAGATCATGGTGTATTGCCTATCGTTAACGAAAACGACACTATTGCTACCGAAGAATTAAAAGTAGGCGATAATGATAATTTAGCGGCGATGGTTGCAACGGTAACGCAGGCTGATGCCTTGATTATCTGTTCAGATGTCGATGGTTTGTATACTGCAGATCCAAACAAAGATCCGAAAGCGACCTTAATCCCTACTGTCAAAAAAATTGATCAACGCATTTATGACTTAGCCGGTGGTGCAACTTCATCAGTGGGTACGGGAGGGATGCGTACTAAAATTGAAGCAGCAGAAAAAGCCACCACACAAGGTGTTGATACCGTGATTTTAGACGGGCATCAGGCTGACAGTTTTCAGTGTCTTTTAGCGGGCAAGAATCCGGGCACCATATTTTATGCTCAAAAAAATCCGTTACCGGCTAAAAAACATTGGGTTAGACATACCTTACGTGCCAAAGGCGAAATTTGGGTTGATAGCGGTTGTATCGATGCGCTACGTGATAACGGTGCTTCTTTACTCAGCAGTGGTATTGTTGAAGTAAAAGGCGAGTTTGAATCAGGTGATGCGGTGATCGTTCGTTGCTCTAACGGCAAGCGCTCTATTGCTAAAGGCGTAACACGCTTTAGTGCGAGTGAATTGTTTTCGATTAAAGGACAAAAAACCCAGCATATTGCCGATTATTTAGGTTATTGTCCCAACGGTAGTAACGCCGTGATCCATCGCAGTGAAATGATGTTACTGGAGAAAATATGAGTAATGATGTTGCAGCTAAGCTTGCTGCAGAAGCCGCAGTGGCGGCAAAAGCGGTAGCTGTATTAAGCACCGAGCAAAAAAATATCGTATTGCAGTCGTTTGCCGATAAGATTCGTCAAGCCACGCCAACTATTTTAGCCGAAAACCGTGCAGAAGTAGCAGAGGCGACGGCCAATGGCACAGCCGCGGCCATGGTTGATCGTTTAACGTTAACTGCTGAGCGCATTGAAGCGATGGCCAGTGCCATTGAGCAAATTATCCAGCTGCCCGATCCGGTGGGGTTAACCCGCCAAATTGAGCAACGGCCTAACGGCATCAATATTGCCAAGCGTCGTATTCCGCTTGGCGTAATTTGCATGATTTATGAAGCGCGCCCAAATGTCACGGCTGATGCTGGTGCTTTGTGTTTCAAATCGGGTAATGCCGTGATTTTACGTTGTGGTCGGGAAGCGATTAAAACGAGCTTAGCGATTGCCGCTGCTATGCGTCAGGCGTTAGCCGAACATAATCTGCCTGATGCGGTGATTAGTATTGTGCCCGATCCTGATCGTAATTTATTACTGGCGTTGTTAAAGCAGGATGATTACATCGATTTAGTGATCCCACGGGGTGGCGAAGGCTTAATTCGTTTTGTAACTGAGCATAGCCGTATTCCGGTGATCCAGCACTTTAAAGGTGTTTGCCATTTATTTGTGGATGCCAGCGCAAAACCCGAGATGGCCCTTAACTTATTAATTAACGGTAAAGTGCAACGTCCTGGTGTGTGTAACGCCTTAGAAGGCTTACTCGTACATCAATCGATTGCAGATAGTTTTTTACCTAAAGTTGCCGCGGCCTTGGCCGAAAATCAGGTTAAGGTGCATGCTTGTGCACAAAGCTTACCGTATTTTAGTGGTGCCTCAGTTATTGCGGAAGATGAATTTGGCCAAGAATACCTTGCGCCGGAAATTGCCGTGCGGGTGGTTGCTGATTTTGACGGTGCCATTGCCCATATTGATCGTTTTGGCAGCCAACATACCGAAGTGATTTGTACAGAAGATCAAGCTAATGCTGACCGTTTTATTGCTACCGTCGATACTGCGGTGGTCATGCATAACGCCTCCTCACGTTTTTCTGATGGTGGCGAATTAGGTTTAGGTGCGGAAATCGGTATTTCTACCAGTAAGTTACATGCTTATGGGCCTATGGGGCTTGAAGCATTAACCACCGAAAAGTATGTGGTTACCGGCGTGGGGCAAACCCGCGTTTAAAAGAACACAACGAAGTTATTACAGGCTTTTATCGTTGATAAAAGCCTGTTTTTTTGTCTTGAAAAAGCATCGTATCTAAAGGCTCGACTAGCGGGTTATAGCTCGCTATAATGCCGCGTTAATTTTTATAACAGGTCAGGTTCATCTTGAGTTTGTCGACACCCGGCCATCACAGTAAGGCGTATCAGAGCCGCCTGACATTGAATTTGAGGTAAAGAGATGCAAGTTTCTGTTGAAACCACCCAAGGTTTAGAGCGCCGTTTAAATATCGTCGTGCCAGCTGCCAGTATTGATTCAGAAGTGAAGAGCCGTTTACGCGAATTAGCTAAACGTCAGCGTATCGATGGTTTCCGTCCGGGCAAAGCCCCCGTTTCTATTATTCAGAAACGTTTCGGTTCTGCTGTGCTGCAAGAAGTCGCTTCTGAGCAAATGCAACGTTCTTTCTACGAAGCTATTGTAGAAAACAAATTAACGCCAGCCGGTGCGCCACAGTTTGCACCTGGTGCCTTAGAAAGCGGCAAAGATTTAGCATTTACGGCTATTTTTGAAGTGTATCCAGAAATCACGGTAGCGGCTTTAGATAAAGTAGAAGTGACTAAGCCTACTGTTGAAATCACCGAGGCGGATTTGTCTAACATGTTAGACACTTTACGCAAGCAACACGCGAAATGGGAAGACAAAGCAGATGCCGCTGTTACTGGCGATCGCGTCACCATGGATTTCGTGGGTTCAATTGACGGCGAAGAATTCGAAGGCGGTAAAGCGACTGATTTCGTTTTAGAACTAGGCCAAGGCCGCATGATCCCAGGCTTTGAAGAAGGCGTGATCGGTAAAGCAGCCGGTGAAGAAACCACGTTAGAAGTGACTTTCCCAGCAGATTACCATGCTGAAAACCTGAAAGGTAAAGCGGCAAGTTTTGCTGTTACCGTGAAGAAGGTTGAAGGCCAGGTATTACCTGAGCTGAATGACGAATTCGCCACTTTATTCGGTTTAGCCGATGCGTCTGTTGATGCATTAAAAGCTGAAGTAAAGAAAAACATGGAACGCGAACTGAAGCAATCCATTAAAGGCAAAGTAAAAGAGCAAGTGATCAAAGGCCTGTTAGCGAACAACGAAGTTGAAGTGCCTAAGTCTCTTATCGCTAGCGAAGTTGATGTATTACGTCAACAAGCATTACAGCGTTTTGGTCAAAACATGGATCCAAAACAGTTGCCAGAATTACCGGCGTCATTGTTTGAAGAACAAGCAAAAGACCGCGTAAAAGTAGGCCTGTTATTAGGTGAAATCATCAAGACTAATCAACTGAAAGTGGATGAAGCTAAAGTTCAAGAGCTGATCGACAACGTGGCCTCGGCCTACGAAGATCCAGCAGAAGTGGTACAGTACTACACCACTAACAAAGAGCTGATGCAAAGCATGCGTAATGTTGCGTTAGAAGAGCAAGCAATCGAAGTTGTATTAGCTGCGGCTAAGGTGACTGAGCAAGCTGCCGCTTTTGACGAGATTATGAACCCAAAGTCCGCTAACTAAGATTGACTTCTTAGCGTATGGCGGTTTTAATGGCTCGGACACGTGTTCGGGCCATTTTATTTTCAGGCACCGTCTTTTCGCCAGTATTACCCAGCTACAGCAGAGGGATCCCAGATTATGCCAATGTCTCGCGACATGAATGACATCGTAAATGCCTTAGTACCTATCGTTATCGAGCAAACGGCTAAAGGCGAACGTTCTTTTGATATTTATTCCCGCTTGCTGAAAGAACGGGTTATATTTTTAACTGGTCAGGTCGAAGACCATATGGCTAACCTGATTGTGGCACAGCTATTGTTCCTTGAATCAGAAAACCCAGAAAAAGACATTTATATTTATATTAATTCACCTGGTGGTTCAGTCACGGCCGGTTTATCGATTTACGATACCATGCGTTATATCAAACCCGATATCGCTACCGTTTGTGTTGGCCAAGCCGCCAGTATGGGCGCGTTCTTGCTATCCGGTGGTACCAAGGGCAAACGTTATTGCTTACCTAATGCCCGCGTGATGATTCACCAACCATTAGGGGGCTTCCAAGGCCAAGCGACAGATTTTGAGATCCATGCCAAGGAAATCCTGTATATTAAAGAGAAACTCAATCGCTTGATGGCTGAGCACAGTGGTAAGAGTTATGAGCAAGTATGTAAGGATACTGAACGCGATAACTTCTTAAGTGCACAGCAAGCCTTGGAATATGGCTTAGTCGACTCCATATTGACCAATAGAGAAGCTAAATAATTGGATTATGCGGGCAGTATTTGCCCGCTGGTTGGAAAAAGAGGTAGTTACATGTCTGATCACCGCACTGACGGCGACAAGAGCGGCAAATTACTGTATTGCTCTTTTTGTGGCAAATCACAGCATGAAGTGCGTAAGTTGATCGCAGGGCCACAAGTCTATATTTGTGATGAATGCGTTGACCTATGCAACGATATCATTCGCGAAGAAATTAAAGATATCTCACCTAAACGCGACGGTGAAAAATTACCGACGCCTCGTGAAATTCGTCAACACTTAGACGATTACGTTATCGGCCAAGAACATGCGAAAAAAGTGTTAGCCGTAGCGGTATACAACCATTACAAACGCTTACGTAGCTCGCAGCACAAACAAGACGTTGAATTAGGTAAAAGTAATATCTTGTTAATCGGCCCAACCGGTTGTGGTAAAACGTTACTGGCTGAAACGCTAGCGCGTTTACTTGATGTGCCGTTTACCATGGCGGATGCCACCACCTTAACCGAAGCCGGTTATGTCGGTGAAGATGTCGAAAACATCATTCAAAAGCTGCTGCAAAAATGTGATTACGACGTTGAGAAAGCCCAGCGCGGTATCGTGTATATTGATGAGATTGACAAAATATCACGTAAATCTGATAACCCATCTATCACCCGTGATGTATCCGGTGAAGGGGTACAGCAAGCCTTACTGAAACTGATTGAAGGTACTGTTGCTTCTGTGCCGCCACAAGGCGGGCGTAAACATCCACAACAAGAATTTTTACAGGTAGATACCTCTAAAATCTTATTTATCTGTGGTGGGGCTTTTGCCGGTTTAGATAAAGTGATTGAACAACGTAGCGCCAAAGGTGCGGGTATTGGTTTCGGTGCTGAAGTAAAAAGCAAAGAAAGCAGCCGTAGCCTGAGCGAATCCTTCCGTGATGTTGAACCTGAAGATTTGGTGAAATATGGCCTGATCCCAGAATTTATCGGGCGTTTACCCGTTGTTGCAACATTAACGGAATTGGATCTTGACGCTTTAGTGCAAATTTTAAGTCAACCGAAAAATGCACTAAGCAAGCAATTCGCGGCATTATTCGAAATGGAAAACGTTGAATTAGAGTTCCGTGACGATGCCTTAAAAGCCATTGCCCAAAAAGCCATGGAACGCAAAACCGGTGCGCGTGGTTTACGTTCTATAGTGGAAGGTGTTCTGCTTGATACCATGTATGAATTGCCCTCTATGCAGGATGTGGCAAAAGTGGTCATTGATGAAACAGTGATCCGAGGCGAGAGTCAGCCCATACTTATCTATGAGAACAACGAACCGGCGGTTGCTGAATCACACTAAATAAAAAAGGAGCTGCAAAGCTCCTTTTTTATCAGATGAATTGAAGTTTGTAGATCCGTCCCCATATACTATTTATTGTCGCCTGCAGTAATTTAATTCGAGAGTAAATCAATGACCACAGAACATTCAGAACGTTTGCACATGCCGGTACTGGCGTTGCGGGACGTTGTTGTTTATCCGCATATGGTAATCCCACTTTTTGTCGGCCGGGCGAAATCCATTAAATGTTTAGACGCTGCTATGGAAAACGATAAGCAGATTTTCCTGGTGGCACAAAAAGACGCCGCTTTGGACGATCCGGCTGAAAGTGATTTGTATCGCATCGGTACCATTGCCACTATTTTACAATTGCTAAAATTGCCTGATGGCACCGTAAAGGTGTTAGTTGAAGGCGGCAAGCGTGCGCAATTAGCTGAATTTACTGAAACAACAGAAAGCTTCGCTGCTTATATCGATCCTGTAGTGACACAAGACATCGATAGCCGCGAGCAAGAAGTGTTTTTACGCTCGGCCATTAATCAGTTTGAAGGTTATATCAAACTGAACAAAAAGATCCCGCCAGAAGTGCTGACCGCCTTAAGCGGTATTGATGATGCGGCCCGTTTGGCTGACACCATGGCGGCGCATATGCCACTAAAAGTGGATGATAAGCAAAAAGTCTTAGAGCTGACCAATGTCACAGAGCGCATCGAGTATTTGATGGCGATGATGGAAAGTGAAATCGACATTTTGCAAGTTGAACGGCGTATTCGTAGCCGGGTAAAAAAGCAAATGGAGAAAAGCCAGCGCGAGTATTACCTGAACGAGCAAATGAAAGCGATCCAACGCGAATTGGGTGAGCTAGAAGATGCGCCGGATGAATTTGAAGCGTTAGCGAAAAAAATTACTGAAGCGAAAATGCCCGCTGAAGCCGAAACCAAAGCCAAAGCTGAACTGCAAAAGCTGAAGATGATGTCACCGATGTCAGCCGAAGCAACGGTAGTGCGCAGCTATATTGAATGGTTAACGCAGGTGCCGTGGCAAGCGCGGTCTAAAGTGAAGAAAAACTTAGCCATTGCTGAGCAAATTCTCAATGCTGACCACTATGGTTTAGATAAGGTTAAAGAGCGCATCATTGAGTATTTGGCGGTGCAGCAGCGCGTGAATAAACTGAAAGGCCCGATCTTATGTCTGGTTGGCCCACCGGGCGTGGGTAAAACCTCGCTGGGGCAGTCGGTGGCAAAAGCTACTGGCCGTAAGTACGTGCGTATGGCACTTGGTGGCGTGCGTGATGAAGCCGAGATCCGGGGGCACCGCAGAACCTATATCGGCTCTATGCCAGGCAAAATCATCCAGAAAATGGCAAAAGTGGGTGTACGTAACCCATTATTCCTATTAGATGAAATTGACAAGATGGCTTCGGATTTCCGGGGCGATCCGGCTGCAGCGTTATTAGAGGTATTAGATCCTGAACAAAATGCCACTTTTAGCGATCACTACTTAGAAGTGGATTATGACCTGTCAGATGTCATGTTCTTTGCCACCTCGAATAGCTTAAATATTCCCGCCGCGTTATTAGATCGGATGGAAGTGATTCGCTTATCGGGTTATACCGAAGACGAAAAACTGAACATTGCCCGTCAGCATTTAATCAACAAGCAAATTAGCCGTAATGGTTTAAAACCGACTGAAGTGGTGATTGAAGACAGTGCAGTCATTGGCATTATTCGTTATTACACCCGTGAGGCGGGCGTACGTAGTTTAGAGCGCGAATTATCGAAGCTATGTCGCAAAGCGGTAAAACAAATTCTTTTAAACAAAGAGTTGAAAACCGTGCTGATTAACGACGCTAACTTGGAAGAGTTTCTTGGTGTGCATCGCTTTGATTACGGTAAAGCAGAAGACAGCAACCGCATTGGCCAGGTTACCGGTTTAGCCTGGACAGAAGTCGGGGGTGATTTACTAACGATTGAAGCGGCAGCCGTGGTCGGTAAAGGTAAATTAACCTACACCGGTTCGCTTGGCGATGTAATGAAAGAATCGATCCAAGCAGCGATGACGGTGGTACGTAGCCGTGCAGAAGCGCTGCGGATTAACGAAGACTTTTATGAGAAACGGGACATTCACGTTCACGTACCCGAAGGTGCGACGCCTAAAGATGGCCCAAGTGCCGGTATTGCGATGGTCACGGCGTTAGTGTCGGGCTTAACCGGTAATCCGGTGCGAGCTGATGTCGCGATGACGGGCGAGATCACCTTGCGCGGTGAAGTATTACCCATTGGTGGCTTGAAAGAGAAACTGTTGGCTGCGCACCGTGGTGGTATAAAACGCGTATTGATTCCGCATGATAACATTCGTGATTTAAAAGAAATCCCAGAAAATGTTAAAGGTGCCTTAGAAATTAAGCCGGTGAAATGGATTGAAGAAGTGCTAGAACTGGCCTTACAAGAGCCAATTGCCCGTGTGACGCCGGTAAATTCACCAAAAACAGCTGCAAAAAGCAAAAAAACCGAAAAAAATCCGGTTTAGGGGCTTTTTATTATCGTAGGCTGTGCTAAGTTATGGTCAGTTTCGGCCAAGCCCTTGTGTAGCAAGGGCTGCGGTCAAAGCCAAAATTATTAGTTTTCTCGTTTCTGCTGCTTGCAAGCAAAGTCGTTGCTTGTTATAACAAGCGGGCAACTTCTAAAAACTAATAGCTTGACGTTGTAGAAAATAATAACAATTGAAGGGGATGATATTGTGAACAAGTCTCAACTTATCGACAAAATTGCTGCGAATGCAGACATTTCTAAGGCCGCAGCAGGTCGTGCTTTAGACGCGTTCATCGACGCTGTTACCGAAGCTCTTAAGGAAGGCGATTCTGTAGCTTTAGTTGGTTTTGGCACTTACACTGTACGCGAGCGTGCTGCCCGTACTGGCCGTAACCCACAAACTGGTGCTACTATTCAAATCGCTTCTGCGAAGATTCCTTCATTTAAGCCAGGTAAAGCGTTAAAAGACGCAGTAAACTAACAGTATTCTGCCCGGCGCGCCGGGGAGGGTCCTTAAGCCCGCAGACAATGCCAAGGCTTCTATAAAAAAGGCGCATCTGTTAAGATGCGCTTTTTTTTTAGCACAAACTTTTGTGTCACCGATAACAGAGAAAGAGCAAAGATGTTAGAACGAATCAGAGAAGGCTCGCAGGGATTGACCGCCAAAATCATTTTGGGCTTGGTTATCCTGACATTCGCCCTGGCCGGGGTTGGTGGTTACCTAAGTACGCCACGTGATGCGGTTGTTGCCGTGGTTAATGGCGATGACATTAGTCAGGTGCAGTATGAGCAAGCATTACAAAATGAACGTGCTCGTATGCAACAGCAGTTTGGTGAAATGTACGATATGTTAGCCGCCGATCCTGCGTATATGGCTAACTTTCGTAATGAAGTGTTAGAACGTTTAATTGACGAAACCTTACAAAAGCAATTTGCCCGTAAGTTGGGTTTGCGGGTAGGTGATGATCAAGTACGTGAAACCGTTACTGGCCTACCAGAATTCCAAGTTGATGGCGTGTTTAATCAAGATCGCTTTATCGCGTTATTACGCCAAGCCGGTTATCAACCTGCTGACTTCCGCGAAATGGTTCGCGAAGGTTTAGCCACAACCCAACTGATGCAAGGCTTAGTGGGCAGTGAATTTGGTTTACCTGCCGAAATTAATTTATTGCTGTCGTTACAACAGCAAACACGTGACATCCGTTATTTCACGGTCACTGCTGAGCGTTTTGCTGAGCAAGTTAGTGTCAGCGACGATATGCTGCAAGAGTACTATCAGCAAAATATCAGCCGTTTTATGACGCCTGAGCAAATCTCTGCTGAATATGTAGAATTGTCAGCGGCCAAGTTAGCGGAAGACATCGAAGTGACTGAGCAGCAAGTGGCTGATTACTATCAAGCTAACGCTGCGCGCTATGGCACCGAAGAAAAGCGTGAATTTGCCCACATTATGCTGGAAAGCGAAAGTGAAGATGCCGCTATTGCTGCACAAGCTGCTGCCTTATTAGCGGAATTACAACAAGGTGCAGATTTTGCTGAGTTAGCAAAAACCCGCTCTGCCGATACCTTCTCTGCCGAAAATGGCGGTAATTTAGGTGAGTTGGTGGCCGGTCAAATGGACCCTGTGTTCGAAGATGCCGCTTTTGCGCTAACAGAACTAGGCCAATTATCTGGCGTAGTGAAAAGTGAATATGGTTATCATATTATCAAGTTAGCCACGCTTGAGCCGGCAGTGACTAAACCTTTAGCTGAGGTTGCTGCAGAAATTGCGACAACGTTAAAAGCGGAGCAAGCCACGGCCTTATTTTATGATCTGCAACAGCGTTTAGCACAAGTCTCGTTTGAGCAGCCTGACAACTTAGAAGAAGCCGCTGATGTGGTTGGTTTGCAAGTTAAAAGTACCGGCTTATTTGAGCGCGCTAATGCGGCAGAGCCCTTATCGCAACCGGCTATTTTGAATCGGTTATTTGATTTGAACTTCATTGCTGAAGGCTTAAACAGCGATGTGTTAGAAATTGCTCGCGAGCATGTTGTGGTGATGCGCGTTAAAGAACATGTACCGGCACGTACCTTAGGTTTAAATGAAGTGCGCGCTGAAGTACAAAACGCAGTACAACAAGCTGAAATGACCAAACAAGCTGCTGCCTATGCTGCAGAGCTCGTCGCCGCAGGTGGCGATTTAGCCGCGATGGCGAGTAAAGCAGAAGCGAGCATCGTTGATAGTGCTGCCACGCCGCGTTTTGGTGGTAGTTTAGAAACAGAGGTACGCAGTAAAGCGTTTGCTATGCCAAGACCTACTAACGATCAAGCCAGTATTGACTCGGTGCAGTTAAGTAACGGTGATGTGGTATTAGTGGCGGTGGATGCGGTTACCCCTGCCAATATTAGCAGTGTGCCAGATACCAGCCAGTTAGAAGCGATTGCACGTCAGCAAGCAGAGCTGCATTATCAAGCGCTGATTGCCACTTTAAAAGCTGACGCTAAGATCACGCGTCAATTACGCACGACTGATTTGAGTGAGCAGCTGTAAGCGCACTGAAACGGCGTTAACGCCAAAACACTGAAAAGGGAGCCAACGCTCCCTTTTTTATTCATTTGAGCACATGCTGTGCTAGCAGCGTTTTTCTTGGGTGTTAGGCGCTACTTTTAATTAAACGCTTGGTATAGTCATGTACGGGGTTATTGAACACCGCGGTGGTATTACCCACATCGACCATTTGTCCTTCATGTAACACCAGCATCTCATCACTAATATGACGTACCAAACGTAAGTTATTGGTAATTAATAAATACGCCAAGCCATTTTTTTGCTGTAGCTCTAGCAGCAAGTTAACAATTTGGGCGCGTAAAGAAGGATCCAGTGCGGTTAAGGCTTCATCTAAGATCAGCAACTTGGGATCGAGAATTAAGGCTCGTGCCAGCGCGACCCGTTGTAATTGCCCCCCAGAGAACATGTGCGGGTAGTACTCTGCATGTTCATCCAATAAACCCAAGGTGCGAAGGGTGCCACGGATTTTTACACGGCGTTGCTCAGTATCTAAAATGGTACTAAAGCGCAGCACGTCTTCTAACATTTGCCCGACTTTTTGTAGCGGATTAAGTGAGTGGCCAGCATCTTGAAAGATAAACCGGATAACGTGGTTATACTTTTTATAGTTAGTAATATCGACTTGCTGTCCTGACAGGCGAATAATGCCGCTATCGGGTTTTTCGATGCCCACTAACAACTTGGCCAAGGTGCTTTTACCTGAACCGGTTTCCCCGATAATTGCCAAGGTTTTTCCGGTGTCTAAGCTAAAGCTGACATCTTGTAAGGCAATAATTTTTTTACGGTTTAGCCCACGCTGTTTAAAGTAGCATTTGCTAAGCTGTTCCACCTCGAGTAAGGCGCTCATGATTCATCTCGCTTTTTCAGAGGGAAGTGGCAACTGTAATAATGATTTTGTAGCCGTTCTAGCACCGGTGTTTTTACACACTCTTTGCGAGCATTTGGGCAACGTGGCCCTAAGCGACAACCAATCGGCACATGTTGTAAGGTTGGAATACTGCCCGGTAATGCATACAGAGGCGTTTTGGGGGCTAGGTTACTTTGAAACTCAGGTACGCTTTTAATCAGGGCATTAGTGTAGGGATGAAACGGGTGCTTGAGAATTTGGCTGGTTTCGCCGCTTTCTACTAATTGTCCACAATACAGCACACTAATATGTTGGGTGTAACGCGCGACACTCTCCAGTTCGTGGCTGATTAACAATACCGCCATGCCTTTTAATTGGTTAAAACTGGCCAGCAAACGAAACAGCTGCGCTTGGGTCGTACTTTCTAAAGCGGTGGTGGGCTCATCGGCAATAAGCAGTTTGGGGTTTTTCGCGATGGCCATGGCAATCATCACTTTTTGGCAAATCCCCTCTGATAACTGATAGGGATAGCTTTGCATAATGCTTTTATGATCGCGGATCCCCACTTTGTGCAGCAAGGCAATGGCTCTTTTGCGCCGCAAAAAAGGTTTTTGCCACCAGCTACCGGTCAGCAGGTGGCTGGGGATGGCTTCTTCAAGTTGCTCACCAATTTCGGCGGTGGGATCCAAACTGCGGCTGGGCTCTTGGTAAATCATCGCGATATCTCTACCGATAATTTGCCGCCGTTGTTCAGCCGTTACCCGCAGCATATCTTGGCCCATCCAGTTAAAGCGATCGGCGGTAACTTGCCAGCGACGATTGAGTACACCGACAATTGCTTTGGCTATCAAGCTTTTGCCTGAGCCCGATTCACCCACTAAGCCCCGTGTTTCACCTTCGCGTAAACTGAGGCTCACGCGATCGACGGCGCGGATCAGCCCTTCAGGGGTTTCTAGTTCGATAGTCAGGTTTTTAATATCCAGCAGCAACATTAGCTTTCCCGCCGTTTTTGAATAGCCACTTTTAAACCATCACCTAATAAATTAACGGATAATACCGCCGCGAAAATCAGTAAGCCGGGTACTGCCACGCTGGCGGGGGCCACGTAGATCAGATCCATAGAATCACTGATCATCGCCCCCCATTCCGCGGTAGGGGCCTGTGCTCCCAAGCCTAAAAAGCCCAGCGCCGCGATATCTAAGATCGCCGTGGATAAGGCCATGCTGCTCATGACCGTAATTTTTTCCCAGATATTTGGGATCACCACACGGGTTAACACCTGCCAGTTATTCGCACCATCTAAGCGGTAGGCGGTAACATAATCGCGCTTTAACTGATCGGCAATGGCATTACGAATGCCATGCACAAATTGTGGTAAGAGCGCCAAAATAATGGCCCAAGCGGTGTTAGCTAAACCAGGGCCTAGAATTGCGACGATAATAATCGCCAGCAATAATGAGGGAATCGTTAAAACCAAATCGAGTAAGTGATTAAAGAAGCTGGATTTAACACCACGGCTCATACCGGCTAATGCGCCTAATGCTAAACCGGCCATTAAGCTGGCTAATACCGTCACTAAGGCTAAACCAAAGGTGTAGGTGGTGCCTTTGAGCATTCTAGAAAGCAGATCGCGTCCCAAGTCGTCGGTACCAAACGGGTATTGCACTAAGCCGTCAGGTGCCCAAGACGGCGGCAATAGTAATAAATTATCGGCTTGAAAATACGGATCATGCGGGGTGATAAAGGGCGCAATAACACTGAAGAGTAAAAAACTGGCAAAGAGAGTTAACCCCACCAAAGCGCTGTGTTGCCGAGAGAACTCACGCCATAACTGTGCCAGTGGTGAGCGATTGTTTTCTTCTAGATAGAGACGAAATTTAGCCATGTTAAGACTTCCTGGCCAGCGGATTAAACAGCGTATGCAGAATTTCAGTCAACATATTAACGGTAATCACCAACGTCGAAATAATCATTAAACCTGATTGGATCGCGGGAAAGTTGCGCTGATAAATACTGTCTATTAACCAACGGCCTATCCCTGGCCACGAGAAAATGACTTCTGTTAACATCGCTAGCGTGATGAGGGCGCTAAACTGCAAACCGATTTGCCGGATCACTGGTAACAACGCATTACGCAAGCCATGTCGATATAACACTTGCAGCCGGTTTAAGCCTTTGGCTTTGGCCGTTTTTATATAATTTTGATCCCACACCTCAAGCATCG
Organism: Rheinheimera sp. UJ51; assembly: GCF_020819615.1. Lineage (NCBI taxonomy): Bacteria > Pseudomonadati > Pseudomonadota > Gammaproteobacteria > Chromatiales > Chromatiaceae > Rheinheimera > Rheinheimera sp. UJ51. The sequence continues at coordinate 17,165 of NZ_JAJHOG010000003.1, forward strand.
CATCGCGTACAAAGCGGATCATCACGGTAGTGGGGTAGGTGGCGAGGACTAAGGTGGGCAAAATTAAGTGTGTTAGCGCATCGTGGAAGGCCGCTTGTTGATAGCTAACATCAGCATACATAATATCGAGCATAATAAAGCCGGTAACGTTGGGGATTTCGTATAACACACCGATCCGACCGCCGGAGGGAAACCAGCCGAGCCCAATACAAAAAAACATAATGAGTAACAAAGCCCACCAGAAAATCGGCAAGGAATAACCGATCAATGCCAGCCCAGAGATGGTCTTGCCAAATACCCCTTGCGGTTTAATGGCGGCTAAAATACCAAAGGGCACACCCAGTACAAAAGAGAGCAGTAGGGCGTAGGCGGTTAATTCTAAGGTGGCGGGCAGTACTTGCCAGATCTCTTGTAACAGCGGTTGCTGACTGGCAAAGGATAAGCCCCAATTACCCGCGATAATGCGTTCAAGAAAAGCCAAATACTGTGCCAAGTAAGATTGGTCGAGCCGATACTCACTGATCAGTAAATCGCGCTGTGTACTGTCGATATAACGCAGACCACTGAAGTTTTGTAACGGATCTCCAGGAAATAAATAACCGAGCGCAAAAGCAAAGATACTTAGACCTAACAAGACGGTGCCAAGTAAAAACAAGCGACGTAGTAAAAAAACAATCATGGTAGCACCCGCCTAGCGGCAAACAGCGCGATGCCACCGTAAGGGTTAATGATAACGCCTTCAACATTAGCATTAATGGCCTGAAAACGCTGCGAGTGCGCAATCGCCACTAAGGGCATTTCTGCATGTAAATGGCGTTGTGCCGCCAGATAATAAGCGCGGCGTGCCTCTTGGTTGTCGGTGCTCAGCGCTTGACTCAGCAATAAATCAAAGGTCGGATCACACCACAATGCGCGATTACTTCCACTTTCGGCCGCGGCACAGCTCAGTAGCGGGCTAAAGAAGTTATCAGGATCCGGGTTATCAGCGGCCCAGCCAATTAACACCGAATCATGCTCTCCTTCGGATAATTTACGCCGAAAGGTGTTCCATTCATAACTTACTATATTGGCGGTTACGCCAATATTAGCCAGATCGGCTTGGATCAGTTCCGCCATTTTTAACGCGTTGGGGTTATACAAACGCTGCACCGGCATCGCCCAGATATCCATGCTAAAGCCTGCAGCTAAACCGCTTTCTGCCAGCAACTCGCGTGCGCGTTGTGGATTGTATTCTGCGTCGGGGAGCTTTTGCTCAAAGGCCCACGAGGTTGGCGGCAAGATCCCTTTGGCCGCAGTGGCTTGATTAAAATATACCGCCTGTAAAATCGCGCTTTGATTAATCGCTATTGCCAAAGCTTGGCGCACTTTAACTTGGTCAAATGGTGCTTTGGTGGTGTTAAAAGCCCAAAAACCCACGTTCATGCTGGTACTTTCTTGCACTTTAACATCGGGACGTTCGCTAATCAGCGTAAGCTCAGCCAGACGCGGAAAGGCCACGATATCACATTCATGCGTCAGCAGTTTTGCCATGCGTTTGGCATTATTTGGCACAATATCAAATACCAATTGTTCCATGGCCGATTGGCCACGCCAATAGTCAGTATTGCGATATAAACGCACTAGCACATCTTTTTGATATTCACGAAAGCGAAATGGCCCCGTGCCAATCGGTCGACTATCTAACAAAGCCTGCTGCCCGTCGGTTAAAAGGTTTGCGGCATACTCGGCAGATAAAATCGCAGCAAAGTCCGTTGCTAGGTTGGATAAAAACGAGCTGTCAGGACGACTCAGCTCAAAGCGCACTTGATTAGGGCCTATAGCGCTAACTTGCTGCACTAAAGCGGCCCAGTTAACGCTTTGAAAGTACGGATAGTTGCCGCCACCTAAAAAGTGATAAGGGTGGCTAGGCTCCATTATCCGCTCAAAAGTAAAGACAACGTCATCCGCGTTGAAGGGCCTACTTGGGCTAAAAAAACGGGTTTGATGAAATTTAACATCTTGGCGTAAGGTGAAGTCATAGATCAGGCCATCGGCCGAGCGTTGCCAAGATACCGCTAAGCCAGGCATCAAGTTACCGTTCTCAGGATCGATATCCAGCAAACGATCATAAAGTTGCTGGCTGATAATATCGATAGTCGTGCCTGAGGTCACGCGCTGTGGATTAAAGTGTTCAGGGGGGCCTTCTGCACAATAAACTAAGCCCGAGCGCACTGTCTCGGGTACTTCTTGTTGGCACCCGGCGAGCCAAACAACACTGACCAGCAGCGCGATTAATCGATTTTTCATGCTTGTTGGCTATCCAGCAGCTGATATTTTTTCATATAACCTCTTAACTGATGATAAGTCAGTCCTAGCATCTCTGCTGTTTTTTTCTGATTATACTGGCTTGCCGCTAGCGCTTGCTTGATTAAATTGATTTCAAAATCTTGCGACAGGATTTTAAAATCTAAAGGTTGGCTAAAGTCATGTTCGGTGGCCGAAGGCGCAGGCGAAAAAGGTGAGGGGTTAGCGAGCTCAGTTGTTTTATCGATAACGGCTGGCGTTTTCACGGCATGGCTGGTCTTGGTCCGTTTTTGGGGGCGAAACGCCGACTCAAAAGGATCGAGTTGGATCTCATGTACTGGCACATAAGCATTATTATTGCGATATACCGCGCGCTCTACCACGTTTTTTAATTCGCGGACATTACCCGGCCAGTCATAATCGAGCAGGGTGCGTTTTGCACGCTCAGTAAAACCACTAAACAGCTCTAGGCCTAACTCGCGGACCATATTCATAGCAAAATGCTCGGCCAGTTGCATAATATCTTCACGGCGTTCACGCATCGGTGGCAAGGTGATCACATCAAAAGCGAGGCGGTCAAGTAAGTCGGCACGAAATTCACCTAGCTCCGCCATTGACGGTAAATCTTCGTTGGTTGCGCAAATCAGGCGCACATCGACTCGGATCGGTCGGCTGCCGCCAACACGTTCAAACTCACCGTATTCAATAACGCGCAGCAGTTTTTCTTGCACCATCGCGGGGGTATTCGCCAGTTCATCTAGAAATAAAGTGCCACCACTGGCCCGTTCAAAGCGGCCTTCATGGCGTTTACTGGCACCGGTAAAAGCGCCGGCTTCATGGCCAAATAGCTCACTTTCAAGCAGGTTTTCGTTCAGTGCGGCGCAGTTAAGCGTTTGATATTGTTGATCCCAACGTTTAGATAGAAAATGTAGGCGGGCGGCAATCAGTTCTTTACCCGTACCGCGCTCACCAATGATTAAAACCGGTTTATCCAGCGGAGCCAATTGTGACACCTGGTCAAGCACGTTTAAAAAGCTGTTGGCTTGGCCGATGAGATTATCTTGCCGAAACTTTTGATTCATGGTGAGCTATTAGTTGGTTAAATTAACTAATTTATAGTGTATTTCATAACCGATGGTAGGAACAGTTTTATTTTTATTTTAAATAAACCTGTTTATATTCATTGATTTAAAATTTATTACCAAGTTGGCAAGGAATCTGAATAAGGTTAAGGGGTAAACACAATTTACTTAACGCAGAGGATTACATTATGGGCATTTTTTCCCGCTTTTCCGATATCGTCAACTCGAATATCAACGCATTACTGGATAAAGCTGAAGATCCAGAAAAAATGGTGCGGTTAATCATCCAAGAAATGGAAGACACCTTAGTCGAAGTGCGTTCTTCATCGGCTAAAACAATCGCTGAGAAAAAAGAATTACAGCGTGTGGTTAATCGTTTGCATGAAGAAGTGAACGATTGGCAAGCTAAAGCCGAATTAGCCTTATCGAAAGATCGCGATGATTTAGCGCGCGCCGCTTTGATTGAACGGCAAAAAGCCCAAACGCAAGCGGATGCGGTAAGCCGTGATATTGCTAATCTGGATGAACATATCAGTAAATTGCAGGATGAAGTCTCGCAGCTGCAAGAAAAACTGGCGGATGCCAAAGCACGCCAAAAAAGTATGCTGATGCGCCAGCAAACGGTGGCGAATCGTTTAGAAGTGAAGAAAACCCTAGATAGCACTAAGCTGAATGATGCGATGTATCGCTTTGAACGCTATGAGCAAAAAATTGATAACTTAGAAGCGCAGGTTGAAGCCTACGACTTAGGCAAAAAGACCTTAAAAGACGAGTTCGCTGAACTGGCGGCGCAAGATAAGATTGATCACGAATTGGCTGCTTTAAAAGCCAAGATGCAGCAAGGTTCTAAAGACGCCTGAGTACAGGCGTCGTTTCAAAAGGGTTAAACCATGGATTTACATGAATTAATTTTTGTGCCACTGATACTGTTTATGCTTTTTGTGGCACCGCTGTGGGTGATTATGCATTATCGCAGTAAAAATAAAATTAAGCAGGGGCTCTCGGCCAGTGAGTTAGAGCAGTTAAATGAATTAGCGCACCGCGCTGAGAAAATGTCGGAGCGCATTAAAACGCTAGAAGCGATTTTAGATGCAGAAAGTCCACGTTGGAGGACGCAACATGATTAAGAAAAGAGCTGAATTACTGCGCGATGATGAAAATGGCAAGATCGCGGGGGTGTGTGCTGGTATCGCTGATTACTTCGGCTGGGAAATTTGGCTGGTACGTATTATTACCATTTCTGCTGCTTTTCTTGGCGCAGGTGGTTTAGTATTTGTACTCTATATTGCAGCTTGGGTGGTGCTTGAAAAAAAGTCACTGGCTCAACCGCCAACCGCCGGGGCAGGCAGTTCCATCTATAATGGGAAATCGGTTGAGCTGAAAACTCGAGTTTGGCAACGTGGTGAGTCACCAAAACAGGCGTTACAGCACTTAAACCACCAATTTAATAGCATGGAGTTGACGTTGCGTGATATGGAGCGGCATGTTACCTCAAGTCACTTTCAGTTAAATCGAGAGTTTAATAACCTCTGATGTCTTAACAGACTAAGCGAGTATTATGAGTTGGTTAGAAAGCATTCAGTATCAAAGTCAACAATGGGGCCAACGCGCACTGGATCGGCATTTGCGCCTTGGCGTGACGGGGCTCAGTGGTGCTGGCAAAACCGCATTTATTACTTCCTTAGTGCATCAGTTGACGCTGGGCGATCAACCAGAACATTTACCGTTTTTTGCTGTGGTACAACAAGGGCGCTATTTGGGCGGGCGGCTAGCCAACAACCAACCCTTGGCTTTTCCGCGGTTCCCTTATGAACAAAACGTGCAGTATTTACAGCAACAGCCAGCGACATGGCCACCGTCTACGGCTGGTTGGAGCCAATTAAACCTCACTTTACGTTACAAATCAGCCGCGGGCTGGCGCTCGAAGATCCAACAGCGCAGTGAGTTACAACTCGAGCTTGTCGATTACCCTGGTGAGTGGTTACTTGACCTTCCGATGTTGCAGCAAGATTATCAGCAGTGGTCAACATTTTGTTGGACGCTGTTTCAGCAGCCACATCGTCAAGCTGAAGCACAAGTTTTTGCGGACTTGCTAGCCAATACCGATTTAAACGATGTCAGCGCATTGCAGTTGCAACGCTTAACCGATGCTTATTTAAATTTATTACACACTTTTCGCGCGAATGCGGCGACGTTTTTGCATCAACCCGGTCGTTTATTAGTGCCTGGCGAATTAGCCGGCGCGCCAATGTTAAAACTCTTTCCGCTATTACCGGCGCAATTAAAGCAGGATAGCCCGTTGCTGCAACAACTCAGCGAGCATTATCACAGCTATTGTGATTATGTGATTAAACCCTTTTATCGACAGCATTTTTCCCGCTTAGATCGTCAAGTCGTGTTAGTGGATTGCTTATCCGCACTGAATGCTGGCTTCGCTGCGATGCAAGAACTACAGCAGGCCTTAGGTTTAATTATGCAAAGCTTTCGCTATGGCCCCGCCAGTATTCTGGGGCGCTTATTTAAACCACATATTAATAAAGTGCTGTTTGCCGCGAGTAAGGCCGATCATGTCACACCCGAGCAACATAAATCCCTGACGTTATTATTGCAGCAGCTTTTACAACAGCCGATTAAACATAGCCATTATGCGTCAGCAAAAAGTGAGGCCATGGCCTTAGCAGCGATCCGAGCCAGTAGCGCCGGATTTGTGCAACACGCTGGGCAAAAAAGCCCTTGTATCAGTGGTGTTGAGTTAGATAGCGGAAATAAGGTCACGCTGTTTCCAGGTGAAGTACCGGCTAAACTGCCGGATGCGGCCTTATTTAACCGGCATCCTTTTCAATTTCCGGCGCTCGCGCCGTTGCAACACAGCGGACAACAACCAATGCCACATGTGCGGATGGATCACGCCTTGGAGTTTCTACTAGGAGACAAATTACAATGACGGATTTAAAGCCTGCGCAACGCTTTAGCGATGTGGCCGATGTGAACAGTCCTTTGTTACAACCGCGTGCACAGTTTAGCGAACACGCTATACAGCCAGAGCTACCAGAGCCCAGCGAGCTAGCCAGCGAGCCCGGTTCACGCCTCGTTAGCAAGTTAATATATGTGGGCGTCGTGTTGGTGCTAGTGTTGGCGATATGGCAATGGTTAGCGTGGTGGCAACAAAGTTGGCAAGCCAGTATACCGATGGCAATACTCAGTAGCTTACTCAGTGTGGTGCTTGGTAGTGTCGTGTTGATCGTGGGGTTTAGAGAGTGGCAGTTATGGCGGCGCTTAAAGCAAAATCAGCGTTGGCAGCAACAAGCCACACGGATCAATGACAGCGTGCAGTTTGGTGAAGCCGCAGCTTTGTGCCAAGACATGTTAGCGGTATTACCACCGAGTAGCTCGTTAACCGCAGCAACTGCGCGTTGGCAGCAAGCGCTAACGCCCGAGCACAGTGATCAAGAGCAACTGAATTTATTTAATCAGTTGGTGCTAAGCGATGCCGATAAGAAAGCTCGGCAGGTGATTTGGCGCGCCAGTACCGATAGCAGTTTGGCGGTGGCGATCAGTCCTTTTGCCTTGGCCGATATGTTATTGGTGTTATGGCGCAGCAGTCGCATGTTACGCGAATTAGCGCAGGTATATGGTGCGCCTATTGGTCAATTACGCAGTATGGCGATGTTAAAGCGGACCTTTACCGCCTTATTGTGGGCAGGCGGCTCTGAGGTGGTGCTCGATATGGCGTCGGATGTGCTCAGTAGTGAGCTAACGGCAAAAATTTCTGCCCGCGCTGGACAAGGCGTGATTGCCGGTTTGTTGGTCGCCCGCATTGGCAGTTTAGCGCAACAACAATTACGCCCTTTACCCCTGCAAGTGAACCAAAAGGTCAGTGTGAGCGAATTAGCCAAAGTCTTAGTAGGGCGCTTTAAAGGCCAAACTGCAACTGACAATAAAAGCTGACAATTTTAACTGGTAAGATATGTTGTTGCTTCAGACAGCAAGCCGTCTGGCTTGCTTCCCTTTCTGCTGGCGCGAGTTAATGTTATTAACAAGTTAAGCCACAAGCAGACATCATTATGCATCAACCTAAAAATAAGCATCTAGAAACCCTCTGTATCCATGCTGGCAAGGCTGTTGATCAGCATGGCGCGCTGAGTTCGCCTTTATATCAAACCTCAACCTTTGTATTTGACAATGCCGAGCAAGGTGCTGCGCGATTTGCAGGTGAGCAACCGGGTTATATTTACACCCGCTTGGGCAATCCCACCACCCGTGAATTAGAGTTAAAAGTGGCGGCCTTAGAAGGTATGGCCGATGCCGCGGCGACGGCAACGGGGATGGGCGCGGTGGCCGCTGCGACCATGGCATTTTTACAACAAGGTGATCACCTGATTGCCAGCCAAGCCATTTATGGTTGTAGCTTTGCACTGTTTAATCATCAATTCCGTCGCTATGGTATCGAGGTCAGTTTTGTTGATATGACCGATCATGACGCAGTACGGGCGGCGATCCAACCCAACACCAAGATGATGTTTTTAGAAACACCGATTAACCCCAATTTAGTGGTGTTAGATCTGGCCTTCTTATGCGGGCTGTGTCGCGAGCACAATATGATGTCGGTCGTCGACAATACCTTTTTAACGCCGTTATTACAGCAACCTGCCCAATATGGCGCTGATATTGTCATTCACAGTGCGACCAAATATCTCAATGGTCATGGCGATGTGGTGGCGGGGATTATTGTGTCGGATCAAGACAACATTCAACAAATCAAAATGACCACGTTAAAAGACATGGGGGCGACGATGAGCCCACATGATGCTTGGTTAATTATTCGTGGCTTAAAAACGTTATCGGTACGTATGCAGCGTCATTGTGAAAATGCCCAGCAAGTGGCTGAATTTTTACAAGCGCATCCGGCGATCGCCGCCGTGTATTATCCGGGTCTGCCAGGACATCCAGGTTATCGCTTTATTGGTAATCAGATGAAAGCGGCCGGTGGTGTTATTGCTTTTGAATTAAAGGCCAGCTTGGAACAAAGCCGACAGGTCATCAATCGTTGTCAGCTGTTTAACATTGCGGTGAGTTTAGGTGATGCCGAATCATTAATTCAACATCCTGCGTCAATGACACACAGCCCTTATACGGCAGAAGAGCGGGCCAAAGCAGGTATTAGTGATGGCCTGATCCGCGTTTCTGTTGGCTTAGAGCATATCGATGATATTTTGGCCGACTTGCAACGGGCCCTGAGTATTATTGCTGTCGCGGTGCCACAACGGCAGAGCCACTCTCTGCCCGCTTGACGCTCACTGTAATGCCAGCTTTACGCTTGTGCATGACATTAATCGGGCGCACAGGATTAACTCCTGTCGCCCAATCATCTAGTATCTGCAGCTATTACGCTTGGCGCACCGCCCAACAATAATAATGCCGTCAAGCGATTCGGTTGAATACCGACCCCAATTAAGACAACAGGTAGTGTATGACTAAGACAAGTAAATACCAGTCACGACAGTCGGATGATCAAGGCATGATCCACTGGAGTGCGGAAGAAAATCAGATTTGGCATGAATTAATCACTCGGCAACTCAGTGTGATCGAAGGTAAAGCTTGCGCTGAGTATATGGCTGGGTTAGAGAAATTACAGTTACCGCAAGATCGCATTCCACAATTAGAGGAAGTGAGCCAAGTACTGCGCGAGTGTACCGGTTGGGAATGTGCCGAAGTACCGGCCCTGATCAGCTTTGATAAATTCTTTGAGTTGTTAGCGAACAAACGTTTTCCTGTCGCAACCTTTATTCGGAGCCGCGAAGAGTTTGATTATCTACAAGAGCCAGATATTTTTCATGAAATCTTCGGCCACTGCGCCATGCTTACCAATCCAGCCTTTGCTGAATTTACCCATACTTACGGCAAACTGGGTTTAGCGGCCAGTAAGCAAGACCGCGTTTACTTAGCCCGTCTCTATTGGTTTACCATTGAATTTGGTTTACTTAATACCGCCGATGGCCTACGTATTTATGGCGGTGGTATTTTATCGTCACCGGGTGAAACGCAGTATGCACTGGGCTCAGATATACCCGAACGCAAAGTTTTTGATGCGGTGGATGTGCTAAGAACCCCTTATCGTATTGATATTATGCAACCCATCTACTTTATGATTAACAGCATTGATGATCTGTTCGACATCTCGCAGTTAGATATGATGCAGTTGGTTAACCAAGCTCGGGCACTCGGTTTACATGCCCCGAAATTTCCGCCAAAAGAAAAACAAGCCAGTTAGGAAGAGTTCATGACACAATTAACCACAATGCAATGTGAAGCCTGCCGCGCAGATGCCCCTAAAGTATCAGATGCGGAATTACCTGAATTAATGCGACAGTTGCCCGATTGGACGCCGATAGTGCGTGATGGCATCTTACAATTAGAGCGCGAATATAAGTTTAAAAACTTTAAGCAAGCTTGGGCTTTTCATAATAAAGTGGCCGAATTAGCTGAAGCCGAAGGTCATCATCCGGCGTTATTACTGGAATGGGGCAAATTAACGGTGACCTGGTGGTCGCACTCGATTAAAGGCCTGCATAAAAACGATTTTATTTGCGCCGCAAAAACCGACGCACTGCTGTGATGATGGCAGCTTGACGAAAAAACTGGCGCCGAGGGCGCCAGTTTTATTTTGTGCAGAATTCTTTACGAAAATAACTGGTCTGTCAGCCATTCTATACCGTATCATGCATCATCTGTTAAGCCAGAGGTGTAATAAGGCTATGCGTTTAGAAATTCTTTGTCAAAATCGGCTGGGGCTGGCGCAGGATGTGCTGAATATTCTGGTCAGTTACCAGCTTGACCTGCGCGGTATCGAGGTTGATCCTTCGTTAAACAAAATCTATGTATCTTTCCCTACTGTCGACTTTCAGCAGTTCCAAGAGTTAATGGCAAAAATGCGCCGCATTAATGGCGTAGAAGACGTGAAAACGACGGCGTTTTTACCGTCTGAGCGTGAGCATAACGAATTAATGACATTATTGCGTACTTTACCCGATGGCTTAATTGCCATTGATGCTAAAGCCAATGTAACGGTAATTAATGATGCGGCGTTAGAAGCGCTGTCGGTTGCCCGCGAAGAGATTGCCGATCAATCGCTGCAAGGCATGGTAAAAGGCTTTAATTTTCTGCGCTGGTTAGAAGGTGATGACGTTTTGGCGCAAACTCGTCGTTTTGAAATTCATGGCAAACGCTTTATCGCCGACATTCTACCAGTACACGTGCCGGACGAAACGGGTAAAGATATCTTAGCGGGAGCGGTGATAAACCTGAAATCTGAGAGCCGGCTGGGTCAGCATATGATTGCCTTTAAAAAAGGCGATCAAGAAAGCTTCAATAGCATTCAAGCAACCAGTAATGCCATGCGCAAAGTGGTACGTGAAGCACGACGGATGTCGCAACTTGATGCCCCTATCCTGATTATGGGTGAAACCGGCACGGGTAAAGAGTTACTGGCACGCGCTTGTCATGCCGCGGGCGGACGTCACGGTAAACCGTTTTTAACAGTGCCTTGTGCCTCAATGCCTGATAACGTCGCGGAGTCTGAGTTATTTGGTTATGGTCCCAATGCTTTTGCCGGTTCGGCTGAAGGCAAAAAAGGCATTTTTGAACAAGCTAATGGTGGCACCGTTTTTCTCGATGAAGTTGGCGAGATGTCTCATCAACTACAAACGAAGTTATTGCGCTTTTTACAAGATGGTAGCTTTCGTCGAGTGGGTGAGGAGAAAGAAGTCAAAGTGGATGTTAGAGTGTTGTGCACCACGCAAAAAGATTTGCCAGCGATGGTGCAAGAATCGAAATTTCGCGAAGACTTGTTCTATCGGTTAAATGTATTGACGCTCAACCTACCGCCACTGCGGGAACGTCGCCAAGATGTGGTGCCGTTAGCGGAGTTTTTTATTGCGCGTTACGCTGCACGTTTAGGACGCAAAGCACCGAAGTTAAGCGAAAGCTGTAGTCAATTTTTGCAGCAGTATCCTTGGCCAGGTAATGTTCGGCAATTAGAAAATGCTTTATATCGTGCGGTAACCTTGTTAGATGGTAGTGAGTTAGATAAGCATCACTTACAGTTACCAAGCTATACCAGTGACTTTGGTTATTTAGAGCAAGACTTTGATGGCACTTTAGATGAAGCCGTAAAACGCTTTGAAGCTAATCTGCTGCGCAAGTTGTTTCCGGCCTATCCAAGTTCACGGCAATTGGCGAAAAAACTGGGTTTAAGCCATACAGCGGTGGCAAACAAATTGCGTGACTATGGCATTAACCGCAAGAGTGTAAAAATATAAAGACGATTTTGTAGTCTTTGCTGTACATCGGAAAGGCCGTCAGCCAGTGCTGACGGCCTTTCTGTTTGAACAAGCGGGAAAACAGCGGTTTTGTATGCTTAACTGTACAATTTGCTCCAGCTATCGCCTTCAGCTCTTCAGCGGCTTGCCTCTTTCTTTTTTCTGGCGCTCGCGCATGATGTCGGCAAAGACAAGGTAATAGGAGTTGTACAATGACTGATCATATTAATCCGCTAGGCACAGATGGTTTTGAATTCGTAGAATATACCGCTGCCGATGCTAACGGCATTCAAAAGTTAAAAGAGCTGTTTTTCGGTCTAGGTTTTACCGAAGTCGCCAAACACCGTTCAAAACAAGCTTGGCTGTATAAGCAGGGCGATATTAACTTTATCATCAACGCTGAGCCGAATTCGCAGGCCGAAGCCTTTGCACGCCAGCATGGTCCATCCGTGTGCGCCATGGCGTTTCGCGTAAAAGATGCCGCAGCGGCTTTGCAACATGCTTTAGCGAATGGTGCAAAAGAATATAAAAACCAAATTGGTCCGATGGAGCTCAATATTCCTGCCGTTTACGGTATTGGAAGCAGCTTGCTGTATTTTGTTGATCGTTACGGCGCGAGCTCAGTGTACGACATCGATTTTAAATACTATGACAACTGGCAAGTTGAGATGGCCCAACATGGTGTGGGTTTAGAAATTCTTGATCACCTCACGCACAATGTTATGCGTGGCAATATGAATTTGTGGGCCGGTTTCTATGAGAATATCGGTAACTTCCGTGAGATCCGTTATTTCGATATCGAAGGTAAACTGACGGGGCTGGTCTCCAAAGCGATGACAGCACCTTGCGGCAAAATTCGTATTCCAATTAATGAATCTTCAGATGACAAATCACAAATTGAAGAATTTATCCGTGAATACAAAGGCGAGGGTATTCAGCATATCGCGCTAACCACGGAAGATATCTATCAGACAGTTCGCACTTTACGTGAGCGCGGTATGGAATTTATGCCGACACCTGAAACCTATTACAACAAGGTAAATGAACGGGTCGAAGGCCATACTGAAGATCTCGATCAACTGCGCGATTTGCGTATTCTGATCGACGGCGCGCCGATGAAAGATGGTATCTTGCTACAAATCTTCACTAAGACCGTGATCGGGCCGGTGTTCTTTGAAATCATTCAGCGTAAAGGTAATGAAGGGTTTGGTGAAGGTAACTTCAAGGCCTTGTTTGAATCGATTGAAGAAGATCAGATCCAGCGCGGAGTGTTAAATAATGCGTAAATGGGCAGCCTTTCCATTAAAAGAAGGTGATATATCTCGTCAAGCGCATGCTGATTTTCCAGAGCAGGCCATTTATGAGCGTGAAGCGGGGCGCAGCGGCTTTTTTGGCCCCGCAACTCACTTCCATCATCGGCACGCACCCACGGGCTGGAGCGATTGGCAAGGCCCGTTGCGGCCACGCTTATTTGACTTTAATGCGGTGAACAGCAATAACACCGCTTCACCTTGGTCAGTACCGACCTTGTTACATAACGCCCATTGTAAATTTCGCACCTGGCGTTTAACTGACAAGATGTCGCGACTTGCTCGAAATGCCGATGGCGATGAGTTGTTGTTTATTCATGAGGGCAGTGCTGAACTGTATTGCGATTATGGTCATTTAACTTTGCGTGACGGGGATTACGTGGTGATCCCTCGTTCGACCATGTGGCGTTTAGAGCCGTCTGAGCCCATGCTTATTGTGTTAATTGAGGCGACCAACGACAGCTATCAATTGCCAGAAAAAGGCTTAGTGGGTAATCATGCGATTTTTGACCCTGCGATGCTCGATACGCCAAAAATTGATGAGGCGTTTAAAGCCCAATACAGTGAGCAGCAATGGCAGGTGGAAGTGAAACGACACAATGAAGTGTCGGTCATTACCTATCCTTATAATCCGCTGGATGCCATTGGTTGGCATGGTGATTTAGCTGTGATGCGCATTAACTGGCGTGATATTCGGCCTTTAATGAGCCATCGTTATCACTTACCACCGTCGGCACACACGACTTTTGTGGCACAACGATTTGTGGTCTGTACCTTTGTGCCTCGGCCTATCGAAAGCGATCCCGGCGCCTTAAAAGTGCCGTTTTATCATAATAACGATGATTATGATGAAGTGCTGTTTTATCATGCGGGTGATTTCTTTAGTCGCGATAATATTGAAAAAGGTATGGTCACTTTCCATCCGGCTGGCTTTACCCATGGTCCTCATCCTAAAGCGTTTCAGGCAGGGCAAGAGTATCGGAAAAAGTTTACCGATGAAGTGGCGGTGATGCTCGATACGCGAGATGCGTTGATTGCCGGCGATGCGGCAGTGGCTACCGAAAACCCTGACTATGTTAACAGCTGGAAAGTTAAGCCTTAATTGCCTGCACAAGGATAAAAAATGAAGTTAGCAAGTTTAAAAAATCAAACACGTGATGGCCAGCTTGTGGTGGTCAGCCGTGATTTACAGCATTGTGTTGCTATTCCACAAATTGCACACACGATGCAGCAGTTATTAGATAATTGGCAACAATTAGCCAGTAAAGCCGAGCAAGTTTATCAAGCGCTGAATCAAGGTAGCGTCAGTGATGCTCAGCCGTTTCAGCAGGCCGCGTGTGAATCACCGTTACCGCGCGCCTATCAATGGGCTGATGGCAGTGCTTATGTAAATCACGTTGAATTAGTGCGCAAAGCACGTAATGCCGAAATGCCGGCGAGTTTTTGGACCGATCCTTTGATGTATCAAGGGGGTTCAGATGATTTTATCGGCCCACGCGATCCTATCGTGGCGATCACCCCTGAGCATGGCATCGATTTTGAAGGTGAAATCGCCGTGATTACCGACGATGTGCCGATGGGAATAAGTGCCGACGCGGCCTTAGATAAAGTGCGTTTACTTATGTTGGTGAATGATGTGTCGTTGCGTGGCTTGATCCCGAATGAATTAGGCAAAGGTTTTGGATTCTTTCAATCGAAGCCCGCTTCAAGTTTTAGTCCTGTTGCCGTTACGCCTGATGAACTGGGGCAGCATTGGCAAGCCGGTCGTTTGCATTTGCCCTTGTTATCGACCTATAACGGCGAAGCTTTTGGTAAACCGAATGCCGGTATCGACATGACCTTTAATTTTGGTCAATTAATTGCGCATGCGGCAGCAACACGCAATCTGGGTGCAGGTGCTATTATTGGTTCAGGTACGGTGTCTAATAAGCAAGGCACTGACTATGGTACCGCCATTGCTGAAGGTGGCGTGGGCTATAGTTGTATTGCAGAAATCCGCATGATTGAAACCATTCGTGATGGTAAACCGACTACACGTTTTATGCAGTTTGGCGATACCATCCGTTTAGAAATGCTGGATCCACAAGGTCAAAGCATCTTTGGCGCTATTGACCAGCAAGTGACAGCTTCCCACTAAGCTGTTGCTGTTTGCAGGCGGATGCGCCGCATCCGCCTATTGCTGAGGGGACAACTTAGATGAAACTATACAGTTATTGGCGTTCCTCAGCTGCTTACCGTGTGCGCATTGCGCTCAATCTTAAGCAGCTCAGTTTTGAGACTATTCCCGTTCACTTATTAAAAGAGGGCGGGCAGCAGCATCAGCCGCCTTATCAGCGATTAAATCCAGCCGAGTTAGTTCCTGTTTTTATTGATGAGCAGGCAACACTGCATCAATCGTTAGCCATTATTGAATATTTAGAAGAGTGTTATCCGCAACATGCGTTATTGCCTGACAATCCGGTTGCGCGAGCACAAGTTCGCGGCCTAGCGCTGGATATTGCTTGTGAGATGCACCCGCTGAATAATCTTCGTGTATTGCAGTACCTAACGGGCCCGCTGGCGCTATCTGAAGCGCAAAAGTTAGAATGGTTGCATCACTGGTTGCATGTTGGCTTTAAAGCCTTTGAGCAACGCTTATCATCCTGTGCTGGCGAATATTGCTATGGCGACAGTGTAAGCTTGGCAGACGTGTGTTTAGTGCCGCAAGTGTATAACGCTCTGCGCTTTAAACTCGATATGATGCATTATCCGCAGATCAATCGTATTTATCACCATTGTCAGCAATTGGCGGCATTTGCTCTTGCTGCGCCAGAACATCAAAGTGATGCGCAACTGTAAATAACCTAACCTCCTCGATAGTGTTTGCTGTAAAGCGATTGCTGCAACGTTATCTTTACCGTATTGTGGTATTAACTGATGCAATGCTTCGCAAGCAAGGATTTTCGAGGTTGGGTAATTCAGAATGAGCAACGATGATATGTTCCAGTGGTGGCGACAAGCGCCGTTTGGTTGTGCTTTGTATCAAGAAACAGCGGCGCATCCTGAGCAATGGGTATTTGTTGATGCGAATGCAATATTCAAAGTGGTTACGGGATTAACGGCCGAGCGTTTAGCGCGTAGTCAGCCTGAAGAGTTTAACCGACATGCGGTGTACTTCTCAGAAAGCACGGCTTTATGTTACCAAGTACATAGTTATGCCCCTGCTACAGGGTTTTTCTTAGTGATCTTGCAGCAAATTCCCAATTTACATTTTGCCAGCCCGCCAACGGCCAGTCAGCGCGATCCTGTGGCTTTAGTCAGTTTACTGTTAGAACTAGGCCAGCATTTTAGTACGGTCGAACCGGCTGCATTACCCGCATTAATCCAGCAAGCTTTAGCCAAATTAGGGCAAACCGTGGCGGCAGATCGCGTTTATATTTTTAATTATGATTTTAACAACAATACCTGTTCAAACTCTTTTGAGTGGTGCGCTGAGGGCGTTATGCCGGAGATCAATAGTTTACAAGGCGTGCCCTTAGCGGTTATCCCGCAATGGCTGCATGCACATCAAACAGGGCAGGAGATGCACATCCCTGATGTACCGTCGCTGCCAAAGGGGGATGCGTTAAAACAAATATTACAACCGCAAGGGATCAAAAGTCTTCTCACCATACCCTTGTTGGCGGGTATGGAACTGTTAGGTTTTGTTGGTTTTGATTCGGTGAAACAGTATCGCTATTACACCGAGCAAGAACGCTTAGTCTTAGGTGTTTTTGCTAGAATGCTGGTCAATGTGGAAGTGTCGGCAAGGAATCGGGCATTAAAGTGATGAAGTTACGCTTTCCAAAACGTTGGTTAAATCGCACGTTCTGTTATGTGGGTATTTTTGGTTTAGTCTTTCAAGGCACCGCAGCTATACACGCTTGGTGGAATCAGATCCCCATACACTATTTCTGGCCATTATTGCTGGCACCCTTGCTCTGTTTGGCATCAGGTTTAATACCGTTATTGCAACTGCAAAAAGAGCCTTAACGTTTCGGTTTAAACATTCCTCGTACCTGTAATTCATTGATACCGTTATCACTCAAATTGAAATTAATTTGGGCTGGACCTTTACTAAAATAGTAAGATTCATCATTGATTTCCAATACAAAACGGCCTCGCGCAGAACGGGCATTATCATCTTTGCTTAGCTTAATGAGATATTGGCCAAGTTGCAGTGTAAAGCCATGCAGAGGCTGGTTGATAAAGTCGGTTACCCAGACCTCACTGTCATCTTGTAAAATTAAAGCCAGTGAGTAAGACTGCGGTGGCATCGCGAAACGGCTTTGCTGTTGGCCTACCGTAAATTCATAGGCACCGGCTTCACGTTTCAATTGCAGGGTAAAAATCTGCTGCCGTTGTTCGCCACTGGCCGTTTGCAATTGCAATTGGCCATGGTATTTAAAGTCAGCATAACTGAAATGGCTGCAACACAGTAACCAGGCTAATACTACATATTTCATCTGATACCTCGGTAAAAATCAGACAGCTGTTGCATCGACTAATAGCGTTAATTGTTGTCCAGGCTGAAGATAGCGTTCAGTATTAATATTATTCCATTTTACGATATCTGCCACTGTAATGCTGAAACGCTGGGCAATTTTAACTAAAGAGTCGCCAGGTCTCACCCGATAATTTAGGGTACGGGTTTGCTGAGTAGCGGTTTGTAAAGGACTGTTGCTCCAAAGCTGGATGCGCTGCCCCTCGTTTAAGACACTGTTAACGCTTAGTTTATTCCAGTTACGAAGCTGCGCTACCGTCACATCATATTTACGGCTAAGATCCCATAAAGTATCACCGCGCTGAATAATATGCTCGGTCATTTCACCGTTGCTGGTATGGGTATTATCGCTAGCGGCAATGCTTTGCTCTGAAGTGCTATGGTTGGTGCTGTTGGGGATCAGTAATTCTTGGCCAATCCGTATGGTATTGCCGGACAATTTATTTAAGCGCACTAACACGTCAACCGAGGTTTGATAACGACGCGCAATCACGCCTAAATTATCACCACTTTTCACACGATAAGGTTTAAACTGCATTAATTGCGTTACCGGTGTATTGGCTAACGCTTGGTTAAATACCTCGGCTTGCTCAATCGGTAATACCAGTTGATGGGGGCCATCTGGTGCGGTGGCCCATTGGCTAAAGCCAGGGTTTAACGCCTGCAAATCCGCAACACTCATGTTGGCCAAGTCTGCAGCAATGGCTAAATCAACTTGGCTACCTACATCAACCACGGTAATTTTTGGCTCATTAGCAATAAACTTCCAGACAATTTGGAATTCTTCAGGGCGTTGTAAAATATCAACCAGAGCTAATAATCTTGGAATGTAAATGGTGGTCTCTGCCGGTAAATCGAGCGACCAAAAATCAGTGGGTAAGCGCCGTTTTTGATTCGCTTTAATCGCGCGCATAATTCGGCCTTCGCCAGCATTGTATGCGGCAATCGCGTTTAACCAATCATGTTCTAAGGTATCGTACAGATATTGCAAATAGTCTAAAGCGGCTTGGGTAGATTGCACCACATCACGGCGACCGTCGTACCAGGTGTTCTGTGCTAAGCCAAAACGTTTGCCGGTGACGGGCATAAATTGCCACATGCCAACGGCATTCGCCGGAGAGGTAGCCAGGGGATCAAAGGCGCTTTCAACAATCGGCAGTAACGCCAATTCTAACGGCATTTGGCGTTTTTCTAGCTCTTGCACAATGTAGTACAAAAAAGGCTGGGCTCGACCCGCCACCTTATCTAAATAGGCTTGATTATCAGTATAAAAATTACGTTGTTCGACGATAGCGCGGGTTTGCGGTACCTTAAAACTTAATTGCGCTTGGATACGCAACCAAAGATCTTCCAACTCGCTGGCATCAAGCAGTTGTTGTTCACTGAGACCTGAAGCCCATAACCTCGCGGCAATTTTCTCAGCCGAAGCGGTATTCTTGTGAAAATCTACAGCTTTAGTTTTTGCTGTTTGTGGCTGTGGTACCTGAGCTGTCGTTTCAGCATCAGACCCTGTCGTGCTGACACAGCCGGATAACAGTGCCAGTAAAACTACGGCAGAGATTCTTACAGACATAACGGAGATCCAGTTTTAAAAAAAATAAATATTACCTGTCTGACAGCTCAATGCAAGTCAGGATTTAAATTGATCTTTGGCTGCTCTTAAGTAAGTAAACAGCTCAAGAGCCGAGCTTTGTTTAAATTTGTGTTGTAACGCTATGTTTTCACAGCGTAAAAAAGGATTAATCTTTTTCTCTAACGCTAAATTAGAAGGCAAAGTTTCCTGATTATTTTGTCGCTTTAACTGACTTTGCTGCTGATAATGCAGTAAATCTAGGTTATCGGGCTCAACCTCACGGGCAAAACGCAAATTTGCCAAGGTGTACTCATGTGTGCAATACACTTTAGTGGTACTGGGCAAGCTAGCGAGTCGTTGCAAAGATTGCAGCATCTGCGCGGGTGTCCCTTCAAATAAGCGGCCACAACCGCCGCTAAATAAGGTATCACCGCAAAACAAAACGTCCGCTGAATAATAGGCTACGTGCCCAGCCGTATGGCCCGGCACTTGTAGAGTCTGACAGTGCCAATTAAGTTCCGGAAAATGAATGATGCTATTATCGGCAACGGTTTCGGTTAATAATGGAATTTTATGCTGTTCTGCAACAGGGCCGATGATCCGAACCTCAGGCCACTGCTGTTTTAATTGCGCCAGGCCTCCGGTATGATCAGCATGATGATGAGTAATTAAGATCCCAAGCAATTGTTTGCCGGTTTGCTGAAGGTACTGATTGACCACCGTGGCATCACCCGGGTCAACCAGCAAACAATAAGGTTGGTTCGGGCGTGACAGAACCCAGATATAATTATCCTGAAAGGCATGAATAGGGCTAATATCCAGCATTGGGAACTCCTTTGCATTTAATCAGGGCAGAACATTAACATGAAACCGGCACTTCGTGACAATCATCCTGCAGTCCCTTCCGGCTGGCACTGTTTTCGGCAAGGCCATGCCTTAGCCAGTGCGCTGGAGCAGGAATTAGAGCCGTGGTTGCAAAAAATCTTCGGTTATTACTTATTGAAGATTGGTGATTTAAGTAGCCAATTAAGTTTACCCAGTGCCCGCTTACGCCAACAATTAACGCTAGGCTCTGCCGAAGGGCAAGCAGAACTGCCCTCCGGCGCAAAAATGATTGCTGAGCCCGACGCGCTGCCAATAGCGGCAGCGAGCGTTGATGCTGTGCTATTAAGTCATTGTTTAGAATTTCAATCCGATCCGCATCACGTGATCCGCGAAGCGCACCGGGTGTTAATTGGCGATGGTTATTTATTGCTCAGCGGCTTTAATCCACATAGTGTGCTTGGGTTAACCCGCTTTGCGCCTTGGCTAAAAAACGAATTTCCGTGGCAAGGTCATTTTTTCAGTGCGGCGAGGATTAAAGATTGGTTGCACTTAATTGGTTTTGAAGTGGTCGGTGAGCAGCGGTTTTTTTGCAGTTCAATGTTAAGTCCAGACTATAAAGCTGGACGTTGGCAACGTTTCAGTGAACGTCATTTACGCTATTTTGCGTCGAGTTATTTGTTGGTGGCGCGAAAAAGAGAATTACCCTTAACGCCGATCCGGCCAAAATGGCAGGTACAAACTGGCTTTTCTACCGCACAGGGCATTAGTGCTAGGCATGGCGCCCAGCGCAAATCAGTAAAATAAAGCTAAAAAAAGCCCAACAGATCCGCCAAGGCAGTTGGGCGTTGTTGTTGCGGTTAACGCTTTAATCGTGCAACTGTTCAATACGATAGCCGCGATCGGCCAGTAACTTTAATAGGCCATCTTCACCGACCATATGCAGTGCTCCCACTAATACCATCGTATCCTTGCCTTCCAGTTGTGTTAGCGTATCCAGCCAAGCATAGTTGCGTTTTGCCAAGGTGATTTGATAGATCTCAGGGATTTTTTTCATGTCATCGATAAATAAGTCAGCCAATTGCTCAGCATGACCACTGCGCCAAGCGGCCTTCATTTGCGCCAACATGCTTTCGATTTTTTCTAAATCTTGTAAGGTTGAACTGATCACTTTATTGGCGTCAATTTCATTTAAAGCGGTCAGCACCGCCAGATGTTCATCGACCGTTTCTAACCCACTCATGCTTTTTTGCTGTTGCAAGCCTAATTGCAAATAGTGCATATCTACGCCGGTAGAAGCGGCACCGAGGCGTTGCAGTTCTTGTACTGAAATCATCATTGCGGCAAAAGCCGGTTTAAATTGTTCTATGGCAGTGAGTGGCCATTGCCGCTCTTTCGCCATGGCTTGTAGCTGCTGATACACTTTATGGGATAGCACATCTTTTAAGTTCTGCCCTGGGCGATAAGTGTTTTGAGACATCATCTTATTCATCCCTGCTGGGCTGGTAAGTTGTTGCATGTCGGTTTCAAAAATCAAATGCTGGCTGGCATTAAAGGCGGTATCAAAAGCGTTAGGGAGGGGGAAGTCGTTTTCACTGAGTAGATGCACAGTGCCAACTAAGTAAAACTGGGTTTGATCTTTACTCACTTGCCAAACAGAAGCGGCAAAGACCGCTTGGCTGACACCGAAAAACAGCAATAATCCAATAGTAAGTAGTTGCCGCATAGCAAGCTCCTTCATTTAATAATAATATTAAGAGAAGAAGCCCGCCTCGTAGTGTTACCACATCAAATCATCAGGAATTTGGTAAGCGGCATACGGATCTTCTTCATCGGCCTGTTCGACAGGGCGGTCCTGTTGCACGATAACGCTTTCTGGTTGGCGCTGTGCAATTTTAGCAGCAATCGCTGCGGGCACTAACACATAGTTTTCACCCTGCTTAACGATCGAAAGTAAACCACGAGTTAATTCACTATGCAACTTATTATTAACGTAAAGTCGCTTAACCACTTTGCCGTCGGTAAAGTTAAATGCCACTTCACCACTGGGCTTAATGGTATTGCTCGTTATTAATTGTGAAACTTGCGCCGCAATGGCTTTTTTCTGCAACAACTGTTCTTTTTGGCGGTTTAATTCTTGATCGCGTGCCACCTGCTCTTGGCGGCGTTGCTCGGCCAGTAAGGTGGCCTCGGCAACCACTTTTTGGTTTTTACCTGATTGCACACGTTGCTGATGTTGTTGCTTTTTTGCCGCTTTTAGTTTTTTCGGATCGGCTAAACCGGCTTTAAGCAGTTGCTCTTTAAAGGCATTACTCATGAGGTTACTCTTAACGATTTACGGGAATATTGCTTATACTAGCTCGACACAGGGCACTAACTCAAATCTGTCAGTTGAGGTATCATAGTCGCCTATCGTAAAGAGAGGTATATTTTGGTTTTTCAGGACTTAGGGCTGGACCCGCGATTATTGCGCTCGGTACAACATTTAGGCTTTGCCACGCCTACAGAAATTCAGCAAGAAGCTATCCCTGCAGTATTGGTGGGCCGGGATCTGATGGTCTCGTCCAAAACCGGTTCGGGTAAGACCCTGGCTTATTTGTTACCGATGATGCAGCGGCTGTTGAAAAGCCGCCCTTTGTCTAAGCAAGATGCCCGTGCGTTAATTTTGGCACCCACCCGCGAATTGGCAAAACAGGTATATGCGCAATTACGCTTATTTGTGTCAAATACGCCTGTTACGGCAGCATTAATTGTGGGCGGCGAGAATTTTAATGATCAAGAGAAGCTATTAAAACGCCAACCGACCGTCATAGTGGCGACGCCTGGGCGTTTTTTAGATCATCTTGAGCACAAGTCAGTGTTTCTGCAAGGCTTAGAAATGCTGATCTTAGATGAAGCGGATCGCATGTTAGACTTGGGCTTTATGCCGCAATTAAATGCCATTAATAAAGCCGCCGAGCATCGATTACGTCAAACCTTATTGTTTTCAGCAACCTTAGATCACACTGAAGTTGATGAGCTAACGGTTGCCTTATTAAAAAATCCGTTTCGGGTTGCCTTAGGCAGTGGGCATGAGCAGCACAGTGATATTCAGCAGCAATTTATGTTTGCCGATAACCTCACGCACAAAGAAGCCTTATTAGCACATGTGCTCAAACACGAGCCGGTGAAACAGCTCATTATCTTTACCGCCACTCGTGACGATGCCGAGCGCCTAGCGACCGTGTGTGTTGATAACGGTTTTAGCGCCATGGGCTTAAGTGCTCGGTTAAACCAAGGCAAACGTAATGCGGTGATGCAGCAATTCGCAGCCGGTAAATATCAAGTGTTAGTGACCACTGACTTAGCCTCGCGTGGCCTCGATTTGCTGCAAGTGACCCATGTTATCAATTTTGACTTGCCGAAACACCCCGAAGAATATGTGCATCGGATCGGTCGGACGGGTCGTGCCGGTGCGAAGGGGCAGGCTATTTCCTTAGTCGGGCCAAAAGATTGGGTATCACTGCAAAAAATTGAAGGTTTTTTACGCCGGCCTGCAGAGTTTAGTGAGGTGGAAGGTTTAGTGGCGCGCTTCAAAGGCCCAACCGAGCCAGTAGAAAAAGCCGGTAAAGCGGCAGCGAAGTCAGCTAAAAGCACCACGAAAGCTAAACACTCGGGCAAGCCCAGCGCGAAAACGGTGAAAAAAGCCCCGGCGAAGGTGTTCTTCCAAGGTGGCGATGACGGCTCGGCGCCGGTGCGACGTAAAAAAACACCACAAGATTGATGGTTTTTTCCACATTACTGCTACACTGAGTAAGTAAGGTTTAGCAGTCCTTGCCGGAACGGCCCAACAGAAAACTATTTTCTGTTCGTCTCGGTATTTATATTGACCACTTAATCAGCATCACTGATAATGCGGTCGAAGTAAGTATCAGCTCGATGACGTGGCCGGTATTATTTAAGTCGCCGGAATGTCGGCAAAATTTGTTAAAGTAAGAGAGTGTTATGTCACAGTTAATTTCTGGTACAGTTAAGTGGTTCAATGAAGATAAAGGTTTTGGTTTTATCGAGCGTGAAGGCGGTAAAGACGTGTTTGTTCACTTCCGCGCTATCAACGGTACAGGCCGTAAAACGTTAGTTGAAGGCCAACAAGTGACCTTTATCGTTACTGAAGGCCAAAAAGGCCCACAAGCTGAAAACGTAACTGTTATCGGTTAATTAGTAAAGATTTTAAAGAGCCGGCCTTAGCGCCGGCTTTTTTATTGCCGAATACCTTGCCTGAGTTACGCCTCTAAAAAGTGGTGCCTTCTAACGGTAGGGGTAATTGTTCATGACAAGCCGATTTAAAGCCAAGCTGTATGCCAATCAAACGCACGCTGTGCTCTTGCCTGCGTTGCCAAGCCTGCGCTAATAGTTGTGCCAATAAGCGCGGATCTAAACGATGACATTGGGTTTCTACTGTCGTTTGCCGAAAATCACTGAATTTTAATTTCACGCCAATTTTTTGTAGTAATGCCGCTTTACCGCTTTGCGCTAAACGCTGCTCTAAGGTGGGTAATAACTGTAGCATTTCTTGTTCGGCTTGCTGTAAGTCCGCGATATCGTTCGGCAATGTCTGTTCTACACCGATCGATTTACGTTCACGATCTTGCCGGACCGGGCGTTCATCAATACCTTGGCTGCGTTTAATTAACGTAGCGGCGAAGCTGCCAAAATGCCGAGATAACAAGGCAAGTCGCTCTGTACTGATCTCTTCACCTGGCTGACAAATATCACGGCAAAAATGAAATCCGAGCTTGGCAAGTTTCTCTGCGGTTTTTACCCCAACGCCGGGGATTTTGCGCAGGGCGAGTTGCAGAACAAAATCGTTGATGGCCTCGGGTGGGATCACAAATAAACCATCGGGTTTTTGTTCATCACTGGCGATTTTGGCGAGAAATTTATTGGGCGCTACCCCAGCAGAAACGGTTAAACCGGTTTCTGCTAACACCGAGCGGCGAATATCCGCAGCAATCAGCGTGGCGCTGGCTTTAAATTGCTTACAATCGGTGACATCTAAATAGGCTTCATCTAAAGAAAGTGGTTCGACGTGCTCGGTATAACGGCGAAATATGCTTTGGATCTGTTGGCTAACGGCTTTGTATTTATCCATGCTCCCGCGCATTAAGGTTAGATGCGGGCAACGCTTTAAGGCTTCATGTGTCGGCATGGCGGAGCGCACACCAAAAGCCCGAGCCGGATAATTGCAGGTGGCAATCACGCCGCGTTCAGATCGACTACCGCCAATAGCTAACGGAATATGCCGCAGGGCAGGGTTGTCGCGCATTTCAACCGCGGCAAAGAAGCAATCCATATCTAAATGGATAATTTTTCGATGCGACATAATCCTGCTGCAAATAGCGCTGTATGAATAACCAGTAATTTACGCCCCTTGCAACACGTTGTAAAGCGAGTGGCAGTATTTCTGCACAGCCAGTAAGATTTTTTCAGGCTTCATTTCATTTAGCTGTCTGGATGTCTGTTTTTTCAGTGCAAGAATTAAAAAATAAGAGTAGAATAGCCAACAATTTTTAGACTGTTGTCAATCGATCAGCGTGGTAGCCGCGCGCAGGAGAAAGCATGTTAAAGCGTGAAATGAATATTGCAGATTTCGATCCGGAATTATGGCAATCCATGGTACAAGAAACTGAACGTCAAGAAGCCCATATCGAGCTTATCGCTTCAGAAAACTATGCCAGCCCTCGGGTATTGCAGGCGCAAGGTTCACAGTTAACGAATAAATATGCCGAAGGTTATCCGCACAAGCGTTACTACGGTGGTTGTGAATTTGTTGATTTAGCCGAAGATTTAGCCATTGCACGTGCCAAAGAATTGTTTGGTGCTGACTACGCTAACGTACAGCCACACTCTGGCTCACAAGCTAACTCAGCGGTATTTTTAGCGTTATTAAACGCTGGCGATACCATTTTAGGTATGAGCTTAGCGCATGGCGGTCACTTAACGCACGGTGCGAGTGTCAGCTCATCCGGTAAACTTTACCATGCTGTGCAATATGGCCTGCATCCTGAAACCGGCGTGATTGATTATGATCAAGCCGAAGCCTTAGCGCTAGAACACAAACCTAAGCTGATTATTGCTGGTTTCTCTGCTTATTCCGGTATTGTTGATTGGCAGCGTTTCCGTGATATCGCGGATAAAGTCGGTGCATACTTACTGGTTGATATGGCGCACGTTGCCGGTTTAGTGGCGGCGGGTTTATATCCAAACCCCGTACCTATTGCTGATGTCGTGACGACGACAACGCACAAAACCTTAGCCGGCCCACGTGGTGGTTTAATTTTGGCGCGTAAAAACGAAGCCATTGAGAAAAAGTTAAACTCAGCGGTGTTCCCTGGCGGCCAAGGCGGCCCTTTAATGCACGTTATTGCGGCAAAAGCGGTAGCCTTTAAAGAAGCCTTACAGCCTGAATTTAAAGTGTATCAGCAACAAGTGTTACTAAATGCCAAAGCCATGTGTGCTGAGATGATCTCTCGCGGTTATAAAGTGGTATCAGGCGGTACGGAAAACCACTTGTTCTTGATGGATCTCATCGACAAAGATATTACCGGTAAAGAAGCGGATGCGTGGTTAGGTTTAGCGCATATTACCGTTAATAAAAACTCAGTGCCTAACGACCCACGTTCACCTTTTGTGACCAGTGGCTTACGTATTGGTACTCCGGCTATTACCCGTCGTGGCTTTAAAGAAGCTGAAGCACGTTTAGTCGCCACACTGATTTGTGAAGTGTTAGACAGCCGTGGTGATGAAGCGGTTATTGCATCCGTCAGAGCCCGTGTTTCTGAGGTATGTAGCCGTTTCCCAGTTTATGCGTAAACTAAAATAACATGTTATGATGGCCGCAATTGCGGCCATTATTTTATCCGGCCATCTCAAAAAGTCCCGATAGGGTGATATAGAGAGCTCAGCATGTTTTGTCCCTTTTGTAACGCGGATGACACCAAAGTCATTGATTCTCGTTTAGTCGCCGACGGTCATCAAGTGCGTCGGCGTCGTGAATGTCTAGCTTGTCATGAACGTTTTACGACCTTTGAAGCTGCCGAACTGGTAATGCCGCGCATTATTAAGCGTGATGGTTCGCGTGAGCCTTTTAACGAAGATAAATTGCGCAATGGCTTATTGCGTTCGTTAGAAAAACGCCCGGTATCTACCGAAGAAATCGAACAGCTGATCCATAAAATTAAATCGCAATTACGTGCAACGGGCGAACGTGAAGTCGGTAGTCATTTGCTGGGTAATTTAATTATGGATGAGTTAGTTAAAGTCGATAAAGTGGCCTATGTGCGCTTTGCTTCGGTGTATCGCTCATTCAAAGATATTCGTGAGTTTGGCGAGGAAATTGCCCGCTTGGGAGAGAAGTAACGGTGTCCTTTTCAGAAGCCGATCATCAGTATATGACGCTGGCGTTAAGCTTAGCTGCGGCTGGGCGTTTCACCACCGATCCTAATCCTAATGTGGGTGCGGTGTTGGTGAAAAACGCTCAGGTTATAGGGCAAGGCTATCATCGACAAGCGGGGCAGGGCCATGCCGAAGTGTATGCTTTACAACAAGCCGGCTCTGCCGCAGCAGGCGCGACTTGTTATGTCACGTTAGAGCCTTGTGCGCATTATGGTCGCACCCCGCCTTGCGCCGAAGCGTTAGTGAAAGCTGGGGTCAGTCGCGTGGTGATTGCCATGTTAGATCCGAATCCACTGGTGGCAGGCAAAGGCGTCGCTATCCTCGAAAACGCAGGGATCAGCGTGCAGCATGGTTTACTTACGAACGCCGCCCGAGCGCTTAATCCGGGTTTTCTCAGTCGGATGGAACGTCAACGACCTTATGTTTGGCTAAAAATGGCCGCCAGTTTAGATGGGCGCACAGCACTGGCGAATGGCGTAAGTCAGTGGTTAACCGGGGATGTTGCCCGTGATGATGTGCAGCAGTATCGAGCGCAGAGCAGCGCGATTTTATCAACCGCGAGCACGGTATTAGCCGACAATGCACGCTTAACCGTGCGACAAACCGCCAGCGAGGCCATTAGCTGTTTAGCCGATGGTAGCCTTCGCCAGCCACTGCGTGTCATTTTGGATCGGCAACAGCGTTTAACGGGGGCTGAAGCCTTGTTTAGCCAAGGTGGCGCGGTGTTAATTTGCTATGATGGCACACAAGCGGCAAAACAACTTAGCGCCAGTGCAGTTGCGGTAACGCAATGGCCTGTTGCATTGTTGCCATCAGGCCAATTCGATTTATCGGCTTTGCTTAAAGTGTTACATCAGCAACAGATCAACAGTGTCTGGACGGAAGCCGGCAGTACGCTAGCCGGGGCCTTATTGCAGCAGGGGTTAGTCGATGAATTGATCTTGTATCAAGCGCCACTCCTATTGGGTGACTGTGCTCAACCCTTAGCGAAATTGGGCGATTTCCAACAATTAACCGCTGTACCGCATTTAACACTGCTGGATGTACACCAACTCGGCAACGATATTCGAATTCGGGCGAAGCCCACTACAGCAACTGTTGCCAACCCAACAAAAGAGAGCTGATATGTTTACCGGTATTATTGCTGCCACAGGTCACATTAGCCGCTTAACCGCTAAAGGCGGCGATTTAGAAGTGCAGATCCACAGTGAGCAGTTAGATTTTAGCGATGTGCAGTTAGGGGACAGTATTGCCAGCAATGGGGTCTGTCTTACCGTTACCCAATTGCTAGCCCAAGGCTTTATCGCTGATGTATCCGCTGAAACACTCGCCTTAACCCGCTTTAGTCAGTATCAGGTGGGACAGAGAGTGAATTTAGAAAAAGCCTTATTAGCCACCGGTCGATTAGGTGGTCATCTGGTCAGTGGTCACGTTGATGGCGTAACCGAGCTGCTGCGTATTGAAAAAACCGCGCGCGCCTGGCAACTGTGGTTTGCTATGCCTGCGGCGTTAGCCCCTTATTTAGCGCATAAAGGTTCGGTAACCATTGATGGCGTCAGCCTAACCGTAAATGAATTAAGTGCCACAGCTTTTCGTTTAACGATAGTGCCGCATACGGCTGCGCAAACGACATTGCTGCAGTTGCAAAAAGGCAGCTTGGTCCATATAGAGGTGGATCTGATCGCGCGTTATTTAGAACGCTTACTCCATACTAAAACACCTGCCCCTACAACAGGTGTTGATCTGGCGTTGTTAGCGCAACGCGGGTTTTTATAAAGAAGGTTAGCTATGCAACTGAATACACCTGCAGAAATTATTGAAGATATCCGCCAAGGTAAAATGGTTATTTTGATGGATGATGAAGATCGCGAGAATGAAGGCGATTTGGTGATGGCCGCCGAGTATGTCACGCCTGCTGCCATCAATTTTATGGCAAAGTTTGGTCGTGGCTTAATTTGTTTAACCTTATCGAAAAAACGCTGCCAGCAACTCAACTTACCCTTAATGGTCGACGCCAATAAATCACCGTTTGCTACCAACTTCACGGTATCCATTGAAGCTGCAGAAGGCGTGACCACCGGTATTTCAGCGGCCGATCGCGCTAAAACAGTGAAAGCGGCGGTGGCGCGTGATGCTCGCCCAACAGATATTATTCAGCCTGGGCATATCTTTCCTTTAATGGCGCAAGATGGCGGTGTATTAGTTCGTGCCGGCCATACTGAAGCCGGTTGTGATTTAGCGCGGTTAGCCGGGCTGGAACCTGCAGCTGTGATTGTCGAAATCCTTAATGATGATGGCACTATGGCGCGCCGTCCGGATCTCGAAGTGTTTGCGAAAGAGCATGATATTAAAATCGGCACCATCGCTGATTTAATTGAATACCGTAACCTCAATGAAACCACCATTGAAAAAGTGGCGACTTGTCAGTTGCCAACCGAGATGGGCGACTTTGAATTAGTGACTTTTAAAGACACTATTGATAACCAGTTGCATTTTGCTTTAGTTAAAGGCGAGATTGTCGCTGATGAGCCAACCTTAGTGCGGGTGCATTTACATAATACCTTTAATGATTTATTGCTGACGACGCGTGGGACTCATCGTAGTTTTCCACTGCATACCGCCATGCAGCGCATTGCTGATGAAGGTGGCGTCTTGGTGTTGTTAGGTAAGCACGAAAGCACCTCAGAGCTAGTGCAGATGGTGCAACATTTTGAAGCAGAAGATAAAGGTGAGAAACCGCCAGTGGCACCTTGGAAAGGCACCTCACGAAATGTAGGTGTGGGTTCACAAATTTTAGCCAGTTTAGGCGTGAAGAAAATGCGCTTATTAAGCAAGCCGATTAAGTACCATGCGTTATCCGGCTTTGGTCTGGATGTAGTGGATTACGTTTCTGAATAAGGCTATGCCCGAGTGTCAGAAATTATGCTATTATGCACGGCTAAATTTTGACGGCAGTTAAATAGTAAGGACAGGTCATGCAGGTAATTGAAGCAGGCTATGCAGCAAATGGTAAGAAAATTGCGATAGTAGTCGCACGCTTTAACGGTTTTATTGTTGAGAGTTTACTCAGTGGCGCCATCGACACCTTGCGTCGCGTGGGTAATATCGCTGAACAAGACATCACTGTCGTACGTATTCCAGGCGCCTTTGAGTTGCCATTAGCGGTACAACGTGTTGCTGCAACCAAGAAATATGATGCGATTGTGGCTATTGGTGCGGTGATCCGTGGTGGCACACCACACTTTGAGTATGTCTCTGGCGAGTGTGTCAAAGGTATTGCCCAAGTGGGTATGCAGTATGACCTGCCGGTGGCTTTTGGCGTTCTAACCGTAGACAGTATTGAGCAGGCGATTGAGCGTGCGGGTACTAAAGCCGGTAACAAGGGCGGCGAAGCAGCCATGTCGGCACTCGAAATGATCAATGTGCTTGCACAGCTGTAACAGGAAGCACAGATGAAACCTAACGTCCGTCGTCAATCTCGCTCACTTGCTGTTCAAGGCATTTATAGCTGGCAAGTTAGCCATAACCCGATAGCTGACATTGAGCAGCAATTGTTATTGGAAAATAATGTTAAACATATCGATGTTGCGTATTTCCAAGACATTTTACGCGGTGTGGTATTACACCATTCCAAATTAGACGAAGCGATTAAACCGTATCTCGAGCGCCCGTTCGAAGATATCGACTTGGTCGAAAAAGCGGTATTACGTGTTTCAGCCTATGAACTGAAGTACCGTTTAGATGTCCCCTATAAAGTGATCATCAATGAAGCTATTGAATTAGCTAAAGCCTTTGCGGCTGATGATAGTCATAAGTTTGTGAACAGTATCCTGGACAAAGCGGTCAAGGTATTGCGTCCAAATTAATGGAGAAGCCGACGTCAGTCGGCTTTTTATACGCTATGGGTGAATTTGATTTAATCGCGCGATATTTCTCGAATATCGGCGTGAAGCGCACTGATGTCAGTATTGGTGTCGGTGACGATGGTGCGGTGTTACAGGTGCGTGATGGTTACGACATCGTTGTTACAACGGATACCATGGTCGCGGGGACTCACTTTTTTCCTGATGTTGATCCGCGTGCACTTGGTCATAAATTAGTGGCTGTCAATGTGAGCGATCTAGCCGCGATGGGGGCAGAGCCAACATGGTTATCGTTGGCGATGACGTTACCCTCGGCAGATGAAAGCTGGTTAGCGCAATTTGCTGCCGGTTTGCATGAAACCGCCGAATACTATAATTGCCAATTGATAGGGGGGGACACCACACGTGGCCCACTCAGTTTCAGTATGATGGCTAAAGGCCAAGTACCGCGTGGTAAAGCCATTACCCGTGCCGGTGCTAAAGTGGGTGATTATATTTATGTCACGGGTACACTGGGCGATGCAGCTTTGGGCTTAAAGTTGGTGCAAGGACAATGCGAGATCAGTAAAAAGCATCAAGGCCATGTGTTACAGCGTTTTCATTATCCCTCTCCTCGGGTTGCTTTAGGTCAGGCGCTGCGCAATACCGCCAGTAGCGCAATGGATATCTCTGATGGCTTAGCCGGTGATTTACCGCATATCTTACGTCGCTCGGTAGTAGGGGCTTATGTTGATATTCAACGTTTACCCATGTCACAAGCGTTGAAAGATAGCTGTACAGCAGAAGAAGCCATGCAACTGGCGTTATCGGGTGGTGAAGATTACGAGTTACTCTTTACCGTGCCAGAGAATCGCCGCGGCTCACTTGATGTGCTACTGTCGCCTTATGGCGTGCCAATCACCTGTATTGGCCGGATCACTGGGGCGGTGGGTAAACTGGAATTAAAAGCCGGTGAACAGCCTTATGCGTACCAACATCAGGGGTTTCAACATTTTCTATGACAACAGCAAACAGCAAAGCCCGATTTCAGCTGGGTAAATGGCAACATTTTTTAGCCCTGGGTTTTGGCAGTGGTTTAGCACCAAAAGCACCGGGTACCTTTGGTACTTTGGCGGCACTGCCGTTGGTTTGGTTACTTAGCCTTGCCGGTCAACCTTGGTTATTGCTATTTATCGTTTTAGGAACTTTACTGGGTATTTATGTTTGTGGCAAAGCGGCAGCCGATGTGGGTGAACATGATCATGGCGCCATTGTTTGGGATGAAATTATCGGTTTTGCTCTAACGATGCTCTTTGTGCCGATAAGCTGGCAAAGCATGTTGCTGGGCTTTATCTTGTTTCGGCTGTTCGATATTTTAAAACCTTGGCCTATCAGCTGGTTTGATCGCAGGGTACACGGTGGTTTCGGTATTATGCTGGATGATTTGCTAGCCGCGTTACCTGCTTTAGCCATCTTGCATCTATTGGTGTACCTGTCATGGTTAAACTAAGGGCTGTCACCACACCGTAATCACTATCACCAAGGAGGGCTGCATGTCTCGTTTTCTGTTCATCATCTTTGTTTTGATGTGTCAGAGCGCTTTGGCGGCCCCACCTTCCGTGTATGACTATGATCTGAAGCACTGGACCAGTGCCGAAGGCTTATCAAGCAATTCTGTTCGAGCGATCACGCAAGATAAACTTGGCTATATCTGGCTTGGTACTCTGTATGGTTTAAACCGTTTTGACGGCCAACATTTTGAAGTATTTAGTAATGAAACCCATCCGAAATTAGCCAGTAATGCGATTACCCGTTTACTGACTGACAGTGACGGTAAAATATGGATCGGTACCAAAGCGGGTTTGTCAGTGTTGGATCCTGCCACTCTAGAATTACAACGCTTACCGATTTACAGTGAAGTGACTTCGCTGCTTGAAGTGGCGCCAGGCGAGATTTGGGTCGCCGCTGATCAATTATTTAGTGTGCAGCAAGATAAGGTACGCCGGGTCGAGCAAGTCAAAGCGGTGGTCAGTCAATTAGCCCAAACCAGTGAGCAGATCTGGGTGATGGCCAGCGATTATTTGCATCAGCGTGCGGCTGACGGCAGTTGGCAGCAATTCGCCTTGCCACTTGCATTAGCACAAAACCCCGTATACGACTTAGCATGGACCGATAACGGTTTACATATTGCCAGTGAAAACGGTTTATATCAGTTACAAAGCGACGGTGAGATTACCGCGCAGCTACTGCCTGACGACACCATGGCACCGGTATACCGCTTGTTACAAGATAATACGGGCGCGCAATGGCTTTCTTCTTATCGTAAACTATTTTTTCAATATCCCGGACAAGCTTGGCAAACGGTTACGGTTGCCGAACTTGGCAGTTCACCTTGGTTTAGCCGGGTGTTTCAAGATAAAGAGCATAATATTTGGCTAACCAGTTTTAGCGATGGCATTTTTATGGTCAATCGCAGTCAAATTCGTCGGTTAGTCCCCGGCAGCGATCCCATTATTCGCAGTGTCTCACTTACACCTCAAGGTAAGCTGTTATTAGCCAGTCAAAGCGAAGTGGGCTATTTAGACATGGCTGAACGTTTTCAGCCCTTGATCGCTGCCGAACAATTGCAAGGGCAAACGGTACATGATCTCTATTGGCCTGGCCCTGAGCAGCTATGGCTGGGGTTGGAACGCGGTTTATATCAATATGATGTGAAAACGGCCCAGCTCAGCGTGTTATTTCCTCAGTTGCAAGGCCAAGCCGTTAGGGTGGTAAAACCGGCGGAACAGGGCGGCATTTGGATCGGTAGTCTTAATGGTTTATATCATGCACAAGATAACGTTTTAACCTTACTTCCCTTTAACGCCGAATTAGAATCTAAACAGATCACCACTTTAAGTCAGCATAAAGGCCAAGTGTTGTTTGGCAGCAGTCGTGGTTTATACCGTTGGCAAAATGCACAATTAACTCGTTTAGGCATCGGCAGTGCCCTTTATAACGCTTATATTTTAGCGACATCAGTGTTACCCGATGGCACTGTGCTGGTGAGCACTTTAGATGATGGTGTGTATATTCAAAGACCCAATAACGCGTGGTTACATTTGCACAGCGGTAATGGTTTATTACATGGCCCTGCCTTAAGTTTTTATTTTCACCAGCAGTCGGGTTGGCTCTGGTTGAGCACGCATAAAGGGATCTTTCGTTTACGCGTCGACAGTTTGCCGCAAGCGGCCGATGAGGGGTTTCGTTTAGAAGAAGTGCTATCGCCCTACGATAGGCAGATGGGCTCGTTAACCAGCCGTTGTTGTAACGGTGCCGGCCAGTCTAAAGTGGCGTTCTGGCAGCAACAGCTATGGTATCCAACATTACGCGGTTTGGTTGCGGTACCTGAACAATTAGATAGTACTACCCCCAAGACATTAAGACCCATTTTGAAGAAAATCAGTGCTCAGCAAAGTTATCCGCTGTCGGGTCAACAACTGCGGCAAGTTCTGGAACGGCAAGAGCGCAATCTAACCATCAGTTATTCAGCGCTTGAATATACTCGGCCTGATAGTGTGATTTTTCGTTATCAGTTAATGGGCTTTGATCAGCAGTGGCATGAAGTGGTCGATCGGCGCGAAGCGGTCTATACCAACCTGCCACCTGGCAACTTTACCTTTAAATTACAGGTAAGGTATAACTATCAACATTGGTTGGATGCCCAAGAAACGCAAATTCAATTGGTGATCCCGCGCCGCTTTGATGAAACCTTGGTGTATCGCTTGCTGTGGCTCTGTTTGTTATTGTGTTTGTTTTATGGCTTATTTTGGCTTTATCGGCAAAATAACTTACATAAACAGGAACAATTAACCAGTTTGGTGCGTCAACGAACCCAAGAATTAGAAAACACCAATCAAAAGCTGAATGAATTGAACGAGCAACTCAGTCAATTAACGCATCGTGACACTACCACCGGCTTACGTAATAAACGCTTTATGTTTGAGCAGCTGCCTAAAGATATCGAGCATTTTCAGCGCAATCGTCAAGCGTTAACCGAGCAGGGTAAAACCATTGCTTTGTTGTTGCTTGAACCTGATCATTATCAGCAAATTCTTTTAAAGTATGGCGTTAGCACTGCGGATAGTTTGTTACAACAATTAAGCTCGTTATTAAGTCGAGAAACACGCGGCTCAGATTATGTGGTGCGTTTTGTTGATGCACGTTTTGTGGTGGTGTTTCGTGATATCGCGCAAGAGTTGGTGGCATCTTATAGTTGTCGGTTGCTAGAACAGATTGCGGCCAGTCATTTTACGCTGCCCGATGGTGAAGTGATTAATCCAACCGCGTCTGGCGGTTATGCACTTTATCCGTTACCTTTACTCGGTGGCCAGTTGTTGAATTGGGAAAGCTCAATGCAATTAGCCGAGCAGGCATTACTGCAGTTAAAAGCTCAAGGTTTAAGCGCGGTGGTGGGCAGTTTGGCTTTTGCCAGTCAATTAGATGCGTTTGAATTTGAAGAGAGTGTTGATTTACCGTTGCAGATTAATCGCTTGTTAGCTGAAGGGTTGATTTGGTTAGAGCAGCATCGGCTTTAGCAAGGCTTTTGCAAAGACGACACCCACGTTTTGGGTGTCGTTTGTCTAGCGCTGACTACTCTTCTTTTAATAAACGCTGCGCTTGTGCCAAAATACCGGCACTGTCTAAGCCTAATTCTTGATAAATCTCTTGTTGCGTACCGTGTTTAATAAACTCATCTGGTAAGCCTAAGTTGAGGATCTGGCCTTGATAATGTAGCTGCACCAAGTACTCATTTACCGCAGAGCCGGCACCGCCCATAATGGCGTTATCTTCAACAGTCATCACGTAGCTGTGATCCACAGCTAATTGCTGTAACAGTGCAGTATCTAATGGCTTAACAAAGCGCATATCAACTAAGGTGGCGCCAAGCGCTGTGGCCGCTTGCTCACAGGCGCCAAGCAGTGGACCAAAGGCCAAGATAGCCAATTTTTTACCGCGCTGTACCACTTTTGCTTTACCCAGTGGTAATAACTCCATCGTTGTTGCGGCCGCTTGATTGTTACCGCTACCTCG
This sequence comes from Rheinheimera sp. UJ51, assembly GCF_020819615.1. Taxonomy (NCBI): domain Bacteria; kingdom Pseudomonadati; phylum Pseudomonadota; class Gammaproteobacteria; order Chromatiales; family Chromatiaceae; genus Rheinheimera; species Rheinheimera sp. UJ51. The sequence goes on from NZ_JAJHOG010000003.1 coordinate 53,424, forward strand.
TGGATAGCGAACGGCGGCCACCCCGTTATGTTGATAGCCGGTATAAAGCATTTGCCGGCATTCATTTTCATTGGATGGCACCATAATGGTGATATTGGGAATGCAGCGTAAAAAGCTGATATCAAAAGCACCTTGGTGAGTTGGGCCGTCAGCGCCTACAATGCCCGCGCGGTCAATGGCGAACAACACATCTAATTGTTGCAGCGCCACATCGTGGATCAGTTGATCGTAACCGCGTTGTAAAAAGCTCGAGTAAATAGCCACTACTGGTTTTAAGCCCTCAATAGCCATGCCTGCGGCCAGCGTCACCGCATGTTGCTCGGCGATGGCGACATCAAAATAGCGCTTAGGGAAGCGTTTTGAAAACGCCACTAAGTCAGAACCTTCTCGCATGGCAGGGGTAATACCTTGGAGCCGCTCATCTTGCTCTGCCATATCGCAGATCCACTGGCCAAATACATTGGAAAAGGTTGGTGCACTGGCTTTTTTAGCCGGTTGCGTTTTAGCCGCGGGATCAAATTTTGCGACCGCATGATAACCAATCGGATCGGCTTCGGCAGGGGCATAGCCCTTACCTTTTTTCGTGACGATATGCAGTAGCTGAGGGCCTTTAAGCTGGCGCATATTGCGAATGGTATCGACCAAGCCCAATACATCGTGACCATCAATTGGGCCGATATAATTAAAGCCAAGCTCTTCAAAGAAGGTACCGGGTGTTACCATGCCTTTAAAGTGTTCTTCAGCGCGGCTGGCTAACTGATGTAATGGTGGCATGTTGCTGAGGATTTTTTTGCCGCCCTCACGCAAGCTAGTATAAAAACTGCCCGATAAAATGCGGGCAAAGTATTGGTTTAACGCGCCAACGTTCTCTGAAATAGACATTTCATTGTCATTTAAGATCACTAGCATGTCCGGTTTAATTTCACCTGCGTGGTTTAAGGCTTCAAATGCCATACCTGCTGTAATGGCGCCATCGCCTATAACCGCTACAACTTTGCGTTGATTCTTAGCTTGTTGTGCTGCCACAGCCATGCCTAAGGCTGCGCTGATGGAAGTACTGGAGTGACCTACCGATAACACGTCATAGACACTTTCTTCCCGATATGGAAAAGGGTGTAGGCCTTCTTTTTGGCGGATAGTATGCATTTGATGACGACGACCCGTGAGGATCTTGTGTGGGTATGCCTGATGACCTACATCCCAGATCACCCGATCAAAAGGCGTGTTGTAAACATAGTGCAGGGCAACAGTCAGTTCGACGGCACCTAAACCTGAGGCAAAATGACCACTACTTTGGCTAACGGTTTTTAATAAAAACTGCCGCAGTTCATGGCTCAGTTGGGGTAAGGTTTCCTGAGGTAATTGCCGAAGCTCATCGGGCAAATTAGCCTGAGTTAACAGTGGATATTCCGTCATATCAATTTGCATAACAAATGCCTATGTTAAAACTTTCTGGCAATAATATAGTGGGCAAAGCGTGCAAGCTCAGCCGTATCGTAGGGTAGCCGTTCGAGTGCGGCAAGGGCTTCTTGATAAAGTTGTGCCGCTTTATCTTTGGCACCGGCAAGCCCCAGTAAGGCCGGATACGTAGCTTTGTTGGCTTTAAGATCAGAACCCTGTGTTTTTCCTAAAGTGGCCGTGTCGCTTTCAATGTCCAGAATATCGTCCTGCACTTGAAAGGCCAAACCCAGCGCACTGGCAAACTTTAACAAATCCAGCAGGATCTGTTCATCTTCTACCGGGCTGGCGTAATAGGCTAGTTTAACTGTGCTTTCAATTAATGCACCCGTTTTTAAACGATGCATTAACTCTAATTTCTCTAAAGTGATTTTTTGATTGGTTTGTGCCAAGTCTATCGCTTGGCCGGCACACATGCCGGTGGCACCCGCTGCTTGTGCCAGCGTTTTCACCATTAACACCTGCCGACGCGGGCAAACCTGTTGGTAATCATGACTGCTCAATAGCTCAAAAGCAAAAGCTTGCAGTGCATCTCCGGCTAAAATCGCCGTGGCTTCATTATACGCTTTATGGCAAGTAGGTTTGCCGCGGCGCAAATCGTCGTTATCCATGGCCGGCAAGTCGTCATGAATTAATGAATAACTGTGGATCGCTTCAATGGCCACTGCTGGGGCATCGAGATCAGCCAGTTTGGCACCTAACATTTGACCTAGGCTATAAACCAGAAAAGGTCGAACCCGTTTGCCACCCAGCAATAAACTGTAAGCCATGGCGTCATGCAACAAAAAGTTCGTTGGAACTGTTGTGGTAAGCGCCTGTTGCAGTTGTTGTTCCACCCGCTGCTGAAATAGCGATAGACTGGTTGGGGCCAAGGTTAGTCTCCTGTTTGCGGCTCAAACGGCTGCAGAGGTTCAGGTTGTTGTTGCAACAAAATCTGGACTTTTTGTTCCGCAGCGTGCAGTTGCTGCTGACTGTGTTTGACCAAACTGATCCCACGCTCAAATTGGCCTAAGGCTTGCTCTAACGACAGCTCACCCTGTTCCAATTGTTGGACGATGTGTTCGAGTTCTTGGATGGATTGTTCAAATTGGCCTGGGTCTGCAGATTTTTTACTCATATTATTCCCCAAAAAAACTGTGCGCAACCTTATCGTAGCAGGCTATTATGGTCAATGAAATTGCGTATAGTAACGACTAAATTGGTATTCTTTGCTGATTTATTGCTTAATGATTCAGAGTTAAGGTCGATAACTAGTTTGCAGCTGATATAAAATAACTAAAATCAAGATTCAAAAGCCAGCCCCGGCACTGTTTTGGAAGGAGTAGGATGTGGATTTAGCGACCCTAATCGGATTGATTGGCGCAATTGGCTTTATTGTAATGGCGATGTTTATCAGCAGTAGCGGTGACGTCGGCATGTTTGGTGATTTGGTCTCGGTGCTCATTGTATTTGGTGGCTCGGTATTTGTTGTACTGTCTAAATTTACGTTGGCACAATTTCTCGGTGCGGGTAAAGCCGTGGCAAAAGCCTTTATGTTTAAAATTGAATCACCAGAAGAGCTGATTGAAACCGCTGTGCAATTAGGTGGTGCCGCCCGTCAAGGTGGTTTTTTAGCCCTAGAGGAGGCTGAAATTCCCAATGGCTTTATGCAAAAAGGCATTAATATGCTGGTGGATGGTCATGACGCTGATGTTGTGCGAGCTACCATGCAAAAGGATATTTCGTTAACCGAAAAGCGCCATGAAACGGCTATTGCCATTTTTCGTAGTCTGGGTGACGTCGCACCGGCCATGGGGATGATCGGTACCTTGATTGGTTTGGTGGCGATGTTATCTAACATGGATGATCCTAAAGCCATCGGCCCGGCGATGGCGGTGGCACTGTTAACGACGTTATATGGCGCCTTTGTCGCCAACGTTATTGCCATTCCGTTGGCCGACAAATTAGCGATCCGCAACCAGCAAGAAAAACTGAACAATATGTTGATCTTAGATGCGGTATTAGGCATTCAAGATGGGCAGAATCCAAAGGTTATTGAAGGGATTTTACGTAACTATTTAGCGCAAAATAAACGCGAAGTAGCAGGAGAGGCGGCATGAGTGACGAAGAAGAATGCAAATGCCCACCGCCTGGGTTACCCGCTTACATGGGAACCTTTGCTGATTTAATGGCGCTTTTGATGTGCTTCTTCGTGTTGTTATTAGCCTTTTCTGAAATGGACGTGTTGAAGTTTAAACAAATTGCCGGCTCTATGAAGTTTGCCTTTGGTGTGCAAAATAAAATTGAAGTGGATGATATCCCGAAGGGAACCAGTGTTATTGCCATGGAGTTTCGCCCTGGGCGGCCTGATCCCACGCCAATTGAAACGATCCAGCAGCAAACCATGGAAATGACCCAGCAAGTCATTGAATTTCAAGCGGGTGAAGAAGACTCTGCCGGCGGGCGCCAAGATCAACGCGATGATCAAACCGGTGGTCAATCGGCATTAAATGCTGAGGACCAAGAGGCCGCCGATGCCAAAGCGGCCGCTGCCGCAGAAGCCGCCCAAGAGCAGGTTAATGAAACGGTGAAGAAGCTAGCTGAAGAGCTGGAGCAACAAATCGTTGACGGCGCAGTGGAGTTAGAATCATTGGGGCAGCAAATCATTATTCGTATCCGCGAAAATGGCTCTTTCCCGTCAGGCTCTTCTTTTTTACAGCCGCGTTTTATCCCGATAGTGCGGCAAATTGGGGTGATGCTCAATGATATTCCCGGTGAAATCACCGTCAGTGGGCATACTGATGATTTTCAGGTGGGTGATGAGTTACATGCCAACAATTGGGATTTATCGGCTAAGCGAGCCGTTTCAGTGGCCACTGCTTTAATTGCTGCGCCGGGTTTTGATCGAAACCGCATTGTCGTGGTAGGGCATGCTGATACTCGCCCCTTGATGCCAAATAATAGTGAGCTAAATCGTCGGCGTAACCGGCGTGTCGAAATCTCGATCATGCAGGGCAAGCCTAAGGTGTCTGAACCGATCAGTTTTGAACCGGCAACGAATCCTTAAGTCAGCAAACGCCTAATCGCTTGATTAGGCGTTTTTGTTACGCTTAGTTATAATGCGCAACATTGTTAGCTAAATGCGCCCATCATGCTCGAATTTATTATTAAGTTGCATCCTGAAATCGCCATCAAAAGTAAGTCGGTGCGCAAGCGTCAAACGTTGCTGGTGGAGCAGAATCTCAGAACCTTACTAAAACATCTGCCGCATAAAGTGAAAGTCACCGGTTATTTTGACCACCTAACAGTCACTAGCCAATACGAGACGAGCGCTTGGCGCCAAGAATTAATTACCCGTTTAAAATGTATTCCCGGTATTGTTACCTTTGCTCAGATGCAAACGCGCCAGTTCACTGATTTAGCCGATCTTTTTCAGCAAGTTGCGGCGGTTTATCAAGCTCAAATTGTCAACAAAAGCTTTTGTGTTAGGGTGAGACGCCAAGGGGAACATGAATTTAGTTCACTCGACGCCGAGCGTTATATTGGTGGCGGCTTAAACCAATTAGTAAGTAGCGCGCGAGTGCAATTAAAGCAGCCTGACTTAGAGATTAAATTAGAGATTAAACAGCAGCAATTTTTACTGGTCACCGAGAGCTTTTCAGGCATGGGCGGCTTACCGATCCCATCGCAATCGGATGCCTTGTCGTTGATCTCGGGCGGCTTTGATTCGGCTGTTGCCAGTTATTTAATGATCCGCAAGGGTTTACGCACGCATTATCTGTTCTTTAATTTAGGCGGTGCAGCACATGAGAACGGTGTGCGCGAAATCGCCTTTTATCTATGGAAAACCTATGCGGCCTCGCATCGGGTGAAGTTTGTCAGTGTCGACTTTGCCCCCGTTGTCGCAGATATTTTGGAACATGTACCCACGGGTTTAATGGGGGTCGTTTTAAAACGCCTGATGATGCAGGTAGCCAGTGCTATGGCTGAAAAGCTTGGGATCTCGGCAGTGGTCACCGGTGAGAGTATTGGCCAGGTTGCAAGTCAAACTCTGGCTAACTTGGCCGTGATCGATCAAGCGAGCCCCAGCTTAGTTTTACGGCCGCTTATTAATCATGACAAACAAGATATTGTGGATTTAGCACGACAAATTGGTGTGGCCGAGTTGGCGGGAAGTATGCCGGAATATTGTGGCGTGATTTCACAAAATCCGACGGTGAATGCCATCCTCAGCGAGGTTATCACAGCCGAAGCACAGCTCGATCCGCGCAGGATAAATCAAGCCATTGAGCAAGCTAAAATCCTCGATATTCGAACCGTTGAATATCAAGCAGAACAACAAGCGGGTGTTATCGCTACCGAGACGATATTACCGGCTAACGCGATCGTGTTAGATATTCGCAGTCACGACGAAGTCGACGCGCGGCCACTGCAATTACAGCAGCATCAGGTATTGACCATTCCGTTTTACCGTTTAGCCACGGCGTTTGCACAGTTAGATCAGCAACAGCAATATTACTGTTATTGTGAACGTGGCGTGATGAGTCGTTTGCAGGCTTTATTGCTGCAAGAGATGGGATTTAACAATGTTGCAGTGTATCGGCCTTAATTATCTTGCAGCGCTTGCCATAGCGCTTGATTGGCCGGAACCGCTAGCTGATGTTTTGCCGCCGTGGCGACAATAAAGCCGGTGATCACGCTAAGCTCGGTGGGGCGGCCATGGTAATGATCTTGCTGCATTGATGAATAGTTATTGGCCGTCGCGGTGATCACCTGTTGCACTTGCGCAAAGGTTGCCGCAAACGGCAAATCAACTTGTTCAAGCGACGCCAGCTGACAGACTTCGGTGACAATTTGCTGCAATTGAGGTTGATGCTCTGCCGCCGCTAAAGCACCATTTTTACAATTTAACACTGCAGTGAGCGGGTTAATAGCCGCATTAATCGCCAGCTTTTGCCATAAAGCCGCTATGCTATTCTCGGTGACAGTTAACGGGCCTAAGGCCTGATTTAAAGCCGTGAAAACGGCTTTGCGTTGTGCACTCGCGGCCTCATTCAGTGGGCTGAGCATACTTTTACCTTGGCCGGTATGGCGGATCTGCTCTGCTTGTCGTAAGGCACCATGGCTAGTCGTTAAAAACCAGATCCCTTGCTTAGCCCGTGCAAATTGCCGCAAAGCCGCAAGGTCTGGCATACCATTATGGGAAACGACAATTTGGGCGTTGTCAGTGAGATGAGGTTGTAGTTGGGCTAAGGCCTCGGTAACGGCATAGGCTTTTACTGGTAAAAACAAGGCATGGATGGGGGAGACTGCCGCTTGAAAATGGCATTGTTGCTCGGTGTGATCTAGCGCCAAAAAGCGCACGCTTAACGATTTAGGTTGACGCAACCACAAACGTACTGGCGTATTAGCCTGTTGCCAACGACAGGCAGCAAGCAGGCCAATAGCGCCTTGGCCAACGACGGTCCAGTTTAACGCTTGCTGCGTGGTCGCCATAAATGCCACAGTTTACGCACAACAAAAAAGGTTAAAACCCCAGCCATATCAGCTACCCAATCCCAAAAATCGCCAGTTCGTCGCGTATAGTTTTCTTGTATCACTTCAATTAAGGCGCCATAGATTGCCAGTAAAAGTAGGATCTTCCAAAACACTGCTCGAAAGCCTTTCCAAATTAAGCCACTGAGTACAAAGAAAATACCAAAATGGGCCACTTTATCGAGATTTTCAATTTTAAAAAAAGACAACTCGCCAGCAAGCTTGTGGCCGTTAATCTCGGCCATAAAGCCAAAAGTGGCTAACAGCAGACATAATAAAAACAAAAAGCGATAAAACGATTGCGGCACGTTCTCATCTCCGATAAATGGGGCTCGGATTGTAGCAGTTTTCTGGTTATAATCACCAGCATAGACCGAGATAGGAGAGCAAGATGCCCGCTTTTGATATAGTTTCTGAAGTTGACCAGCAAGAGGTACTAAATGCGGTTGATAATGCTAACCGTGAATTACAAACGCGTTTTGATTTTCGCGGCGTAAATGCTGAATTTACCCTCAAAGATAAACAAATTAACATGGTGGCTGAGGCAGAGTTTCAGTTACAGCAAATGCTCGAAATCTTTTTTGCCAAAGCGGTGAAACGCAATCTAGATGTGCGCTCTTTTAAAGAAGGCGATGTGGTGCACTCGGGTAAAACCTACAGTTTAGCGTTATCGCTGCGCCAAGGTATCGAAACAGATATGGCGAAAAAGTTAGTTAAATTGATTAAAGACAATAAGTTAAAAGTGCAAGCCGCTATTCAAGGCGATCAAGTGCGCGTTACTGGTAAAAAGCGCGATGATTTACAAGAAGCTATCGCGGCGGTGCGTGCAGCTGAATTAGAGCAAGCTTTTCAATTTACCAACTTTCGCGATTGATTTGCAGTTAAGACTTCTAGAAGTCTATTGACTTAACGCTGATTCAGCGTAAACTTGCGGCGGCTCTTGATAGAGCCGCCGCTTTTTTAGGTGCTTGGTCGCTGCTTTTTAACGTCATCGACCAAGTTAAACGGGAATCTGGTGTAAAACCAGAGCTGCCCCCGCAACGGTAAGCAACTTAAAGTATTTCATCCGCCACTGTCGCAAGATGGGAAGGCGAAATACTCGCATCAGCAGGTTGTTAGCCCGGAGACCGGCCTAAAAGTCCTACAAACCAAAGAAATGTGCGGTGGGCACATTGCTGGAGTATCTATGTTTAAACCTTCTTGGGCGCTGCTTTTGTCAGCCGTGCCTACTGCTGTATCCGCGACTGACGCGGTCGAACATATCAGTGTTTACGCTAATCGCACCCCTTTAGCCGCCTCCGAAGTGTTAGCCAGTGTTTCGGTGCTAGATCGTGCAGATATTGAGGCTCGTCAAGCCAGTGATTTACCTGCTTTATTAGCGCAATTACCCGGTATTACGATTTCTCGTGACGGTGGCCGTGGCCAAAATAGCGGTTTGTATTTGCGTGGCGGGAATAATGGTCATACGCTCGTATTGATTGACGGCGTGCGCAGTGGCTCTGCCACCTTGGGTTATAAAACCTTATCGATGTTGCCCTTAGCGTTAATTGAACGCATAGAAGTGATCCGTGGTCCGCGAGCGGCATGGTATGGTGCTGACGCCTTAGCTGGTGTGATTGCTATTACTACTCGTCAAGCCCGCGGCGTGGAATTAACTGCGGATGTTGGCAGTTATGGGCAGGCTGGTGCTGGTATTAATGCCAGTCAACAACAGGGTGATCTGACCTTGAGTGCCAGTGCGGGGTATAGCCGGGCCGATGGTTTTAATGTGCGTAACGATTTAGATAACGATCGTGATGGTTACCAACAACGTTTTGCCAAACTGGCTGCAGCCTATCAAACAGGGTTTGGTCTTTGGCGTGGTCAGGTGGATGTTAACTCCGGTTTTTATCAGTTTGATACGGCCTGGGGCAGTGAAGATCAAGCGGAAACGTTAAACCGCAGTTATTTGTTGGGCTGGGAACATCAGCAAGGATCATGGCAACATCAAGCACAATTCAGCCGAACGCTGGATGATGACACGACTTATGGGCCTGTTTCGCAAAGCCCTTATGTGACTGAGCGCGATGAATTTAACTATCAGGCAACCACCGCATTGACAGATAGCCTATCGGGTTTAGCGGGCGTGAACTGGTATCAAGAAAGCGTTGCACGCTCTGGCGTAGCCTATGTGAAGGATAATCGCCTTAATCGTGCCGCCTTTGCTGGTTTACAATTTGCTGCGCAAGGCTTGCGTTTAGACGGGGCCGTGCGCCGCGACCTTACCGAGCAATACGGTGGTAACACGACCTGGCAATTAGCCGCAGGTGTTGATCTCAGTGATGCGATGCAGCTCAGAGTGAGCCGGGGCTCGGCTTTTAAAGCGCCGACCTTTAACGACTTGTATTATCCTGGTAGTGCCAATCCCGATTTACAACCAGAAAGTACCTTGTCGGATGAAATTGCACTGAGTTATCAGTTAGCCGCAGCGACGTTGCAGTTAGCCTGGTTTAAGCAAGATGTCGATAATCTGATCCAGTTTGATTTTGCGACCTACACGCCACAAAACATTGAACGTGCCAAAATTTCTGGCGTGGAATTCAGTGTTGATCTGCGTTGGGATTCGTTACAGCAAAGTGTCAGTTATAGCTGGTTGGACACTGAAAACACCTTGACTGGGCAGCGGTTAGCGCGCCGACCTGAGCACAGTGTGAATTGGCGCTTAACACAACAATGGCAGCAGTTATCGGCATTTTTGACGGCGGATTACCAAAGCGATACTTATCAAGGTGAGTATGCTAGTAGCCCATATCTAGGGGGCTTTACTGTGTTTGGCGTGGGTGGTAGCTATGCATTATCCCCAGCTTTATCGCTCAGTGCTAAGGTGGATAACCTGTTTGATAAACATTATCAAACCAGTTCGGGTTATGAAACAGCCGGTGTAAACTTTGGTTTAAGCCTGCAATATAAATTGCCTTAACCGCTTAGTGATTAAACGCTAAAGAGAAACCCAGCGCTGCATTTGCCACCTAGGTTGTTATCACTAGGCTGCAGTCGGCGCTGGATTTATTTTAATAGATGCTGAAATTGGCTGCGAAATTTTGACATTTTCGGTGAAATGACCCAATGACAGTAGCCTTGCTGTGGGTTTTGCAAATAATAGCCTTGATGATAACTTTCTGCAGGATAAAACACACTGGCCGGGCTGATCTCGGTCACAATGGGTTGTTCAAATAACTGTTGTTGTTCAAGCTCGCTTATTATCGCCGCGGCTTCGGCTGCTTGCTCCGCGTTATGGCTAAAAATAACGCTGCGGTACTGAGTGCCGACATCATTGCCTTGGCGGTTAAGTTGGGTAGGGTTATGTAAGCTAAAAAACAGCTGACATAGTTGTTTAAAGCTGATCTGGCTATCGTCATAACTCACTTGTACCACTTCCGCGTGGCCGGTTTCACCGGTGCAGATGCTTTGATAATCAGGATTGAGGGTGTGGCCTCCCATGTAACCGCTGATGGCCGCGTGTACACCGGTGACTTCATTTAACGCTGCTTCTAAACACCAAAAACAGCCTGCGCCGAACGTGGCAATCTGTGTACTCATCTCTTCTCCTTGCATCAACCGTTGATCGTGCCTGTCGGCTAATACGTAATGTAAAACTTAATAGATTATAACACGCCGGAGTAATAATGACGTTGGCAGTAATTGGTGCCGGAATGGCTGGGCTAAGTTGTGCCTATGCGCTGCAACAAGCGGGACATCAGGTTGCGGTATTCGATAAAGCACGCGGCGCCGGTGGCCGCATGAGCAGTAAGCGCAGTGCTGAAGGCTATTTAGATCTCGGCGCCCAATATTTTACGGCGCGGCAGCCTTTATTTCAGCAGCAAGTTACACAGTGGTTAAAGCAAGGGGTGGTCAATCGTTGGTTAGCACCCATGTATCAATATCGTGCTGGGCAATTAGCGGCTTCCCCCGATGCTGAGCAACGCTTTATTGGTACGCCGGCGATGCACAGCCCACTTCGCGCGATGGCCGACACCTTAGAATGCCACTTTAACTGCCGTGTCAGCACCATAACAAACACGGCAGAGGGCTGGTTTATTCAAAACGAGCACGCTGAACAGTATGGACCCTTTTCTCAGGTGATCTTGGCGATCCCACCAGCGCAAGCTGCCGCATTATTACCAGCGGCATTAGCGGTGACGTTACCCACCCGTTTATTACAACCTTGCTGGGCCGTGAGTTTACAACTAAGTAAGGCTACGCAGCATGCCGCCGGTGGTATTTTTGTTAAGGATCAGGCATTTGGTGTCAGTTGGATCAGTCGGCAAAACAGTAAGCCTGGACGCAGCGTCGCTGAAAATTGGCTGGTGCATTTTACGCCTGAGTTTAGCCAACAGCATTTAGAGCAAGACGCTGTTTTTTGGCAGCAACACGCTCAGCATGCCTTAAGCGGAATTTTAGGCTTGACCAAGCAGAGCGTGGCGGTGAGTCATGCGTTATGCCATCGTTGGCTGTATGCCCAGCAACAGCAGGTGCCAGATAGTCATTTCCAAGATGCAATAGCGCCGGGTTTGTGGTTAGCCGGCGATTGGACACGTGGTGGTCGGGTTGAAAATGCCTGGCTAAGTGGTTATGAATTAGCTCAAAGGATCCAGCATGGCTGAACATTGGCTTATTATTGGTGCAAGCGGCGGTATTGGCCGTGCTTTTGTTGATCAGTTATTGGCTCAGGGCAAGCGCGTGTCGGCAATCAGCCGACAACCGCTAACCGAAAAAGTAGCAAATCTGGCGTGGTATACGCTGCAGCAGGCCGATGCGCCTGAGACGGCATCGGTATTGACGACTATTTTTAGCCAACCGGTGACGGCTATCGTGTTATGTCAAGGCTGGTTGCACGGCGATAGTATGCAGCCAGAGAAAACCATCCGGCAACTGAGCGCTCAAGCGATGCAGCAAAGTTTTCAGGTTAATATTATGAGTCCGGCCTTGTATTTACAGTCTTTGTTTCCTTTTATCCAAAAACTGCCCCATATCAAATTAGCCGTGCTCAGTGCCAAAGTGGGCAGTATTACGGATAATCAGTTAGGAGGCTGGTACAGCTATCGGATGAGCAAGGCAGCGCTGAATATGTTGGTGAAAACAACCAGTATTGAACTGGCGCGCTATAACAAAACGGCCAGTTTAGTCAGTTTACATCCCGGCACCACGGATACGGCGCTATCTGCGCCATTTCAGCGAAATTTACCCGAAGGGCAGTTACAAAGCGCGCATGCCACCGCGGAGCGTTTATTGCCGATTATCGCAGGCTTAAGCCCAGAGCAATCCGGTCAATTACTCAATTGGGATGGGCAAGCGCTACCTTATTAAAGCTTACCGTTTTTTTGTGCGCCATGTCGCTGATCTGAACTGAGACGCTCGTTAGCGAAACTTATCATCAATTCAAGCAAGAGGATCCTTATGCGTTTTTTCAGCAAGCATCAAGCCTTAACACTGGGCAGTTGCCTTGGACTCTTACTGTTAACGCTAACGGCTTGTTCGCAAAAACAGCCGGTCAACAATGTGGCTTGGCAGCAACAGTTAAGTTTACCCTCAGTACAGCAAGCACTGAGTGTTGCCGAAAATTTGTCGCGTGATGTTGAACAAATCAGTTTTGAATGGCTGGATCCGGCTCGTGAACGCAGTGTACCAGCATTATTGTTCAAACCGGCTGCAGCACAACAGGCGAAAGCCTTAATCGTGTTCTCACATGGTTTAGGCGGCTCAAAAGAGCGTTATGCTTATCTGGGGCAATATTGGGCAAGTCAGGGGTTTGCGAGTTTGCATTTACAGCATGTTGGCAGCGATCGCAAAGTGTGGCGAGGTAGCCGTTTATTATTACCCTTTCGTTTAATGGATGCGGCCGATGATACTGAAGCACTGGCTCGGGTAGAGGATGTGAAATTCGCTTTAGATCACATTCTAGCCTCAGAGTATGCCGGACAGTTTGACCAGCAGCATATTGTGATGGCTGGACATTCTTATGGTGCTAACACCGCTATGTTATTAAGTGGGGCACAGGTGAAGCAGGATGGCCGTTTGGTTAGCCTAAAGGATGAACGGATCACGGCGGCCATTTTGATTTCAGCCCCGCCTTTTTACAATAAACAGCCGCTGTCTCAGGTACTATCCGATGTCAGGATCCCAACGCTGCACATCACCACCACCGAAGATGAAATCACAGTGCCTGGTTTTTACTCTGCACCACAAGATCGGCTTGAGCTGTATTACGCTATGGGCAGTCAATACAAAGTATTGGCCGTGTTCAGTGCCGGCAGTCATAATATTTTTACCAATTGGCGACGTAGTGGTGACTCTGCGCCTCAGCAGCAAGTGATTAAAGCGGCTACACAGGCTTTATCAAGCGCATTTATCGCGCAAATTACCAGCGGCGATGATCGTGAATTACGGCAATGGGCGCAGCAGCATCAACCCGTGTTAGCAAACTTTATACGTTCGGATACTGTTGCGCTACGCTAAGGCGTTGTTAAATAAGGCCACGTGGTATTACGCGGTCTTATTGATATCATTTCAATGCAATTATCCCTTCGTGTTGTGGCTCTTTCTATCGCACCACTGACACATGAATAACGGGCTGACAATGCTGTTTTAACCCTGTTGTTCAATGCATGGCGCGGCTCTTTCTATCGCACAACTGTCACATGAATAACGGGCTGACAATGCTGTTTTAACCCTGCTGTTCAATGTATGGCGTGGCTCTTTCTATCGCACCACTGACACATGAATAACGGGCTGACAATGCTGTTTTAACCCTGCGGTTCAATGTATGGCGTGGCTAAGTTAACGGATGCGCGCAGCATGTTAACTTAGCTATCCAGACAATAAAAACGGGAGCCTTAAGCTCCCGTTTGTGATCAATCAACGGCAGTTAGGCCTTATTTTGGCACCACCTCGTCAGCGGCGTGCTCATCAGGCGCGGCTAATTCGAGTTCTTCTAGCTTACGACTAATCGAGCGTGGTGAACCTGTATTGCGTGCAATAGCAATATAGACCACCGGTACCACATAGATGGTTAATAAGGTTGCTAAGGCAACGCCGGCTAAAATAACCATACCTATAACCATGCGGCTTTCAGAGCCAGGGCCGGTTGCCAATACCAGCGGTAAGCTACTCATCACCGTAGTAAAAGCGGTCATCACGATTGGGCGCAAACGTTGCGCTGCAGCACGTTTCACGGCATCTTCAAACGCCACTCCGGCATCGCGTAATTGGTTAGCAAATTCCACAATCAAAATACCGTTCTTCGCCACTAAACCGATCAGCATCACTAAACCGATTTGGCTATAGATGTTCAGTGTCATGCCGGCAAAGTAAAGGCCTGACAAGGCACCCACTAAGCCAAGAGGCACCGTGACCATGATCACCAGTGGGTGAATAAAGCTTTCAAATTGTGCGGCTAACACCAAATAAGTGATAATCAGTGCTAACACGAATACCAGTGCTGTAGAGCGACCGCTTTCTTGATAGAGTAACGACTCGCCTTTGTAGTCAACACCCACAGTGTCATTGATATCCGTTTTGACGATATTTTGCAGATACTCCAGTGCTTCGCCCAGGCTGTAACCCGCCGCCATACTGCCTGTGATGGTAATCGAGCGCATCCGGTTGTAACGGTTTAGGCTAGAAGCTGTGGCTTCTTCACGTAGCGTCACTAAGTTATCTAAAGGAATTAACTCGTTGCTACGATCCGAGCGAATATAAACGTTACTGATTTTGGTTGGCGCGCGGAAGTCATCGTCTAAGCCTTCGATAATCACATCGTATTCACGACCACGGTCTAAGAAGGTGGTGACGCGGCGGCCACCGAGCATGGCTTCCAGTGAGCGGCCAATGGCACCTACCGACACGCCTAAATCACCGGCGCGATCAATGTCGATATCAACTAAGATCTGCGGCACGGTTTCTTTATAATCATGATCCAGCATGATTAAGTTCGGGTTTTCAGCGGCTTTAGCCAGAATAATGTCACGCCATTGCGCTAATTCTTCATAGGTATTGCCTTGAATAACGAACTGGATTGGGCGATTTCCGCCGCCACCGCCGCCTAAGCCACTGCGCATAAACGTAAAAGCTCGCACGTCAGGCAGTTCGTTTACTTTGCTGCCTATTTCCGTGAGTAAATCTTGAGTCTTGCGTTTGCCGTTATACCAGTTTTCAGTACCAACAATGGCGATACCACCGCTGTTACCCCAACCAGGAACGCGCAATAGCATCCGAGTCAGCTGCCCATCCTCATAATAAGGCGTTAAAATATCTTCAATTAAGCGCATATTGCGGCTGTTGCTTTGATAACTTGCCCCTTCGGCGGGGCTCATCATCACGAAGAAGGTACCGCGATCTTCTTGCGGCGCGAGCTCGCTTGGCAGCATTCTGACTAATTGTACACTGGCGACAAAACATAACGTGACCACCACCAAGACCGGCCAACGCTTGGTGCACACTACGGCAAGTTGACGTTGGTAAGCGCTTTCTAGCTTGGCAAATGCCTTGTGTAACCAAGTGCCAAATCTACTTTCACGTTTGCGGTGCGACAATATTTTGCTGCAAAGCATCGGTGATAAGGTGAGTGCGACCACACTGGAAAACGCTACGGCAGCGGCCACCGCCAGCGCAAACTCGGTAAAGAGTTTACCTAGCTCACCTTGCATAAAGACAAGTGGTACAAACACCGAGATCAGTACTAACGTGGTTGCCACTACAGCAAAGCCAACTTCACGCGCACCACGATAGGCTGCCAGTAACGGCGCTTCACCTTGCTCAATCCGCCGATAAATATTTTCTAAAACGACGATAGAATCATCAACGACTAAGCCGATAGACAGCACCATGGCTAGCAAGGTCAGCAAGTTAATTGAAAAATCTAATGCATAGAGCACGGTAACGGCCGAGACTAGGGCAACCGGTACGGTAATCGCTGGAATAAAGGTGGCACGGATATTACCCAAGAACAGGAATATCACTAAAATAACCATGCCCATGGCAATACCTAAGGTGTTGTATACCTCTTTAATAGACTCCGAGATAAATACTGAAGAATCATAGCCTGGCTCAATGGTCATGCCTGCCGGGAGATTGACTTTAATCTTTTCCATTTCCGCGCGGGCATTGCGAACCACTTCCAGGGTATTAGCTTTAGATTGTTTAATAATGCCGATACCGAGGATGTTTTTACCGTCGCTGCGAAATTCACCTTCTTCATCTTCAGCGGCCAAGCTGACATCGGCGATTTCTGATAAACGAACTAAGTAATTGTTCGCTCCGCGTTTGACCACTAAGCGTTCAAAATCTTGTTGCGAGCGGAAAGAGCGCACCACGCGCACGGTAAAATCACGGTCAAAGGATTTGATATTACCGGCGGGTAATTCGACGTTCTCAGCACGTAAAATAGATTCAACATCTTGCACGGTGACGCCACGCGCCGCCATTGCATCGCGGTCTAACCAGATACGCATAGCGTAATCGCGTGAGCCACCGAATTGCAAACGGGCCACGCCATCTACCACTGAAAAACGCTCAGCAATATAACGGTTAGCGTAATCGGTTAATTCCAGCGTGGTCATGTTTTCGCTGTTTAAGACAAACCAGGCAATGGTATCTTCGTCTGAGTTTGCTTTGAATACTTCTGGCGGATCCGCTTGATCCGGCAGGTTGTTCAGTGCCCGAGACACGCGTTCACGCACATCATTAGCGGCTGCATCAATATCACGTTCAACGTTAAATTCAATGGTGATACTTGAGCGGCCATTACGGCTGCTGGAGTTTATATTTTTAATGCCCTCGACACCGCTGATGCGATCTTCAAGCAATTGCGTGATCTTACTTTCAACAATTTCAGCAGAAGCACCTGGGTAATTAGTATTGATACTGACTACCGGTGAATCGATATCAGGGTATTCACGCAGTGGCAGCATGCTGAAACAAACGATACCGAAAATCACCAATAAGATATTAATTACAGTGGCAAAAACCGGTCGTTTAACGGAGGTATCAGATAACCACATCCTTAACCTCCAACTTTATTGATGGTAATGCCGTTGCGAACCTTTTGTACGCCCTCAACAATCACTTCATCGCCTTCTCGTAACCCAGACAAGATCTCTACCCAACCTGGAATGCGCTGGCCAATTTCGATTTCTTTTTGCATCACTTTGTTATCCGCATCGACCACATATACATATTGACGGTTTTGCTGGGGTACTAAGGCTTTTTCAGAAATACGTAACACTTCACGGTTTTCAAGTTGTAAGCGCACAGACAGTAACATCCCTGGGCGCAGTTTTAAGCTTGCGTTGTCAATTTCACCATGCACGGTTACCGAGCGCGTGACCGGATCTAAACGCGTATCAATGGCCGAGACTTTGCCGCTGAAGGTTTCGTCCTGATAAGCTACGTTGGTAACGGTTAAGGGCATACCTAAGGCCACTTCTGAAAGATAGCGTTCTGCGACACTGAATTGCACGCGTAGCGTTTGCATATCATCGAGGCTAGTAATCACAGTGCCAGCATTGATGTAAGCCCCTTGGCTAACTTGGCGTAAACCTAAAAAACCGCTGAAAGGCGCACGGATGGTCATATCGTTCAGCTGCTTGCTGGCGATGTCCAGTTGCGCTTGCGTGCTGTTTACGCGGCTTTGTTGTTCATCCAGCATCGATTGGGCGGTGGCTTGGGTTTTGGCTAAGTTCTTCAAACGATCCAACTGCCGAGATTGTTCTACCAACACGGCTTTTAACTCGGCCACACGGGCTTTTTGCTGAATGTCACTGAGTTTGGCAATGATTTCGCCTTTATTGACTTTTTTGCCTTCACTGACGTTCAGTTCAATTAAGAATTCGCTACTTGGCGCAATGAGTTGAATGGAGTTATTGGCAATGCCGGTGCCTATGGCGCCGACTTCGCGACTCATTTCATGTCTTTCAACTTGGGCCGTTTTAACCGAAACTGCGCCGCCAGGTCCACGACCGCCGTCTTGAACTTGTCCGGATTGCCAGAACAAAAAGCCAACAAAACACAGTAATGCTAACAAAATGAACCATATTAATCGTGAATGTAATTGCGCCAAGGGAACTCCGGAACGTTAAGAAAAATCATCTTGGCTATTGTATGGAATTATCGACCTGTCAGATTCCCTATTATCGCAATCTGACTACACTTGGTCGTATCAGAACGATTTTTCGGCAAATCTGAACCGTTATTGTGGCTGAAATATAGTTTTAGCTGGCTTAAACCAAACAAACACTGGCAGACTATAAAGCAAAGAATGCGGGAAAGGGGAGAGCATAATGAGCAAATTAGCGCTAGCGGGTTCAGCCAGCAGTGGCGGAGCCAAACTGTTGCTGCTGAGTGTCGGCACATTGTTTGTGCTTTTTATCTATACCTTATTATTGGCCGAACAATTTAATTGGTTGCTAGCGGTGGCGTATATAGCCAGTTTTATGGGGATTTTTATTGGTTGGGCAAAATTAGCAGAGCCCAAATACAGTATCGATTGTGATGAACTGGGCGTGCATTATCATCATCGTGCCGGCAGCTGGCTATTGCCATGGCAAGCCTTTAGTTACAGTGCCGTGCCAAGCATTGGCGGCGAAGATCTGGCATTTATTGGTTTTAAAGTGACGGATTATGATGCGGTATTAGCAAAATTGCCGTTACGTTTAGCCGTGAAAATTATGACTGAGCAACGGCCTATTTTTTTAGAAGCCATCAAGCAAAGCTGCAGTATCGGCCAGTGCGCAACAGAGTTACTGCGTGAAAAAGATCATTTTAGCACTGCTAAGCAGCAGTATGATGGGGTCAAAGCGATTTTTGCCCAACGTATGCAGCGTATTACGGCGGCTTGTGGCTTTGAATTGTTAGTGCCAGTTAATGCAGAACCTGCTACTGTGCGCAAATGGTGTCAGGATATTAATCGGTTACGACTGCAACAACTGCATCCCGATGATAACTAGACACTTGTGTCGTGGTGTATAATAATACATCCATACTAGTTAGCTGGCAGGGTTGAAATGAGTAGTTATGACAAAGCATTTTTGGTGAGTGGCCGTAACACCATTATTCATAAAAATAAGAAGTTGGATTTGATTATCATCAATGATGATACTAACCCAACGCTGATCGTCACTCGGCATGGCGTTAAGGTATTTGAAGATGAAGTGCCAAGCAGTCGCTTAGAAGCTAAAGAGCAATACATGGAGCTGGTTGATGTGTCCAGTATTGATGTATTTGGTGAAACAAAAACATTGTTGTTTATCCAAGCGTTAAATAACAAAGAATATAAAATTGATTACACCAAAAAAGACACCGATATGTTTATTCGTTTACACCAGGATAATTATATCTAAAGCGCTGTATTTCACCCTATAACCCTGCTTTATCGCAGGGCTAATGCTATTGTTAGACTGTGTCATGTTTCCTTTTTGTTTTATCTTTAACCTGAGATAACGGGTTACCTATGCATTTTACTGAGCACAAACTTAAAATAATAATAAAGGTGCCGGTGTCTGCTACTGCTATCAGTGCCGATCTGATCCGCAAAGCATTAATAGACGCAGGTTATGGCCGCTGTTTTGTGCTGCAAGCACAAATCGACGCCTTGCTAGCCGAATACGCCCCCTTGTGTAAACAAGTTCAACAACAGACTTTGCTTGAAAATAGCGAAGAGCTGGTTTATCCCATTGCTGAAAAACGCCCAGCAGAAGTGACTTTTCAATTATCTGAAGACAAGATGTCAGCTACGGCGACCGTTACTGCGGCGTATGGCGGCGCGCCATTGGCTGCCAATGCATTGGTGAAAGCGGCGCAAGAGGCTGGCATTGTTTTTGGCTTTCAAAAAGAGCAGATTATACAATTGATCCAAACCAGTAGTCAGGCAGAGCCTGGTGCGCAGCTACAGGCTGAAATTGCCATCGGCCGACTGGCTAAGGATGGTTTGGATTCCCGTTTTGATCCATTAATTCCTGACATGGTAGTAAGACGTAAGCGACCACAGGTCGATTCTATTCATAAAGTGGACTTGCGTGATTTTGGCAGTGTCCCTTCTGTCGTTGCCGGCGATCCTTTGATGCGCCGCTTACCCCCCACGCTAGGTGAGGCGGGCTATACCGTGACCGGCGAAAAAACGCCGGCTGAACCTGGTAAGATTATCGAATGGCAATTAGGCAGTGGCGTGGCGCTAAGTAGTAATGACCCGAACCTATTGCTGGCGAAGCAAGAAGGGTTACCTCGCTCAATTGAGCATGGTGCAACCGTAGATGACGTTTTTAATACCTCACAAGTCGATTTAGGCTCAGGTCATATCATTTTTAAAGGCTCAGTAGTGATCACCGGTAACGTCGCAGCCGGTATGAAAGTGCTGGCAGGTGGCAATGTTTACATCAAAGGTGTCGTTGAAGGGGAATTGATCGAAGCCGGTGGTGATGTGGTGATTGATGGCTCTATTATTGGCCATCAAGTCAGTGAAGGGGATCAACATTTTACGACGGTTGTTAAAGCCAAGGGCGATATTCATTGCGCGTTAGCACAATACTCTGAATTACATTGTCAGGGGGCACTCTTTGCCAGTAAATACTTAATGCACTGCAAGGTCGAAGCCAAAACGGTTTTGGCGGGTAGTGAGGATAAAATTAACGGCAAAATTGTCGGTGGTCATTATCTGCTGGCTAATGGCCTTAGTTGCGGTCAACTCGGTTCGCCGTCGAATAGTCCGGTGATGATTCAATTAAACCGCTTAATTACGCCTTTACTGGAACAACAACGCTTACTTCGAGAGCAGTTGGTGTTGAGTCGACATGAGCTTGAAGAGTGCAAAGCACAAATTGAGCAACTACGTAAAGCGTCCGCGGGTAAAGGTGATCCGCAATTACAAATGTTTGAACTGGACTTTCAGCAACAACGAGAGTTGGTTAAAGCGTTGATCACTGAGGTAAAAGCTCTTGAAGAGCAGCGCCAACAAATTTTGCAAACCTTAGAAATTAAGGTTACGCAGCAGTTGTTTTCTGCCGTTGAAGTGCAGTTTGGACCACAGAGTGTGCGTACGCGACGTGAGCATAGCCCTTCTCGAATTAAGATCAGTGAGGGGCGTCCGCTGATTGAACCCTTGTAATATAGCCGCAATGCGACCAGCTGGAGCTACTTTGCGTTAATAGGTCGTGTAATATGTCTGCTTTTTTTCTATGCTATACCGGTATTCAATAACTGAGCTTTTGCGGTGCCTTTACTTCTCGTTTTGCTGTTATTATTTTGTTTTCCGGCTGCAGCCAATTGTAATATGGCATTTCGTTATGGCGTATTAATCTCGCCTGAGCATATTCGTATGATGCAAAATAATCGTACGCACGTGCAAATCAATCATGATCAGCAATTGTTTGTGCGCGGTGAGTTGCAAACACTCAGTGAAGAAGAGCAGCGCTTACTGCAGCAATATGCCGAAGGTTTACGTAAGTTCGTGCCTGAGATTGTCAGCTTAGCCGTCGATGGTGTTGAAGTGGGGTTATCCAGTATCGAAGCCATGTTAGCTGGCGTGGGTAGTCAATCGCAGCAAGACGAGTGGCGCGCGCTGATCCGGGAAACAACCTTTCAATTTTTATCGCGTTTTGTGCGCAGTGGCGACCACTTTTATCTGGCGCCGCAAAGCTTGAACGAGTTAGACAACTTTCTTAATCGAGAACTCAAACCGCAGTTAACCAGCTTAGCGCGGCGCACTGTCGGTGCTGTGTGGGGCGCATTACGCGATGCGTTACGTCAATCAGATAACAACTTTGAGCGAGCCGAAACTCAAGATTGGCAGTCTGTGAATCAATTGATGGAAAAGATCACCTTGGGTATGGACGAAAAAATGGTCGAGCTTGAAGCGAAATCAGCCCTGTTTTGCCAACGCATGCGCGAGCTTGACCATATTGAATCAAAACTGCAAAAGCGTATTGCCAGCCTTGCGCAGTTTGATGTGGTGGTTGAAAAGCCCGAATAGCCGTGGGCGACTTAGACGGACTATTTACCTCAGGCGCTGTAACGGCGCTTATACCACGCCATACTCATCTTGCAGCGATACCGGCATCGAGTTATCGACTTCATCACTGATCGCATCCAGCGTCTTTTCCGCTTCTTCCAATGAGCTGACTTCGGCAATATGAAACAACGCCTCACCTTCATTGACTAGCGGTAAGTTATTGCGGCCAATCACCACTCCCGCTAAGGTGGCGTGAATAGCCACTTCAAAATCAGAGTAGGGTGAGTAAATATGAGCCAGTAAATCACCTTGCTGTACCGTTTGCCCCAGGCTGACATAATAGCGGGCGATACCATCGTGCTCAGCTCTCACCCAGCTACTTTTTTTAGTAAACAGTGAGTCTGTTTTTTTGCCTCTTTTTAAGCGACTCAGCATACCGAGATCTTGCATCACGTTAACAATGCCACGCACGCCGATTTTAATCGATTGCTCGTCGAAGCGCAGTGCTTCACCCGCTTCATATAACAAAATGGGAATGCCCATATTATTTGCCGTGCCGCGCATGGTGCCATCACGTGTAGCGGCTTTGACGATAATCGGTGCGTTAAAGCTCTCTGCCATGCGCAGCGCCATTTTATCTTTGGCGCTGGCGCGAACTTGTGGCAGGTTTGCCCGATGGATGGCCCCCGTGTGCAAATCGATGGCATGGCTGCACTTTGACAACACTTGATTGGTAAATTGGAATGCCATGCGGCTACCCAGCGAGCCTTTTTCGCTGCCGGGGAAACTGCGATTAAGATCGCGCCGATCGGGCAGGTAACGTGATTGCTGCACAAAGCCATAGGTGTTGACGATAGGCACGACGATTAAGGTGCCTTTGAGCCGACTTAACCTTGGCAGTTTAAGCAAACGTCGACAGATCTCGACCCCGTTTATTTCATCACCATGCAGGGCCGCCGTGATTAACAACACTGGCCCTTCTTGGCGGCCATGCACCACATGTGCGCCGATATTCAGCTCTGTGTGGGTATAAAGCTTACCAAAGGGAATATCCACTACCGCGCGTTCCCCTGCAGCGATATAGGTATTGGCCAGCATAAAAGGGGGACGAGTTGTACTCATTAGCCGGTGCCTTTAGTTTTAGGGGGTTTTTTGCTTTGATGGCTCGCAACCTTTTTTTCTAGATAGCGAATGATCATGCCGGCCACATCTTTTTCGGTGGTGGTTTCGATGCCTTCTAACCCCGGTGAGCTATTGACTTCCATGACCACCGGGCCATGATTAGAGCGCAGTAAATCAACACCCGCTACATCTAAGCCCATGGTTTGCGCTGCCGCTAAGGCGGTTTTACGCTCTTCTGGCGTAAGGGTGATCTTAGTGGCACTGCCGCCGCGATGTAAGTTTGAACGAAACTCGCCGGCTTTAGCTTGCCGTTTCATCGAGGCCACGATTTTATCGCCCACCACGAAACAGCGAATATCAGCACCGTTCGCTTCGCGAATATATTCTTGTACCAAGATATGCGCGTTTAAGCCCATAAAGGCATCAATCACGCTTTCTGCCGCGGTGCGGGTTTCGGCTAACACCACGCCAATACCTTGGGTACCTTCTAACAGTTTAATGACCAGCGGCGCACCGCCGACCATGTCAATTAAATCGGGAATATCACCGGGCTTATCCGCAAAGCCCGTGATCGGTAAACCAATACCTTGGCGTGCTAATAATTGTAATGAGCGTAATTTATCGCGAGCGCGGCCAATGGCGACTGATTCATTTAGCGAGTACACGCCCATCATCTCAAATTGGCGCAGTACTGCGGTGCCATAAAAGGTAATTGAAGCACCAATGCGCGGGATCACCGCGTCAAAGCGCTCGAGCACATCACCTTTGTAGTGAATCGAGGAATTACTGCGGTTAATGTTCATATAACACATTAACGGGTCGAGCACTCTGACCTCATGGCCAGCGTGAGTAGCGGCTTCTACCAATCGTTTGGTGGAATACAGCTCAGCGTTACGCGACAAAATCGCTATCTTCATAAAGGCTCCTGCCTGCTCGCCAGGTTGGCGCAGACACTAAACACCAGGGGACTGACAATCGGTCGATTGTCAGGAATTAGGCAGGCTATTATGCCAGTAAAAATAGCGAACCCAGCCCTAGGAATGCAAAAAAACCGACGACATCGGTCACGGTGGTCAAAATAACTGAACCCGATAAGGCCGGATCAATTTCCAGTTTATCTAACCAGCGAGGAATAAAGACACCGCAGATAGCCGCGATAATAATATTGATAATAATCGCCACACCAATAATGCCGCCAATCAGCCAACTACCAAACCAAAAGAACGTGATCACCGCGATAACGATTGACCAAAGCAAGCCATTTAATGCGGCAACGCCAATCTCTTTGCGCAGTAGCGCAACATAGGTTTGTTCAGTAATTTGTTCGAGCGCCAAACCGCGGATCATCAGCGTTAGCGTTTGACTGCCCGCAATGCCACCCATACTGGCGACAATAGGCATCAGCACGGCCAAGGCGACCACTTCTTGTAATGTCGCCTCAAATAAGCCGATAGTCCAAGCGGCTAAAAATGCGGTAAGTAAATTAATGCCGAGCCACACCGCGCGGCGTTTGGCACTAATAAAGACCGGTGCGAATAAATCTTCTTCTTCATCTAAACCGGCGGTGTGCATGAATTGGCTTTCTAGGCTGCGCCTCACATTCTCTAATGCTTCACCTATGGATAAGCGGCCCAGTAATTTGCCCTCGGCAGAAACGACCGCTAGGGCGGTATACCCAGAGCGAGAGACCATATCTGAGCCTTGGTCTAAATCTAACTGACCATCAACGACCGGGGCTTCATCATCAATAAAGCTTTCAATCGGCAAATGGCTACCGCGACCCAGCAAGCGGCTGGCGGAGACTTGTCCGGCATAGCGGCCGGTGCGGTCAATCACAAATAAGGTTTCTTGGTATTCAGCGTCTTCAGGCAAACTTTGAAACAGCCGAATGGCATCACGCACACGCGCGTTTTTATTTAAGATCAGTAAGTCATGATCGGCATAACGACCACACTGATCTTCATCATAGGTTAAAGCGATCTCTAGCCAACGACGTTGACTGGCGTCTAGGCGCGAGCAGGCATAATCGTAAAGGCGAGGGGGCAATTCTTCCAATAACTCAAGTAAATCATCAACTTCCATTTCCTCAACGAGGGTGCGCAGTTGTTGATCATCGAGTTGTTTGAAAATGTTTTCACGCGCATCGACCCGCATATGGGTCAAGGCACTGACTTGATCTTCTGCCGCTAAGCCGAGCCAACAGTTTAACCGCTGCTCTAGCGGCATAGACTCTAATGCTAACGCTAGCTCAGACGGTTCTAATTCGGTTAACCGAGTCAGCAGCTGATTTAATTCGTCTTCATCGAAACTGTCACGAACAATTTCTTCAATATCAAGATGTTGGCTCTCTACCATACAGACTCCTTGTTACCACCAATTCTTGAACTTAAACCAGATTAGGCTACCCAGCCCGACAAAAAACATCACGATTAAGGCAATAAAATAACCATTTTTATGCATCAATTCTGGCATATTAGCAAAATTCATCCCATAAATGCCGGCAATAAAGGTTAAGGGAATAAAAATCGTGCTGACCATGGTTAACACTTTCATGCGTTCGTTAATTTGATGCGACGTTGTCGACATATAACCATCCACTAAATCGCTTAGCTGATCATAATACATGTCGGTCATGGAGTGCAGTCGTTCAAATTTCTCATAAAAGTCACGCACATCAGTGCTAAGAAACATTTTACTCATTGGATGCAGTTCTTCGTAACTGGCTTCGGCAAAAATATCTTTTTGGTAAGCCAAGTTGCGACTGACTTTGCGTAATACCGATCGGTAGCGCATCATGGTCGACATCAGTTCATCGTCACCTTTTTGCAGCATAACATCTTCGAGCTCACTTAATTCGTCCTCAAAAATCAGCAGCTTTCCTAAGTAGCTGGCCGATACGGCAAGGATAACTTGCTTAACCCAATCGCTGACGGTGGCATTTTTTTTCTCTGCTAATTGCGGTTGTAATTGGCTGGCGAGTAAAGGATCGTGACATTGAATTTTACTGATCAGAATATCGCGAGAAAATAATAAATTGATCTGTGCGCTTTCGGTCAGCTCGCTAAAGTCAGGATCGGCATAACCCCGTAAAATCAGTAAAGAAAAGTCGTCTTGGGCTTCAAACTTAGGCGGATGACGCTGGCGTGTAAAATCTTCTAACATGGTTGGCGCAATCGCCAATTTCTGCATCACATGCAGCTCTTCTTCAATACTCGCCTCAGATAAATCGATCCAGATCGGGCTGGTAAATTGAAAGCCATCAGATAAAGCTTTTAACTTTCGTTGTTGCCAAGTAGCCGATTCGTGATCAAAAAAATATAATGTAATCATGCAGGACCTTATTGGTTTTTTGTTTTTAATCCTGCCCAACACGGCAAGACGTGTTGGGCAGTGGGGTCCAGAGGGTTGGCCTTAACTGGCGTTTGACGTGCTGCGCTCGCGGATATAGTCGTTAACTAATTGCTCAAGCACATCCAACGGCACGGCACCATTAGCCAGAACCACTTGATGGAACTCACGAATATCAAACTGCTCGCCCAATTGCTCTTTCGCGTGCTGGCGTAATTCTAGCAGTTTCATCATGCCGACTTTATAAGCGGTGGCTTGACCTGGCATCACAATATAACGTTCGATAGCTTTGATCGCATCGTTTTCGGGGTTCGGTGTGTTATCCATCAAATACTGGATGGCTTGTTCGCGTGTCCAGCCTTTAGCATGAATACCGGTATCAACCACTAACCGCGCTGCGCGCCATAACTCCATCGCTAAGCGGCCAAAATCTGAATAGGGATCTTGATAGAGCCCAATTTCTTTTGGCACCAGTTCAGAGTATAGACCCCAACCTTCAATATAGGCAGTGAAGCCACCAAAACGGCGAAATTTAGGAATACCTTCCAGCTCTTGCGCTATCGCCAATTGCATATGGTGCCCCGGAATGCCCTCGTGATAGGCCAGCGCTTCCATCTGATAAATGGGCATACTGCTCATTTGATACAAGTTGGCGTAATAGATACCTGGGCGCGAGCCGTCCATTGATGGCCGCTGATAAAAGGCTTTACCGGCACTGGCTTCGCGAAACGGCTCAACCGCTTTGACAATCATCGGCGCTTTCGGCTGCACGATAAACAGCTCATCTAGCCGGGTGCGCATATTATCGATAAGCGCGGTGGCTTCGGCTAAATAAGCGGCTTTCCCCTCTGCGGTTTCAGGGTAATAGAATTGCGGCGCTTCGCGCATAAACACAAAAAACTCGGCTAAGTTACCCGCAAAACCGACTTGCTGCATGATGGCCTGCATTTCTTTATGAATGCGAGCGACATCATCTAAGCCTAACTGATGGATGGTGGCGGCATCCATATCGGTGGTGGTCATACGGTTTAAACGATTTTGATAAAACGCCGCGCCTTTTTCAAAACGCCACACCCCATCATCGGTACCGGCTAATTTTTCTAGCTCGCCAAGATAACTGATTAACTGCTGATAAGCCGGGCCAACGCTGGTTAAAAGCGCGACCTTCGCTTCATCTAACAGCAGTTTTTGTTCTGCAGCTGGCAAATTTAACGCGGTGACCTTGCTGGTAAAGTCGCTTAGAAGGGTGCTATCACCTTCCTCAGTAAAAGGGGCGCCTTGTAACAAGTTTTCGCTAGCGCTTTTTAAATGCGGAAAAACAAACTTTGGCACAATAATGCCCACATCAGCGCGCTGTTTTAATTGCTCTTTTAACTGCTCGAATAATTTGGGTACGGCATTTAACCGAGCGATATAGGCTTTTGCATCGCTGATATCACTGATTTTATGCTGGTTAATTAATACCGAAGGCACTTGTGAGTGCACGCCATACATCTGATTAACCGGGTAGCTGTATAAACGCCACTCTGCATCGGTCAGCATATCTTGTAATTGCTGCTGCATTAACTGATAACTCAGGCGGGTTTGTGCATCTAATTCAGCCGGGTCGATGGTGGCTAACAATAAAAGATGTTGACGCGTTTGCGCTAAATCTGCGGCGAAGGCACTGTCGCTCAGATCTTGCCACTTATCATAATCATCTTTGATGCCCAAGCTGGTTTGTAAAATTGGGCTACGCTGCACACGTTCATTAAAAATGCGTTCAAAGAGTTGATTGGCGCGCTCATTCACATCCACTTGCTGCTGTTGCGAAGCGGGCTCGCTGACATTCGTCTCAGCGGGTTTTGGGCCGCAACCGCTAACTAAGGCGGCAGATAACAGCAGTGGCAATAAGGCCAGAGTATATTTAGGTTTTTTCTGCATTGTGCTTCCTTTATCTTGTCGCATCTAAATAAATAGGGTCAGTAAATCGTTTAGGTAACGTGCCCCTAAAGGCGTGATTTGCCAATGACCCGGAATTTCGCGCAGCAAACCTTTGTTAATGGCGGTGGTGATTGGCTGCGTGATATAGCTTAAGGGTAAGCCAGTAAAGGCCGTAAAGTCGGCCATCGGACAAGGCTCAAGCAAGCGAAAGCGATTCATAAAAAATTCGAAGGGGCGATCCTCCGGCTCCACTTGCTGGCGCTCATCCAGATAGCTACGGCTTAAATCCATATAGCCTTTCGGATGTTTTACTTTAACCGTACGCAAAATACTGTTGCGGCTGGGTAAGGTAATCTTGCCATGTGCACCACAACCAATACCAAGATAATCGCCATAGCGCCAGTAATTCAAGTTATGTTGACACTGATGACCTGTTTTACTGTAGGCCGAGGTTTCATATTGCTGATAACCCGCCGCGCTTAATAAAGCCAGACCCTGTTGCTGAATATCCCAAAGGATATCGTCATCAGGTAAGGTCGGGGGTTTTGAAGCAAAAGCGGTATTCGGTTCAATGGTCAGCTGATACCAAGATAAATGCGGTGGTTGTAATGCAATGGCTTGGGCTAAATCATCTAACGCAGCAGCGACGGTTTGCCCCGGCAGGCCATGCATTAAATCCAGGTTATAACTTTTCAGCGGTAAGGTTGCGGCTAGCTTAGCCGCGCGACACGCTTCATCGGCGTTATGAATACGCCCCAGCGCGCTTAATTGCGCTGCTTGAAACGTTTGTACACCAATCGAGAAGCGCGTAACACCCGCCGCGACATAACCGGCGAAACGTTCCGCTTCAAAAGTCCCAGGATTAGCTTCCATCGTCACTTCAAGTTCGGGTTGCGCGGGCATACGGCTTAACACACCGTCGAGGATCTGCTTGATGCCGTCAGCACTAAACACGCTCGGTGTGCCACCACCAATAAAAATACTGTGCAAAGGGCGTTGCCGAACTAGGTGTAGATCTTCATCTAAGTCATTGAGTAAATGCGCAATATATTCTTGTTCAGGAATGCCTTGTTTTACTGCATGCGAATTAAAGTCGCAGTAGGGACATTTTTGAATACACCAAGGAATATGGATATACAGTGCTAAAGGCGGTAATTGCAAACTCAAGATGCCGCCTTATTGCTTTGCGCTAATGACATTAGTTTTACCAGTTGCTGTAAGGCCTGCGCTCGATGACTCCGCTGCTTTTTTTGCTCAGCGCTCAGCTCTGCTGCGGTTTTATTTAAGTCGGCCAGATAAAAAATGGGATCATAACCAAAGCCACCTTCACCGCGAGCAGCTAAGGCAATTTCACCTTGCCACTGACCGTGACAGACCAGTGGCGTTGGATCGGCTGCATGGCTTAAATACACCAACACACAATGAAAGGTTGCTTGACGTTGCGCTGGCGGGACATCAACTAAAGCGCTGAGTAATTTCTCACAGTTTTGCTGATCGCTCGCCCCCTGACCGGCATAACGCGCCGAGTATATACCCGGTGCGCCGGCTAAGGCCGCGACGGCTAAGCCGGAGTCATCGGCGATGGCCGGTAGGCCGGTAATGGCGGCAGCATGCCGGGCTTTTAAAATGGCGTTTTCAATAAAGGTTAAACCGGTTTCGTCAGCATCGCTCACGCCCAAGCTACTTTGCGTGACCACGTCTAACGAAAAAGGGGCGAGCATTGCGGCTAACTCTGCCACCTTGCCTTTATTTCCGGTCGCCAATACCACTTTGTTCATGCCTAAGCCTTATTCTGTATAAAGTTTTTGTTCGAAATTCAGTTGCTGACGGGTATTACCTTGGCGAATGTCGAGGCTAAAACGAAACTGCTCTTCATTACGAAACGGCATGACAGCGATATAATAAATGGCTGCACCGTCTTTAATTTCACGAAAGGTTAAACTGCGCTGTTGCCCTAATAAATTTCGGGCTATGCCGCTAATAATCACGGCTTGTGCTTGCTGAGTTTGCGTATCCAGTACCGAAATATTAATGATCGCGTTGTTTTTATTGCGGCTTAGATTAGCGGCTCTGGCCACTTCTGGTGTCAGAAACGTCGAGTTAAAAGCAATATAGTGAATATCCCAATCGCCTAACTGTTTTTTTTGTTCCGCTTGTAATGTACCTGCAAACAAAAAACTGCTTAGCATAAGCAGATACAGTAAGTAATGCGTTGTGCGTTGTTGCATCTTGATAACTCCGCTTTTGGTGAGAAATGCGCCGCCGTTAGGCGGCCTTAAAAAACCGTTCGAGTACCGAGCTTATAAACCGCGGAACCAGCCCGCGAACAGCAACTCAATAAATTTTAGCGCGACTAGGGCGATCAACACCGATAAATCTAAGCCGCCCATCGGCGGTAAGATGCGACGGATCGGCGAGAGCATCGGCTCGGTTAATTGTTGAAACACTTGTTCCATCGGGTTACGGCCTTGGCTGACCCAGCTCATAATGGCGCGAATTAATAAGATCCAGAAAATTAAGCTGAGGATCTCTTTCATTAACAGCAAGCCACCTAAAATAAAGCTTGGCCCAATTTGTAACGACACAGAAAATAATAACTGCAACACAATAAACTTGGTTGTTGCGAGTAAATAAGCGATTAATAAGGTGGCGGTGTCGAGTTTACCCATACTGGGGATCACCCGGCGCAGAGGCAGTACAACGGGGTTGGTGGCTTTTACCACAAACTGGCTAAACGGATTGTAAAAATCGGCTCTAACCAACTGTAACCAAAAGCGAATTAACATCAGCATAATGGCGAGTGTAAAAGCGGTATGCACTAAAAACTGTATTGCTTCCATTTGAGCTTCTCCGCTAACTTAAATACTTTTGGCCATGGCTTCGGCCCGATCTATAGCCGCTTGCATGGCTTTTGCCACCATCTCTTCTAAACCTTCATTCGCAAAGGTGCTGACCGCTTCGTGCGTAGTACCGCCTTTCGACGTTACTTGGGCGCGCAGTTGTGCAAAACTTAAATCACTTTGTAGCGCCATTGTTGCGGCCCCCAAGGCGGTTTGTGCCACCATGGCTTTTGCTTGTTCGGCACTAAACCCCAATTGTTCGGCTTTTTGTTGCATCGATTGCATAAAGTAAAAAAAGTAAGCCGGTGAGCTGCCGGTTACGGCAATAATATGATTAATTTCGTGTTCTTCATTTAACCATACTGTCATGCCGGTGCCTTGAAACATATGATCAACAAAGGCTTTTTCATAGTTTGAACAACGGCTTGGGAACAAGCCGGTAACACCGAGTGCGACTAACGAGGGTGTATTAGGCATAGCGCGAACTAACTTAATGTTGCCTAACCAATTTTCATAATGTGCTACCGGTAAACCGGCGGCCAACGTTACGAACATTTTGTCCTGACACTGCGGAGCTTGCTCAAGCAGGGCGCTGCAAACGTCTTGCATCATTTGCGGTTTTACTGCCAGCACGATAACGTCTGCCCAGTCGGCCGCGGCCGCATTATCTAAGGTGGTGGCAATACCGTAATCTTTTGCCAGCTCGGTTAATTTTGGTTGGCTACGATTAGCCGCCATAATATTCTCTGCTGGATAGCCAGCTTTAACCATGGCGGCGATAACACAGCGCGCCATATTGCCAGCGCCTATAAACGCCACCCGATTGTCATTCATGTTTTTCATAATTCCTTGCGCCAAAAATTGCGGTGCCTAATCTTATCATAGTTGCACCGTATGGTAGAGCCAGTGGCCAGTCATTCGACATACCCATGGATAATTCAGTCGCCGCCGGATAAAGCGCTTGTAGCTGCTTGGATAACGCCTGCATCGCCGCAAAGTCGGCTTTAACTTTGTGCTCATCGCCAGGTGCTGGAATAGCCATTAAACCTCGTAAAGTGATGCGAGGTAACGCATTCACATCGGCCGCCAGTGCCAGCATCTCTGTGGCCGCAATACCAGATTTACTGGCCTCATCGCTGATATTGATTTGCAATAACACCTGTAAATCGGCGGCATCAGCGGGCCGTTGCTCGCTAAGGCGCTGCGCAATTTTCAAACGATCGATGCTATGCACCCAGCTGGCATACTGCGCAATAATCCGCGTCTTATTAGACTGAATGGGGCCGATGAAATGCCATTGCAAGTCTGGTAAATGTGCCAGCGCTTCAGCCTTGGTGGCCAGTTCTTGTGGATAATTCTCTCCAAACAGGCGTTGACCCGCTTCGTAGGCGGCCAGTACGGCTGTATCAGGTTGCGTTTTACTCACGGCGATTAATTGCACAGGCTGACGCGATTCAGGCAATTGTTCACAATTTTTCGCTAGCTTCTGATAGGCGAGGGCAAGTTGTTCTGCTATGTTATTCATCATAAATAAGTAAATTGGAGTTTCCTAAACGTGGATATTACCGAATTATTAGCTTTTAGTGTTGAACATAAAGCCTCAGACTTACACCTTTCTGCGGGTGTACCGCCGTTAATCCGTGTCGATGGCGATGTACGCAAGCTCAATATTCCGCCGTTAACGCACAAAGAAGTGCATGCGTTAGTGTATGAGATTATGACCGATAAGCAACGTAAGGAATACGAAGAGCGGTTAGAATCGGATTTTTCGTTCGAAGTGCCTAACCTTGCTCGCTTTCGGGTTAACGCCTTTGTACAAAACCGCGGTGCGGCTGCGGTATTTCGAACCATCCCCAGTGACGTATTAACCTTGGATGATCTGGGCGCACCGGATATCTTTAAATCGATATCAGAAAACCCACGTGGTTTAGTGCTAGTGACGGGGCCCACTGGTTCGGGGAAAAGTACCACCTTGGCGGCGATGATCGATTACATCAACACCACGCGCTTTGATCACATCTTAACCATTGAAGATCCCATTGAATTTGTGCACAGCAATAAATTTAGTTTGATCAACCAACGTGAAGTACATCGTGATACGCACAGTTTTAGTAATGCGTTACGCTCAGCCTTGCGTGAAGATCCGGATGTGATTCTGGTGGGTGAATTACGTGACTTAGAAACCATTCGTTTAGCCATGACCGCCGCCGAAACCGGTCACTTGGTGTTTGGTACCTTGCACACCACCTCCGCGCCGAAAACCATTGACCGGATCATCGATGTGTTCCCAGGCGAAGAGAAAGCCATGATGCGCTCGATGTTATCGGAGTCTTTGCGAGCGGTTATTTCACAAACCTTATTGAAAAAGGTCGGTGGTGGTCGTATTGCTGCGCACGAAATTATGGTCGGTTTACCGGCTATCCGAAACTTGATCCGCGAAGATAAAATTGCTCAGATGTATTCCGTCATTCAAACCGGGGCGGCACATGGTATGCAAACGATGGATCAATGTCTGATTAACTTGGTAAACCGTGGTTTAGTGACGCAAAAAGATGCGGCAGCTAAGGCGCAAGATAAAAATACCTTTAGCAGAATGTAGTCGAGGTTTTATATGCAGCTGGTTGATTATCAGAAAAAAATGGTTGAGTTAAAAGCCTCGGATTTATTTATTACCGCAGGTATGCCGGTGGCGGCAAAAATTAACGGCGAATTACAGCCGATTGATGATCAACGCTTATCAGAAGTCGATTCGTTAAATTTAGTGTTGTCGGCGATGAGTGAGAAACAGCAGCACGAGTTCAATACCACCAAAGAATGTAACTTTGCGATTGCCAATGATGCGGGGCGTTTCCGTGTTTCCGCCTTTTGGCAGCGTGACAAAGCCGGTATGGTGATGCGGCGTATCGTGACCACCATTCCTAATGTTGACGATCTGGGTTTACCACCGATTTTAAAAGAAATCGTCATGTCCAAACGCGGCTTAGTGCTGTTTGTGGGGGGAACCGGTACCGGTAAGTCGACGTCTTTGGCGGCGTTAATTGGTTATCGAAACAAAAACTCGAAAGGGCATATTCTGACTATTGAAGATCCCATCGAGTTTGTGCACGAGCATGGCCGCAGTATGATTACCCAGCGTGAAGTCGGCTTGGATACTGAAACCTTTGACTCAGCATTAAAAAGCTCATTACGCCAAGCTCCTGATGTGATTTTGATTGGTGAAATTCGCTCACAAGACACCATGGAGTTTGCACTGTCTTTCGCCGAAACCGGGCACTTATGTATTGCCACTTTGCACGCGAACAATGCCAACCAAGCGATTGACCGTATTATGCACCTCGTACCAAAGGAGATGCACAGTAAGCTGTTATTTGACTTATCATTGAACTTACGCGGTATTGTGGCGCAGCAATTAATTCCTACCTCCGACGGTCAGGGGCGTGTTGCCGCCATCGAAGTGTTACTCAATTCTCCGTTTATTGCCGATTTAATCAGTAAAGGACAAATTGCTGAGATTAAAACGGTGATGGCGAAGTCACGCGAGTTAGGCATGCAAACCTTTGACCAAGCCCTGTATGACTTGTACAAGGCCGAAGTGATCAGCTATACCGATGCGATACACCATGCCGATTCTCCGAATGACTTACGTTTAATGATTAAACTGCGTAACAATGAAGTGAAAGGGTCGGGTTTCTTATCCGGAGTCACCCTAGACAGCATGGATAAAGAATAGGCGCCAACACATTATGGGTTTAAGTTCGATCATGACCCCTCGCAGCAAACTGGTTACCACCCAAGGTGATGCCAGTTTAGCTTCGCTGCGTAACGTATTTAATCAGTCGCATTTTCAGCATGTGCCGGTTGTCGATAGCAGCGATAAAGTGGTGGGTATTGTCTCAGTAAAAGATTATTTTAAAGAGGTCAGCCCGCTTATCGACTCGGCTAGCGAAACAACGCTAGGCTTGTTTATGCGTACGCGTAAGGTGCATCAAGTGATGGTGTCGCCGGTGATCACCGTGCCGCTGGATACCAGCATTCGAGTTATCGCTACTATGTTAGTTGAACATAATATCAGTTGTATTTTAGTTACCGACAATCAACAGCATCTGCTGGGGTTGTTATCGTGGAAGGATATAATGAAAGCCGCTTTGTTAGCCAAACCTAAAAGCTAAGAATCTTTGGCTTAACATGACTTTTATGCTGTACGCCAAATTTAATCTGCGGCGTAACGGCGGCGTAAAATCTGCACCCGCTCAATATACGCCTGAGTTTCTGCGAAAGGTGGAATGCCATTATAACGTTTTACGTTGCCTGGCCCCGCGTTATACGCGGCTAACGCTAAGGTCAGATCGCCCTGATAGTCTTTTAACAGCTGCCCTAAATATTGACTGCCAGCACGAATGTTTTGTTCGGGCTCATGGCCATTTAAGACCTGAAATTGCTGCATCGTGGCGGGCATCAGTTGCATGAGCCCCATGGCCCCTTTTGCAGAAATCGCATTGGGGTTAAATGCCGACTCGGCATGGATCAC
This sequence comes from Rheinheimera sp. UJ51, assembly GCF_020819615.1. Taxonomy (NCBI): domain Bacteria; kingdom Pseudomonadati; phylum Pseudomonadota; class Gammaproteobacteria; order Chromatiales; family Chromatiaceae; genus Rheinheimera; species Rheinheimera sp. UJ51. Next base: position 89,134 of record NZ_JAJHOG010000003.1, read on the forward strand.
CGCCCGGATCAGTGCACTTTCTAGTTGATGCTCGGCCGCCGCTTGATTAATTAACCGGGCAAAACGTTGTTTAAATAACGGTGTTTTTTGCCAGTCTATACTGGAGTTAGGGGCACAAGCAAAGCAATCAAAGCGCAATAATTCAAAAGCTTGGCCAACAGGGCGTTGATCTGAAAATCGTGCGCTGCCATCGGGCAGCACGGTTTTATAAACTAATACCTTGGGCGTATTAGCGCTGCTGGCAGTCGGTTGCGGTAAAGGCGCACTATTAGGCGATAGTTTAATCGTCGTTTTCGGCTCGGTGATACGGTCTGTTGCCGCGAGCAGGGCGCTAAAGATTAAACAAAAACTACTTACGCCTAATGTGGCCCATCGCACGCTTTGCATTACCGGAGATCCTTGCTGTCAGGTTTGGCGTTTAACGCGGTGGGCTAACCATTTTAATACTACCGCGACCATTAAAATGATAACGGGAACGCTAATGCTTTGCCAGAGCGCTATCGGTAATTCTGGTAGCCAATAGCTTAATGAGCGCAATAACTTATCGGCTAATTGCACCGCATAATAGCTAATCGCCACTAATGACAAGCCTTCAACCATTTGTTGCAGCTTTAGTTGCAGTTTTGCTTTTTGTTCCATCGAAAGCAGCAATTGCTGATTTTGCTGGGCTAATTTTAAACTCATCCGGGTGCGTAGTAGCTCAGTTGAACGGCCTAAGCGGTTTGACAAGCTATTTTGCCGCAGTTGCACCGATGCGCTGGTTCGATAAGCCGGGGTTAAACGTCGTTCGGTAAAATCCTGTAGCGATAGCTTATCGTCAATACTGGTTTCATCTAAGGCTTTTAGTCGATCTAAGGTTAATTGATAATAAGCGGCGGTGGCTTCTAATCGAGAACTGTTTTCGGCAATTAAGCGCTCTGTACCTGCCGCGAGCTGGCTGATCTGATCCAGTAACTGTTCATCATTATCGCGTTCTTGTTCAATACGTTGAGTCAGTGAAGCTAAATTTTGCTCTAAGCTATTGAGTTGCTGCAAACTTTGCCGTGAGACCGGCCAACCGAGTAGCGATAATTTTCGATAATTTCCTAAATCAAATAATTGCTGCACTAAACGGCCTAATGCCGCGGCAGAGAGCCCTTGATCCAGCAGCAGCATGCGGCCGGCACCTTCAGCATGTTTTTGAAAATCTGTCCATATTTTGGCTTTGCCTGCAGCTAATAAGCTGTTTATACAATTCTCGGCATTGAACAAGCGCGCCACTTGTTGTGCCGCTAAGGGCTGTTTAGCATCAATGATGGTCAGTTGCACAATACGAAAAATTTGCCCTGGGATGTGATCAAACCAGTCACGTGAGGGCAAAAAATCTAAAGGATCATCAAACCATGGCTTTTCGGCGTCAGCACGAATAAATGTATAACTGGAAAACTCACCATGCCGCTCCCAGCGCAGCCATTGGCCATAAAGTGATAAGGTAAGATCTTGTGCCGCTTCGGTTAATTGGCTGCCTTGCTGTGCAGCCAATTGCTGCATACATTGAAACTCTAAGGCGCGTGACGCGGGGGCTAAGGTCAGCATAAAATGACACAGTCGACAGGGGGCCGTTAACGGCGGGAAAGTGCGCTGTTGTAATTCTTTATCCAATAAATCGCGAAGAGGATGACTGCGACGGGATAGATTTTCCATAATTCACCTCATGGTTGCAGGCCTAGGTTGTTCACTCAGGCGTAAGGTCGAAACACTATTGCTGCAGGTTGTATGCCAGTGCGAAGCGTCACAATTTGCGAGTGTAAGATGCTGAAATGAATAAAGTTTGAAAATTACATCCGGCTCAGGCCGCTAAAACTGCTAAAATTTGTGCTTGAAATGAAAGCAGTTGCCTAGTTTCAGTGCAAATAATGTGTAAAACAGGCCATCAGGGCGATTGGCTTCGCATACCATACCTATTCCATTGCGCATTCGGAGAACAATGTGCCGTTTAACAAAACTTTTTTCTTAGCGATTGCCAGTGTGGTGATGGCGATGTTGACGATCCAATCCGGTGCGTCTTTAGCCAAGCAATTATTTCCTTTAATTGGCCCTACCGGTACCACCGGTCTGCGTATCGGTTTTTCTGCTTTAATGTTGTGGTTAGTGTTTCGACCTTGGCGACATTTACCCGTCGGTCGTAATTGGCGAGCTGTTTTTATCTATGGCGTCTGTTTGGGTGGCATGAACTTATTATTCTATTTAGCCATAGCGCGCATTCCACTGGGTATAGGTGTGGCGTTAGAGTTCACCGGCCCACTGGCTGTGGCGTTATTTTCTTCAAGAAAACGCAGTGATCTACTGTGGGTTGCACTGACCATCGCGGGGATAGTATTGCTGTTACCCGATATGCGCTCGGTCGATGCCTTAGATCCCGTCGGTGTTGCGCTGGCGCTGGGTGCGGGGGCTTGTTGGGCGGGTTATATCTTATTTGGGCAACGTGCTGGCAGCTTAGCCTCAGGGGGGGTAACGGTTGCCTTAGGGATGGCGGTGGCCGCGAGCTTTTTGTTGCCGCTGGGCCTCTTTTCTGCTGGGCAGAGTTTACTCAGTTGGCAGGTGATCCCATTAGCGATTGGCGTTGCAGCGTTATCCAGTGCCATACCCTATAGTTTAGAAATGGTGGCATTAAAAAAACTACCCGCGCAAACCTTTAGTGTTTTGATGAGCTTAGAACCGGCTATTGCGGCTTTAGCGGGTTTCTTGTTTTTAGCCGAATTACTCAGCTTAACGCAATGGCTCGCTATTTTATTAGTGATCAGTGCTTCGTTAGGCAGCACCTTAAGCAGTAAATCTGCTGCAGCGAGCTAAGTTGGGTTTTTAAACCCTTAAAATCATAAAAAGTTGATCTGTACCGAAGCAGTAACGGCTTTTATTCGTTATAACTAAAGGGTAGGGCAAGCACAGTGCATCCTGTTGCGCTGTGCTACTGCAAATAAGGAGTAACCGATGAGTATGCAAACTGTCACTGATTTAATGACCCCAGATCCGCTATCACTGCAACGCAGCGCCACCTTGAAAGACGCCCATGAGTTGATGCGGGTAAAAAATATCCGGCATATTCCGGTAATTGATAACGAGGGCTTCTTAATTGGCATGTTAACGCAAAAAGTGTTGATTGGTGCAGTGATTAATCTTCTGGCGAAATACGGTGCGGCGGCGCTGGATCATAAAGAACAACAGTTAGGTGTGGCGACATTAATGTTAACCGATTTTGCCACCGTCACACCCGAGCAAAGCTTAACTGATGTGGCTTCATTTTTTGTCAGTAATCGGCATGGTTGTTTGCCAGTGGTCTCTGGCGACAATAAACTACTTGGTATTTTAACGTCATCTGATTTTGTTAGATTAGCAGTACAGTTGTTGGCGGAAAAAGCATAAAGTGTCAGATGAACCCCCCAAGCCAGTGTCAACCGACTTGGGGGAGTGGTTTAGTTTACACCCAGTTCTTTTAACAAGTTATCGGCGTTATCGACAACTTGCATCTGCCATAACATAAAGCGTAAATCGACTTGGATTGAGCGCGTGTTCGCTAGGTTAAAATCCCAATCAGAGATAATAGAATCTAGCGTACCATCGAAAGCTAACCCCACAAACTCACCTTTACCATTTAACACGGCCGAGCCTGAGTTACCGCCAGTAATATCTAAGGTGGCAAGGTAGTTCACCGGAACTGAATTAATGCTAGCAACTGCGTAAGGGCCATAGTTTTTGGCTTTAATGGCATCAAGTTGATTTTGTGGTGCATTAAACTCACCTTCGCCGGTCGCTTTTTCAGTAATACCGCGCAGGGTGGTGAATGCGGTCCAAGCGTTACCATCTTCATTACCGTGAGCCCGACCGGTAACATTACCGTAAGTGACACGCAGTGTGCTGTTGGCATCAGGGTAAACGGCTTTACCTTGTGATTGCATAAAGGCAATTTTCGCGCGCATGTAACTGGCATAAGCTTGTTGGATCTTGCCACCTAGCTCTTCTTGCTCCGCTTCTTTTGAACGATCAGTTTTGTACAGTGCTACTGCGGCTTTAACAAAAGGATCATTGCTATTAGCAAATTGTGCGGGTGTGCTTTCTAGCAAGGCCGCGCGCTGTGCTGCATCCGTTAATACAGTAGCGGCATACCAGCTATCAATCAGCGCTACTAAAGCGGCTTGATCCATATTATCTTTGATGCCCATGGCTTTGTCGAAGTCGGCATTGCGTTGTTTTTTCGGTAAAGCAACATACTTAGTTAAGCTTTGCAGATCTAACGCTTTTTCTACACGCACATCAAAAGAGCGATCCATACCAGCGATAAAGGCTTTAAAGCGCGGTAAATCACGTGCCTGGAAACCTGCTTTTCGCTCTGCATCGGGCTTAGTGCTTTCTTGCGCCAAGCGGTACAAACTGCGGGCTGTGCCAAGTAAGCGAGGGCTCGCATTATTCAGTAAATAACTATCGCGGCCTTGTTGCTGCTGCTCTTTTAACAGTTTTTCGATATTAGCCAGATCTTTGGCATAGGCTTTTTTGTTGGCGCTACTGCTGTTGACCCAAGCGGTTAATGCTTGATGTTCAGCTTGTTTACGCGCTAGAAAATCGCTTTGTGCATAGCTGTCGAGCATGCCTTGGCGGTTTTTCATGTAGTTATTTAAACCTGCCACTCGGCTGGCATATTTTAATGCCGCATCACGGTCATTGGCCGTTTCGCGGCCAATAATGTCCAGTGTTTCAGCAAACTGGCTCACGGTGTTCGGATAGCTCCACTCAAAGGTGTCCGCCACTTCAGACGGTAAGCGATGGCGGTTAGTGCGCCCCGGATAGCCTAATGCCATCACAAAATCGCCTTCTTTTAAGCCTTCTTTCGCTAATTTCAAGTGAAAATCTGGGGTGTAAGGCACGTTGTCCGCATGGAAATCAGCTGATTTCCCTTCAGGGCTAACATAAGCTCGCAGAAAACCGTAATCACCGGTATGGCGTGGCCACATCCAATTATCGGTGTCGCCACCAAATTTACCGACACCTTCGGCAGGGGCGTGCACTAAACGCACATCTTTAATTTCTAATTGCTTGATTAAATAATATTCTAAGCTGCCGTAATAAGCCGCTACAGAACAGCGATGACCGGCATCTTGCTCACATTCAGCAACGATGGCTTTTTGATTGGCTTCAATCGCGTCTACACGCTTTTTGCCGGATAATTTGGCGGTGCTGGCATCAATCACTTTGTTAGTGACGTTATCAACCGCCTTAGTGACATAGATACGGCTACCCGGGGCGGCCGGCACTTCTTCGGCTAAAGTCTTGGCTAAAAAGCCATTTCTGAGTAAGTCATTCTCTGCAGTAGAGTTGTGCGCGATGCTATTGTAAATACAGTGATGGTTAGTGGCCACTAACCCCTGTGGCGAAACGAAAGACGCTGAACAACCACCTAAACTGACGATAGCGCCCATTGGGAATTCGGTTAATTTTGTTAAGTTGGCTGGATCTAATTCAAGGCCAGCTGCTTTTAATTCAGTGGCAATATTAGGCAGCTGTTGCGGCATCCACATGCCTTCATCTGCCATAGCGAAACCGCTGGCCAGTGCCAGTACAAGTAATGACTTTTTCATAAAATCTCTTAGTCTTATTGGATTAATGAGGATAACGAGGTTGCAGCGCTATAGTCGGTGCATGGCTCAGGCTTGTCAAGCCGTAGACATACACCGTTACACTTTTGTGAAGTTAGTGGACACTAATGAGTTTCGAACCAGCAAATGGCTTTAGCCTGCTGCTTAGCTTGATACATGGCAATATCGGCCTGACGCAACACATCTGAACTGTTGTGTTGTGCGCCATGGAATAAGTTAGCGCCAATACTAGCCGTGCAGCTATGCTGAACGGCATGCGTTTCGGTAAATACATGAGGCTCTGCTAAAGCCGCACTAATTTTTTCGGCCAGTTGTTGTGCCAGGGTTTTTGCTTTATCGGCATCACAGTCTAAATCGCATAACACAATCACAAACTCATCACCCCCTAGGCGAGCGACGGTATCCACTTCTCGTACTTGGTTTGTTAGCCGATTCGCTACTTCAATCAGTAGTAAGTCACCCACTTTATGCCCAAAGCGATCGTTCACGGGCTTGAAATTATTCAAATCGATAAATAATAAAGCACCAAAGCTGTTGCTGCGTTTGCTTTGTTTAAAAGCCAGTTGTAGGCGATCATCCAATAAGCGGCGATTGGCTAAACCGGTGAGATGATCATAAAACGCCATTTTATGAATATGTGCAGCTGAGAGCGAGCGGGAAATGGCAAGCTCAGCTAAGTTACTGAAAATGGCCATCTTGCTGCTAAACTCAGCCGAGGGTAAGCCGGGTTCTTTTTGATAAAAGCCAAATGCGCCTAACACTTTACTTTGGGCATTTTTTATCGGAATTGACCAACAGGCTCTTAACTCGTTCAATAACACTAATTCGCGATAGGCTTGCCAATGAGGATGTTGTAATAAATCTTCAGCCATAACGGCTTGGCCACTGTAAGCCGCACTGCCGCAAGATCCGGCATCAGGACCCGGTGTTAATCCATCAATAGCATCATTAAAGGCTTGAGGTAACGAAGGGGCGGCGGCCACGCGTAAACAATACTGCGCTTCATCGAGTAACAGTATCGAGCATAATATTTCAGGATATTGGGCTTCAATTTGTCGAACAAGTTGTATTAAAACATCTGACAATGCTGAACCATGACTGATCATACTGAGGATCTGGTTTTGCATTTCTAATTCGTGCGTTCGATTTTTTACTTGTTGCTCGACAATTTGCAGCATGCGGTCAGCTTTATAATTGCTATGGCTCAGCTCTGCGACTTGTTCTGCCAGAAAAGCGATCAGCTTCATCATCGCTTCAATTTTTGATTCTGGGATAATAGGGACTTCGGCAATCGCTTTTAAATAGCTATCTTCATCAAAACTAAGTGCTTTTGCTTGCTGTTTAAAAAAGTTTAAATCCGGTTTTTTTATAAAGAATTGGCCAATATAAAGATTAGCCACGTGCTTATTGAGTATTTTTACTGGCGCTGCACAGTCAATTAAGCCATTTAAACATGCATAAGTGGCAAAATCTTGCTGTTTTATCGCTTCGTTGGCGAGAGTAGTATCAGAGCTAATGCAATTTTTAAGGCTAGCAGGGTGCTGACGATGAAACTGCATACAAACGCGTTGCCAGTTAGATGAAGAGACGACTTTACCGTGTAAATCAATCAGCGCGATTGACACGCCCAAGGCTTTTTGAAAGTTCTCAAAAATGCTATTTAGCAGGTTGAGGTCTAAGGTTTTTAGAACAGACTGTTGCGCATCCGGTGCTTGGCTACTGGCTGAAAACTGCCACGACGCCAGCAAAGGGTTAAGATTTTGGACATCAAATTTGATGTCTTCTTTAAATTTGCCCATGCCAATTAATCCATTATTTGTCAGGCGTTAACTCAAGTTGTGATTTAGCGTTGTTGCAGCAAGCGCTAAATCACCCCAACGTCCAGCTACCCATGGTCTTTAAGCCAAAACGTCACTGTTAAGAATAGCATATATTTTGTACGAACGATGTCAGGATAAAGGCTGAAACGCCTAGTATGAGACGTTGTCAGCCGAGATAAATGGCTAGCGTATTGTTATTTATGACGATCTTGTAGCACTTTAATGACATCATTAAGTGCTAATTTTTGACTACGTAGCAAAACAAGTAAGTGGAAGATTAAATCGGCTGCTTCGTTTGCCAGCTCTTCTTTATCACCTGCCATCGCAGCCAGGGCTGACTCTACACCTTCTTCCCCCACTTTTTGCGCAATGCGTTTTACGCCTCGGGCGAATAAACTGGCGGTATAGCTGCTTTTCGGATCGGCACCTTCACGGCTGGCAATCACTTGCTCTAAGTCATACAAAAAGCTCAGTTGTGGGCTGTTGGCGTTATTATCATGCCAGCAGGTTTCGGTGCCTTCGTGGCAAGTAGGGCCCGCCGGCAGCGCCATAATCAGTAAGCTGTCGGCATCACAGTCTTGGTCAATGCTGACCAAACTTAGGGTGTTACCTGAGCTTTCACCTTTGGTCCACAAGCGCTGTTTACTGCGACTGAAAAAGGTAACCGTGTTGCTTGCAAGAGTGTGAGAAAGTGCCTCGGGGTTCATATACCCTTGCATCAGCACTTTACCTGAGATGGCATGTTGCACTATGGCAGGCAGTAACTGATTTTCAGGCCAGCTCAGTTGTTCAATTTGTTGTTGGTTCATCATTTAATTCTCACGTTCGAATGTGTATTTTGCCATGTCGCATCACCGTTATTTTTAGTACGCTTTACATGGTCATTGTAAGCAAAGAGGCTGTAAATACTTGCACGCCTCACAGTGATACTGTACGCAAAACCGCTGTAAACACTTCCACGCTTCACACTGATACTGCACGCAAAGACGCCGTAAATACTTCCCTGTAGGCTCCTCTTTGGCATCCATGCCAAAGACGCTTTGCTTAGCAGTATCAGTGTTTCGCTCCTCAGCTCAGAAAAAGCCCTGAGCTATGCAAGATCGATACGTCTATTAGCGTTATCTCTAGTCCGTTTCATATGAATACAGCACGCAAAGACGCCGTGAATACTTTCCTGTAGTGTGACAAACTTCAATCCAGAAGTTTGCCCTTTAGGCCAGCCTTGCTGTCCAAGTGGGCGAATATCATGGATGATATTCACAATCTAGCCCCGAGAAAGCTTCACGGCGTGTTACAGAGAAAATGTACGTAGTGCTTGCGTGGGTTTTATGGCTTTCCTTTTAAGGACGTATACTAATACCATCGGCCAGTAACTTCGCCTTTAGCTCGCTGATTTGAATAATACCTTTGTGGAAGACACTGGCTGCTAAGGCCCCATCCACATCAGCTTGCTGAAACACCTCGGTAAAATGCTGCATTGCGCCGGCACCACCACTGGCGATCAACGGCACCTTGCACAGATCCCGAATGGTTTTCAGCTGCGCCAAATCGTAACCTTGCCGCACCCCATCCTGATTCATGCAGTTCAGCACAATCTCACCGGCACCCAAGCGCTGCACCTCAGTCACCCAATCGCGAGTTAACCACTGCGTTTTCTGGGTGCGGCTCTCATCGCCCGTAAATTGATACACCTGATATTGGCCCGACGCCACATCAAAAAAGCTATCAATCCCAATGACCACACACTGCTGACCATAGGTTTGGTTAAGCTCAGCAATTAACTGCGGGTTAGTTAGGGCAGGGCTGTTAATCGACACTTTATCCGCGCCCATCTCCAAAATTTTGCCGGCATCTGCCACCGATTTAATGCCACCGGCCACACAAAAGGGAATATCAATCACCTCAGCAATGCGGCGCACCCAGCTCTTATCAACCACCCGGCCATCACTGGACGCCGTAATATCGTAAAATACCAATTCATCTGCGCCGGCTTCGGCATAGCGCTGGGCCAGAGGCACAATATCACCAATAATTTCATGGTTACGAAACTGTACGCCCTTTACTACCTTGCCATCGCGCACATCCAAACAGGGAATTAAGCGTTTTGCCAGCATGCAATGGCCTCCTCAAGCGTAAACTTACCTTCTAACAGCGAGCGACCTAAGATCACCCCCGCGACACCCGAGCCAATTAACGCTTGGATATCGGCTAATGAACCAATGCCGCCAGACGCTTGCCAAGCCAGCGTTGGATACTTACTGCTAAGCTCACGGTATAACGCCACATTAGCGCCAGTTAAGGTGCCGTCTTTACTGATATCGGTACAAAGCACATGCTTAGCACCGGCAGCAATATAACCGTCTAACACTTGCTCTAGTGTTACGCCAGACTCTTCAATCCAACCGTGGCTAGGTAAGGTTTTTTCGCCTTGGGCATTAATGGCCACATCTAAGGCTAACACAATGCGCTCACCGCCATATTTGCGGATCCAGCATTGTACCAACTCAGGTTCCCGAATCGCCAAGCTGCCAATCACCACGCGGCTGGCACCAGCAGCGAGTAAATCCATCACATCTTGCTCGCGGCGCACGCCACCGCCAACTTGAATTTGCAATGGCGAGTCGGTCATCAGCTTGGTTAACAGGGCAATTTGCCGCTTGTTGGCATCTTTGGCACCCGAGAGGTCAACCACATGCAGTAGCGGCGAACCGGCTTTGGCATAGCTATCGCGTAGCGTAAAGGGGCTGAAAGTGTACTCGGTGGTTTTATCGTAAGCGCCTTGGTAGAGGCGCACGACCGTGCCGTCAATTAAATCTATCGCCGGAATAATCACAACTGCCACTCCAGAAAGTTTTGTAATAATCGCGCGCCCACTTTACCTGAGCGCTCAGGGTGAAATTGCGCACCCACCACGTTATCTTTACCAATAACCGCGGCAAAGTCAGAGCCATAGTGGCATTGCGCTAAGCTATATTCGCTCGGCACCACTGCAAAGCTGTGCACAAAATACAGGTAATCTTGTTCAGTAAAGCCGGCCAAAATGGGGTGCTGACTGATCTGGTGCAAGGTATTCCAGCCCATATGCGGTAAGCGTAAACCGGCGGCATTAAGCGGTGCCACTTCGCCTGGAATTAATCCTAAACAGGCGACATCACCTTCCATACTGTGGGCGGTGAGCATTTGCATACCAAGGCAAATACCCAGCATCGGTTGCGTTAGGCTTTGTAAGGTGCTGATGAGCTCGCGATCGGCTAAATTATGCATGGCTGCTTTCGCGGTGCCAACGCCGGGTAAAATGACCCGCGAGGCACCACGGATCACCGCAGCATCACGGCTTATTACAGGCTCAACACCTAAGCGTTTTACCGCAAAATACACCGAGCTGATGTTGGCACAGCCGGTATCAACAATCACCAAACTCATTACAACACTCCTTTTGAGCTTGGTAGTGCTTCACCCGATACGGTAATGGCTTGGCGCAGTGCCCTTCCAAAAGCTTTGAATAAACCTTCTACTTTATGGTGTTTATTGCCTTCGGTAATGCTTAGGTGCAAAGACATCAACATGGCATCGCTTATTGAGCGGAAAAAGTGTGGCACCATCTCCAGCGTTAAACCGCCCACCGCACCTTCGCCCAGCTCGCCGTTAAACACAAACAGCGGCCGACCCGATAAATCTAAAATACACTCGGCGCGGCACTCGTCCATCGGCAGCACAAAACCAAAGCGGTTGATGCCTCGCTTATTGCCCAGTGCTTGCTTTAAGGCTTGGCCTAGGGCGAGGGCGGTATCTTCGACACTGTGGTGATCGTCAATATGTAAATCGCCTTTCACTTCCACTTGCAGTGAGAAACCGCCGTGGGTAGCTATTTGCTCTAACATATGATCAAAAAAGCCAACGCCCGTGTTGAACAGGTTATTACCACTGCTATCTAAATCGACCGTCACTTTAATATCGGTTTCGCGGGTGGTACGCACCACGGTCGCGCTGCGGCCACGGCTTAATAAGCGTTTGGTGATTTCGGCCCAGCCTAAGCTGTCACGTTGATACTGAAAAGCCGGTAAGCCCATGTTTTCAGCCAGTTGCACGTCGGTTAGCCGATCGCCAATCACATAAGAATTGGTAAAATCGATTTTACCTTGCTGCAGGTAGTCTTTGACCAAACCGAGTTTCGGTTTGCGACAACTGCAGTTATCCCGCTCAAAGTGCGGGCAAATCAGCACATCATCAAACTGAATACCTTGTGAGGTTAAAAGCTGCATCATTTTGTTATGGGGTGCATCAAAGGTATCGCGTGGAAAGCTGTCGGTGCCTAAACCATCTTGATTGGTCACCATCACTAAGCGATAACCCGCCGCTTGCAGTTTTAATAGCGCCGGCACTAAGCCTGGCTCGTAGGCCAATTTTTCAAGGCTATCAAGCTGCTTGTCTATTGGCGGCTCTTCTACCATGGTGCCGTCACGATCGATAAATAAAATAGGTTGGCCACTCATGCGGTTTCTCTCTGATTAGGTTGAAAATAACGTTGCATTGCGCCGGCTAAGCGCTGCATTTCTGCTGGGCTGCCAATGGATACCCGAACCACTTCTGATAAACCCAGTTGGCTAGATTGGTTGCGGATCAAGATATCTTCTGCAATCAGCGCATTAACACAGGCTGCGGCATCGCTTACTTGCAACAATACATAGTTAGCATTGCTTGGCCATACTTTATCAATGCCCGATAAGCTTGCGGCAAGCGTAATAAAGTCATCACGTAAAGCATTAATGGTAGCCACACTCTGTTGCATTTGCGCGATACCGGCGGGCGATAGCGCTTGCGCAGCAATTTGTGCCACCGGCTCGGCAATCGGATAGGGCGCAATCATTTTTTTCAGGGCGTTGATAATCTCAGGTGCTGCCAACGTAAAACCACAACGTAAGCCCGCTAAGCCAAAGGCTTTAGAAAGCGTGCGCAGGATCACCAAGTGCGGGTAGCGACTGAGTAGCGGCACCACAGACGCCTCTGGGGCAAATTCAATGTAGGCTTCATCAACCACCACTAAAGCTTGATCGGTAAAGTGCTCTAACACGGCGATAATATCTTCACGAGGAATGAGATCTCCGGTCGGGTTATTGGGGCTACAAATAAACACAAGCTTTGGCGAGGTAGCGAAAATGCCGGGTAAATCTAAACGCTCATTATCTTTTAACAGTACTTTATTCACCGACGTTTGATTGCTCTCGGCGCTGATGGCATACATGCCATAGGTCGGTGGGCAAATCGTAATGCTATCTTGCTTTGGCTCGCAGAAGCTTCGGATCAATAGCTCAATGCCTTCATCAGCGCCTCGGCTTACCAATACCTGCTCGGCAGCTAATCCTGCATACGCGGCATAGCCATCAATCACGGCTTTGGGTTGGCAAGACGGATAGCGATTAAAGGTACCCTCTAACTGATAAGCGGGCGCTAGCGCGTTTTCATTGGCATTAAGCCACACCGCACCGCCACTCATCGAGCTGCGGGCAGAAGCATAAGGCACGATAGCTTTTACGGCATCACGGGCCAGCGGGTGTACCTTAGACATGTTCAGTCTCCTTTAATAAACTGGCCAAGCGTAACCGTACCGCATTGGCGTGCGCTTCTAAACTTTCGGCTTCAGCCAGGGTGACAATGGCGGGGCCAATATTGCGCATCCCGGTGGCAGATAACTGCTGCACGGTAAAGCGGCGGAAGAAATCGGTCATCGACAAGCTTGAGACAGTGCGGCTATAACCATAAGTGGGTAACACATGGTTAGTGCCACTGGCGTAATCCCCAGCAGATTCGGGCGTCCACGCGCCAACAAAAATACTAGCGGCACTGGTAAAACGCTCGGTGAGTAGCTCAGCTTGCGCTGTTTGCACAATTAAGTGCTCAGGCGCATAGGCATTGGTCACGCTAATGGCGCTGTCTAAGTCCGCTGTTAAGATGGCTCGGCTGTGTGCTAGCGCTTGCGCAGCAATATCGCGGCGCGGTAAAGCGGCTAATTGCACACTAAGCGCTTGCTCTACGGCATCCAGCAAACTTGCGCTATCGCTAACTAAAATAACCTGTGAATCAGGGCCATGTTCAGCCTGCGAGAGTAAGTCTGCTGCGACAAACTCTGGGTTAGCCTGAGCATCGGCCAGCACGAGCACTTCAGACGGGCCGGCTGGCATATCAATCATCGCGCCTTTGGCATCTTGGCTTACTTGTTGTTTTGCTTCAGTAACATAGCGATTGCCTGGGCCAAAAATTTTATCCACTTTGGCAATCGTCTCTGTACCGTAAGCCAGCGCCGCCACAGCTTGCGCCCCGCCAATGGTATAAATTTCGGTAATACCACAGAGGTTAGCGGCATAAATAATCTCGGGTGCAATATCGGTTGCCAGCGGTTTACCCGGTGGCGTTACCAAGACTGCACGCGGGCAGCCGGCTAATTGCGCTGGGACACCCAGCATTAACACGGTAGAAGGTAAGGGCGCACTACCGCCAGGAATATACAGGCCGACACTGCCAATTGGGCGACTTTTCAGCTGACACATTACGCCAACACTGGTTTCAACTTCGATATCCCGCGGTAATTGCGCCGCATGAAACTTGCGAATATTGTCATAGGCTAATTCAATAGCGGCTTTGCGCTCAGGTTGTAATTGGCTTAACAACTGCTGCTGCACGCTGGCACTTAACGCCAATGGGTTATCGGTAAGCTGATCAAATTGCTGACTAAAACGTCGTAAGGCTGCATCACCCTCTGCTTGCACCGCCGCAATGATCTCGCGTACTTTCGGGGCAAGGCTGGCTGAATCAGGCAGGGCCGGTCTGGCCAAAGCAGCTTGTTGGCCAGCTTGATCAAGTTGACTCCAGTTAAAGCGTTGCATCGATTACTCCATCATCTTTTCAATAGGTAATACTAAGATTGAGCTGGCGCCCAGTACTTTGAGCTGTTCCATGGTTTCCCAGAACAGGGTTTCGCTGCTGACCACATGCAAGGCCACCATATCGTTATTGCCAGCTAAAGGCAGTAAGGTTGGGTTTTCTGCACCAGGTAATAAGGCGATTACTTCGTCTAACTTAGCGCGCGGGGCGTGCAGCATGATGTATTTGCTTTCGTTGGCTTGCATCACGCCCTGAATACGCGGCATTAATTTTGAAATCAGCTTTTGATGTTGGGGATCTGTTAGCCCTTTGCGCTGAATCAATACCGCTTTACTGCGGTAAATCACTTCAGCTTCTTTTAAACCGTTGGCTTCTAAGGTCGCACCGGTTGACACGAGATCACAGATGGCATCAGCTAAACCGGCACGCGGCGCCACTTCAACAGAACCGGTCAGCATTACTACGCGGGCATTCACGCCTTGCTGTTTTAAATAGCGTGTCAGTAAACGTGGGTAAGTAGTGGCAATAGTTTTACCTTCAAGGCTGCTTACACCTTGATATTGCTCTTCTTGCGGAACGGCAATGGATAAGCGACAGCCACCAAAATCTAAGCGGGCCAGCACTTCATAGTCCGCGCTTTCGTTGTCGATTTGCCGTTGCAGTGATACTTCTTCTAATACGTTTTCGCCGATAATGCCTAGATCACAGACGCCGTCCATTACTAAGCCTGGGATGTCATCATCTCGCACCCGTAAAATATCAATCGGCATATTTTCAACGTGAGCAATTAAGCGTTGTTCACGTAAATTGATTTTTAAACCACAGCTACTAAGCAGCGCTTGTGATTCAATCGACAAACGACCTGACTTTTGCATACCGATGCGAAGACGTTTACTTTCAATGGCTGGACTCATTGGTCACTCCGAAAATTAAAAACTGTAATTAAAAACAAAAAACCCCGTGGCTTAGGCCTGCGGGGTTGCGAGTAACAAGATGCACCGGAGGCCCAGACAACAGCCCTCCACCTAAGCGGTAAGGCTAGGTTGTATGATGATGATGCAATGTTACTGTTGAACGATTCATGCTGTAAATTTATCCAAAATGCTATGCTATACAAGTTACTGCAGCAGACTGTTTTTCGCAAGCGCTTTTTTTCAAGCAATCCAACGAGTAATTTAATGTAAATATATTAAAATCAATAGCATAAGTTAATGTTGTATTTTTTTAAGCTAAACAGTTGCAGAGTCGCTGTTTTAAAAATTAAACCATTTGGTTAAATTATGGTCAGGTTGTATAGGCATGCATTGCGCTGATAGCGTTAAAGTGATGCGATTTGCCGCCGATATAATATTTTGAGACCCAAATAACATTTTAATTACGGACAGGAGGCAAAAATGGATGCTTTTATGCCATTTATACAACGTATTCCGGGAACGCCGATTGAGCCGGACCCGAAAACGGTGTTGCCTGTTTTTAAAGAAGCACGCCTTGAGCCCCTCAAGCGCGAAGAGCAAAAGTACCTTATTTTACGCCGTTTTGGTTATAAAACCGGCTCCGCTGATGATTATCCTGCCGCTCCTTACACCACTCCCGAAGAAGATCAGCATGTTGATAAAGACGGGCATTTAGATATTTTTGTCTGATTTTTTAGCTGAACAAGGCATAATAGCCAGCATTACATCTTATGCAGCGGTTACGTTAGCGTTTCAAAGCCTGCGTTTAAGCTAATCAAGCCTTTGTGGAGTGCCAGTGAGCTATTGCAATTTGCCCGTTTTCATCTGGATAACATATGGCCGTTAAGTCTGCTAAAGCCTTTGCTGAAAACGGTATACTGGCGCAGCATATTGCAGGCTTTAAACCTCGGGCCGCGCAACTGGAAATGGCAACCGCTGTTGAACAAACCATTCAAAAAGACGGTGCCTTGGTGGTAGAAGCTGGAACGGGTACCGGTAAAACCTATGCGTATTTAGTGCCTGCGTTACTGTCTGGTAAAAAAGTGGTGTTATCAACCGGAACGAAAAACCTGCAAGAGCAATTGTACTTTCGTGATCTGCCAACCGTACTTCAAGCCTTGGCGTTACCGGTTAAAACGGCTTTACTCAAAGGCCGCTCAAATTACCTGTGTTTGTTTCGTTTAGAGCAGCATTATCAGCATATTCCGGTAGCTGATCCGCAACTGATCGCCGATTTAAGCTTAATCAAAAAATGGTCTGCAGAAACGCACAGCGGTGATATCGGCGAATTAACTTATATTGCCGAAGACTCTAAAGCCTTACCCTATGTGACGAGCACAACCGACAACTGCTTGGGTAAAGACTGCCCCGTTTATGAAGATTGTCATTTACTCAAAGCGCGTAAAGAAGCGCAGGCCGCCGATTTAGTGGTAGTGAATCATCACTTATTTTTTGCTGACTTAGCCTTAAAAGATACTGGCTTTGGTGAGTTGTTGCCAGAAATGGAAGTGGTGATCTTTGATGAAGCGCATCAGATCCCTGATATCGCCAGTGAGTATTTTGGCGAACATTTCTCTAGCCGTATCTTACAAGATCTGTGTAAAGACATTGAGTTAGTCGGCAAGGCAGAGTTAAAAGATGTCATGCAGCTTAGTAAGGCAGCCGATAAAGTGGCCAGCCTAACTCGCGATTGGCGGCTGCAATTTGCCGCAGATCCCGCGCGGGGCAATTGGCGGCAAGCTTATCAAAACCCGACTATGCAAACGGCGATCACCCGCATTAACGATGCGCTAGACATGTTGTACCAGATTGTTAAAAGTAGCTTAGGGCGCAGCCAAACCTTGGATAATTGCTACGAACGTTTAGCACAGCTTAAAAGCCAACTGCAAAAATTACTGCAGGTTGAACAAACGGGCGTGAGTCTTTGGTTCGAAACCAGCAAATTGCATGTTGGTTTGCATTTAACGCCACTGAGTATTGCCGATAAATTTAACAAGCTGGTGTTTGCTGAGCAGCGCAGCTGGATTTTCACCTCAGCCACCTTATCGGTAGATGAAGGGTTTGCGCATTATCAGCAGCAAATGGGCTTAACGGGCGCTGAAACTTTACTATTGGAGAGTCCGTTTGATTATGCGCAACAAGCGCTGCTCTGTGTGCCGCGATTTATGCCAGAGCCGCACGAGCCTGCAATGATGCATGCTTTATTAACTATGGCGATAGAGCTGATTACCGCTAATAACGGCCGTTGTTTCTTTTTATTTACCAGCCATCGTATGTTACAGATGATGGCTAAAGCCTTACCTGAACAAATTCGCCAGCCGGTGCTTATTCAAGGCTCTACCGGTAAACGCTTATTGTTAGAACAATTTGTGAAATTAGAAAATGCGGTGCTGCTGGGTACCGGCAGTTTTTGGGAAGGCGTTGATGTACGTGGTGATACCTTAAGCTGTGTCATTATAGATAAGCTACCCTTTGCCTCGCCAGATGATCCGTTGTTACAAGCGAGGGTGGAAGATTGTGCGATGCGCGGTAAAGATCCCTTTGCTGAGGTACAATTACCGCAAGCGGTGATTACCTTAAAACAAGGGGTCGGCCGACTGATCCGTGATGTCACCGATCGCGGTGTGCTGGTGATTTGCGATAATCGGTTGGTGACTAAACCCTATGGGGCGACCTTTTTAAAAAGCTTGCCACCGATGCGGCGAACGCGTGATCTCGGTGCGGCCAGTCAGTTTTTAAAAGAGATGCAAGGTTTAAAAGAGCAGCAACAAGGAAACTCATGAATTTTTTAGCGTTAGATACTTCTACCGAAGCGTGTTCCGTCGCGTTAAGTCACAATGGCAAAATACTGACCCTAGACGAAGTATGCCCGCAACAACACAGCAAGCGTATTCTACCCATGGTGCAGCAATTACTGGCTGAGGCCGGTATTAACCTGAATCAGCTAAACGGTATCGTATTTGGCCGTGGCCCTGGGAGTTTTACTGGCGTAAGGATTGGCGTGTCAGTCGCACAAGGTTTAGCCTTTGGCGTCGATGCGCCGGTATATGGCGTTTCGACTTTGGCGGCGATGGCACAAGCTGCTGCGCAGTTAAAAAATGCTCAGCACGTTATTGCTGCGATTGATGCGCGGATGGCTGAGGTTTATTTGGCTGTCTATGCTCGTGATGAGCAGGGTTTGATGCAGGCGATTAGCGCTGAAGTGGCGGCAAAGCCTAGCGCCTTACCCGCAGCGATAACCGCTTTAAATTTTGACACTGAGGTAATGGCCGTCGGCACCGGCTGGCAAACCTATCAGAGCCAGCTGCAAGGCATACTTTCAGCCAGCGTGACCAAAGATATTCTATACCCCTCTGCACAATACATGTTGCCTTTTGCTGATCAGGCATGGCAACAGGGCCACTTTGTTGCAGCAGAGCAGGCCGAACCGGTTTATGTGCGTGACGAAGTCACTTGGCAAAAACTGCCCGGCCGTTAACCCCCAACCACACTCACATCGCCAAAGACTGGTCAGACCGCACTCCGGTACAGGTCTGACCATACTCAGAGACGTTAGCTTAGAGATGCCAGCTTGCAAATGCGTATTAATATCACTGTTTGCAAAAGTTACTGGCTTGTTGGTTGATTACTTGTCTATAATTAGAACACTGTCCATTAGCTAAGAGCTTGCATGAGCATCAACGCCAGTAACAACATTAATCCTAGTAGCTTGCTAAATCCGGCAACGAATCGGCCACAGCCGAGTCGTACGGTGCAGCCAGAGCGGGAGAGTGTGGTTAAAGAAACGGCGGGTATTCGTTTTGAGCGTGATGCGGTGGAGCGATTAGATAGCGAGCGGGAAGCGCAAACTAACCGCCAATCTTTTCGCGATAACACGGAGCAACGCAACGAACGCGCGGTTGCTGCCTATCAAAGTTTGCAAAACGAACAACGCCGTAGCGAAGTTCAAGCTATGCTAGGTGTCGATCTGTACGCTTAATGGCTGTTAATTGTTTGCTTTAAATTTTTTCGCTTCGCTTATCCCTTCTACTGCCACACTGAACTGTTCTAATTCCTTTACGTACAAGTTATATCTTTCTTGCTCGCTTACTATTTATTTGGCCTTGCTTATAGAGGCTAATGCGTGAGTGACCTCAGCGACATAACAGGAGTGAATATGTCTGCAAAGATTCTTATTACGGGTGCGAGCTCAGGTATTGGCCGCGAAACCGCAAGCTATTATGCACAGCAGGGCTGGACGGTTTACGCGGTGGCTCGCTCAGAAGATAAGTTAGCGGCACTGGCTGCTGAACATCCTGAAAAAATTATCCCTGTCAGTTTAGATTTAACAGATTATGCAGCAATGCAAGAATGGCAAGCCAGTTTACCGGCAGCACTTCATTTTGATGTGGTGCTGTTAAATGCCGGTAATTGCGAATATGTCGAGGCTAATGATCTTGATCTAGATGCGTTTGCACGAACTTTTGCCATTAATTTTCAGGCTGTTGTTAGCAGTACTAAGCTGTTATTACCACGTTTAAAAGCCGGCAATACTTTAGCAATTGTCAGTTCAATGGCACACTTTTTTCCTTTTACGCGTTCAGAAGCCTACGGTGCCAGTAAAGCTGCGGTCAGTTATTTTGTTGATAGTTTACGCGTTGATTTATCTGACACGGGTATTCATATTTGTTTGATTGAACCCGGCTTTATTGATACGCCATTAACGCAAAAAAATGATTTTCAGATGCCTTTCTTAATGCCTGTGGCCGCCGCAGCTAAACGTATTTTTGATGGCATCGAAGCGGGAAAGTTACGGCTGCGTTTTCCAAGACGCTTAGCCTATTTATTAAAAACGTTGAGTGTGTTGCCTTACGGTTTACGCTGTAAGTTAGCAGCCAAGATGAAGCAATCATGAGCAGCGTTAAGGTTAAATTAAATTGGCGAGTATTAATTGGCTTTGAGTTAAGTTGGTTTTTACTGGTCTATTTTCAGCAATTGGCTTTTTGGCCGGTTTTAGCTTATTTGCTTTATGGTCTTTGGCAACTGCCGTCAATGAAGGCGCGTTATTTGGTATTGGCGGCTGCCATTTTAGGTATCAGTGTTGACTCGTTATTAGTCGCAACAGGGATCCTAAGCTTTGCGCAATTGGCTTGGCTACCACTGTGGTTTATTTTGTTGTGGGCCATATTTGCGTTAGCACTGGTTGAAGTGATGAGTCGTTTCTTAACAAAACCTTGGCTGGGCTTTGCCTTGGGCGCGACCGGTGGGCCGCTGTCTTATATTGGCGGTGCGGCATTAAGTGACGGTGTCATGAGCTTCCCATCAGGCGTGACTTCTTACATCGTTTTATGTTTAGTCTGGGGCTTGTTAGGCGTGATTTTCGGTAAGATCCCAAGCCTGTTAGAGACCAGCACACAGCAAGAGTTGAACGGTTCGGCTCAGAAATAGTCTAAACATTATCGTCGGCGGCATCACAATGCTGCTTTTGGCAAGTTATTTGGAGGGGCTATGCGTAAGTTATTGGGTATTATTTTAGCATTGGGTGTGTCATTCCCGTTGTTCGCGGTACCGCAACTTGAGACCGTTGGCCAAGGTAGTTACCGTTATTTATTTTGGCAGTTATACGATGCACGTTTAGCGACCCGCGATGGCCGTTATGTTGATTACCAGCAAAGCTCGCCGTTATTGTTAGAGTTAACCTATAAACGCAAGATTAGCCGTGATCAGTTCATCGAGGCAACAGTTGATGAGTGGAAAAAGCTGAAACAAAGCACCACTGAGCAACAAGCTGATTGGGCTGAACAATTAAAAACGCTGTGGCAAGATGTGAAAGAAGGTGATCGTTTAGCGGCAGTGCTGTTAGCCGATTCGAGTGTTGAGTTTTATTTTAATGGCACCAAAACAGGGGTGGTTGCAGACAACACTTTTGGGCCCGCGTTTTTTAATATATGGCTACACAACGATACTAGTGCGCCAAAGTTACGCGAGCAATTAACCGGTCTACGTAGTGAATAAACAACAAAGCGCAAGTTAATACTGGATAGTTAAGTGTTGTCTCAGAATCACTTAACTATCCAGCAAAAATAACGACTGTGCGCTTTTAAGCCCGCTAAGGCTTAATGGCTACTGATATACTTGATTAATTGCTTAGCAATATCGGTATTGTCCATAAAGCCGTGGAAATCTTCACTGTTTTTACCATAAGCCATGACAGGGACATCCACCGCGGTATGGGCGCCTGTTGTCCAACCGGTGTAAGAATATTGAGCCACAAGTTTAACCGCCACTTCGCGTAAGGCTTTTTGCTCTTTGCCGCGAGCCGCTAACAATTGTTGCTGTTCTTCTTTGGTTAGTTGGATCTTGGTAAGAGCTAGCCAGCGTGCTAACGCGGTGTTGTCATCGGGGGCAGCATTAAGCTCATCTGCTATTTTACGACCCGTGGCTGATACTCCTTTAATGACCTCTGGTAACCATAAATACTTGCCTGCCGCGCCTAACGACATGCCACCGGTTTCGTGATCTGCAGTAATAATTAATAAGGTATCAGGATTGGCATCAACAAAGGCTTTAGCAACGGCGATAGCGTTGGCAAAATCATCCATTTCAGCCATGGCACAGGCGATGTCGTTATCGTGGCCACACCAGTCAATCTGACTGCCTTCTACCATCAACATAAAACCTTTTTCAGCAGGGCTTAATAATTGTAGGGCTTTGCTGGTCAGTGTCGCCAGTTGTCTCGGTTCAGTCGCATTAAGTGCCGCAGGTAACGCAACGTCAGCCATCAGTGCCAGTGCCGGTGCGCGGGTCAGCGAGTCAAGTTGCTGCCAATTATCGATGTACTGATAACCTTCGTTTTTAAACTCATTAACCAGATGTCGATCTTCACGGATAAAAAACTGAGTGCCACCGCCTAAAATCACATCCGCTACCGGCTTGCCGTTGATCCGATAGTCAAAGTACATGTCTGCAATCTGATTGTAATTTTGCCGACTGATATTGTGGGCTAAAAAGGACGCGGGAGTGGCATGGTTAACCTGAGAACTTGCGACCACACCATTAGCCTTACCTTGATGTTTCGCCAGTTGCATCATAGTGCCAATCGGTATGTGTTGGCGATTGACTGCTATAGCGCCGTTATAGCTTTTTACGCCCGTGGCCAGAGCCGTAGCACCTGCGGCAGAGTCGGTAACCAGGGTATCGTCGTCAGGGTAGGTGCTGGCAGTACCCTTCAGTAAATCATCAAATATCGTGTTAGCGACAGGGAGTTCCCCCTCATGTTGATAATAACGATAGGCCGTTAAGTAAGCGGGGCCCATACCATCACCAATCATGTAAATAATATTTTTTGGCGCTGCAGTAGCGGCGGTTGAGGCAAAAGCGATTACGGGTAGCAATAATAATGCGTGCATCAGATACCTTGTGTATTTAAACAACAGAGAAGCGTTGCAGTTTAAAGGATGAATATGACAACGCCAAGGCGCTTGCGGCAGAGTGGCTAAAAAATGATGCCAGTATGCAGGGTGCTTTTGCTGGACTTTTGGGCAAATAGGGCGTTATCTTAAAGCAGATTGTTTGATCGCAGTGCCTTATGCAGAGTTCGCATCTTAATAATGTTATGTAACAAGGTTTTACTATGAAAAAAATAACAACAAGCATAGTGTCTTTAGGTTTATTGCTGGCGTTAATGCCTGCGCCGACCGTTGCTAATAATGCCACCGAATGGCAGCAGCGTTTGACCGAATTGTCGGAGAGTCGTTCGCGTGGCGAGGCTCACTTGCAGCGCAACCAATACCGCCATCCAGTTGAAACCTTAATGTTTTTTGGTATTGAACCGCAAATGTCCGTTTTAGAAATTTGGCCGGTACGAGGCTGGTATACCGAGATTTTGGCGCCCTTTTTAAAGGATGAAGGGCAACTGACCATTGCGCATTTTCGTTTAGATGGTGGCAATAATGCGGATGAAAAAAGTGTATTCTGGACTCGACTGACCAACCGTTTAGAGCAGCGCATATTGCAGCAAGAAGCCACTTTTGGCCAAGTATCTCGCGTCGCGTTAGATCCTCCCAATTTTATTCCGCAGCTGGCCGCTGACCAATTTGATATGGTATTGAGCTTTCGCAATGTACATATTTGGGATCAGGCAGGACATTTGCGAGCAACGTTAGAAAATATGTTTCGGGTACTTAAACCGGGCGGTATCTTAGGGATGGTGGAGCACCGCGCCGCTAAAGTAACCGAACTGACCAGTTATGCCGTAGAAGGCTATACCGATGAAGCTTATTTAATTGCGGTTGCCGAGGCGATTGGCTTTCATTTAATTGACCGCAGTGAAATTAATGCCAATGCAAAAGATACCAAAGATTATGTGAAAGGTGTTTATACCTTGCCGCCAACGTTGGCATTAGGACAAGAAGATCGCGATTTTTACCAAAACATTGGTGAAAGTGATCGCATGACACTGAAATTTATTAAACCGCAAGACGTCGACAGCGTAGATTGATTGTCTGCTGCAGACATTTATGGGATGATTAACCTAGAGTAAAAACTCAGTATTTAGATGGCCGCAGTAATTACTGTATAACATCAATACAACTATAACGATAAATGGTTTTGTCAGAATACAGCATAGATGCCTGACAGCGACCAGATAGAAAAACTTCAAAAAAGGAGTAGACGGTGGATAGAGTCTGGTTAGAGAGTTATCCTGAAGGTGTGCCGGCAACAATTGATCCCGATCATTATTCGTCATTAAACGACATTTTTAGCCGTAGCATTGAAACTTACGCCGATAAAGACGCTTTTATCAATATGGGTAAAAGTCTTACCTATCGTGAGTTAGATCAGCAAAGCCAAGCCTTTGCCGCGTACTTGCAAAATACCTTGGGTTTGGTTAAAGGCGACGCTGTCGCGATTATGATGCCTAACCTTTTACAATACCCAGTGGCGTTAATGGGAACCTTGCGTGCCGGTTGTACCGTGGTCAACGTAAACCCCCTTTATACGCCTCGGGAATTACAACATCAGCTGTCTGACTCTAAAGCCAAAGCTATTGTTATCGTCGATAACTTTGCGCACACGCTGATGGCGGTAGAAAAACAATTACAAGTTGAACATGTCATCTTAACCAAAATGGGTGATATGTTAGGTAGTGTCAAAGGTGCGGTCGTTAACTTCGTCGTGAAACACGTGAAAAAGCTGGTACCCGCCTATCAACTGCGTAAAGCCATCCCCTTTAAACAAGTGCTGAAAGAAGGTGCTGCGCTGCAATGGCAAAAACCAAACATCAGCGGTGAAGATATTGCCTTTTTGCAGTATACCGGCGGGACAACCGGCGTATCAAAAGGCGCCATGTTAACTCATCGCAATATGGTGGCAAACTTAGAACAGGCCAGTGCCTTTTTAGATCATTTTTTAGTGGCAGGAAAAGAGTATGTTGTCACGGCGTTACCGCTTTACCACATCTTTGCGCTAACGGCGAATTTCTTTGTGTTCTTTAAGCTCGGTGGCACCAATTTACTGATCACCAATCCACGTGATATGCCCAACTTTGTTAAAGAACTCGCTAAATTTCCGTTTACTTCGATCACGGGCGTCAACACCTTGTTTAATGGTTTGTTGAATACGCCGGGTTTTGACAAACTGGATTTTAGTTCGCTCAAACTCTCTCTGGGTGGCGGTATGGCGGTGCAACGGCCTGTCGCCGAGCGCTGGAAAAAAGTCACCAAGAGTCGCTTATTGGAAGGTTACGGTTTAACGGAGTGCTGCCCACTGGTTACTTTAAGCCCAGTGAACTTAGAAGACTTTAACGGCAGTATTGGCTTACCGGCACCGTCTACGGATATCCGTTTAATTGATGATAACGGTAACGATGTCGCCCCAGGTGAGTCAGGTGAAATGTTAGTGCGTGGCCCACAAGTGATGCTGGGTTATTTAAACCGTCCAGAAGAAACCGCTAAAACCATTAAAGATGAATGGCTTTACACCGGAGACATTGCCCGGATGGATGAGCAAGGTTTCTTTTATATTGTCGATCGTAAAAAAGACATGATTTTAGTGTCGGGCTTTAACGTCTTCCCTAATGAAATTGAAGAAGTCGTCGCCATGAACGAGAAGGTACTTGAAGTGGCCGCAGTGGGTGTTGCAAACGACGTTGCGGGTGAAGTGGTTAAAGTGTTTATCGTGAAAAAAGATCCTTCTTTAACCGAACAAGAAGTCATCGCGCACTGTAAGCAACATTTAACGGGCTACAAAGTGCCGAAACTGGTAGAATTCCGCAAGGAATTACCCAAAACGAATGTAGGCAAGATCCTACGCCGCGAATTACGCGGTTAGTACTTAGAGCCGGCGATTGCCGGCTTTATTTTTTGAAGAGAGAACACCATGTCCTTGCTTAGTGATAATCAAAGTTTAGCCCGTTTTTGTTTGCAGGCAGCCGAGCAGCCTAGCTTAGCGGTTGATACTGAGTTTATCCGGCAAAGTACCCTGTCACCGAAGTTAGGCTTAATTCAATTATTTGATGGCCAGCATTTTGCGTTGGTTGATCCTTTAGCGATTGATGATTGGACGCCATTACAAACGTTGTTTGCAGCGCCGCATATTTGTAAAATTTTGCATTCTTGCACCGAAGATTTAGAAGCTTTTGCAACCATTAATATTACGCAGATCACTCCCTTGTTTGACACTCAACTTGCAGCGGAAGTGATCGGTTGGGGTGGGAGTATTGGCTATGCTCGTTTGGTCGAGCAAATTACCGGTGCGGTGATTGATAAGAGTGAAGCGCGGACCGATTGGTTGGCCAGGCCATTAGCGCCCGCACAGCTAGCGTATGCTGCGAATGATGTAAAATACTTGCTCGATGTGTATCAACGTTTGCTCACTGAATTTAAAACCCCGCAGCAGCTCGAGGTTTTACTCGCAGAAGGGCAACAATTATTGCTACGTCGCCAGCATCAATTGCCTGATCAATTTAAGTTTTTAGAGATTAAAAACAGTACCCAATTAAATAGTCGTGAATTAGCGGTATTACGTGACATCGTAAGTTGGCGTTTTCAGTATGCCAGTAGCAAAGATCTGGCACTGGGCTTAGTGGCTAAAGATGCTCAGTTGCTGGAATTAGCGAAACGCCGCCCGGCCACCCCAGAAAGTTTACTGAATATACCCGGCATGGCGACACGTGATATGCGTCGACATGCCAAACTATTAGTGGAGTTAATTCAGCAGGCGAAAGCGTTAGCGCCAGAGCAGTGTCCACAACGTTTTTATCATCTTGATCGTTTTGCCGGAGAAAAGGTGGTGTTAGCTGAACTGGGGCAGGCGGTGAAAGAAGCCGCTGCCAATAGTGGTTTGCCCGCCGCATTTTTGTCAACCCGTCGGCAATTACATGAGTTTTTTAATTGGTGTTGGCGGGTGTCCGATGAGCAACGTGCACAATTACCGATCCCTGAATATTTACGAGGCTGGCGTGCAGAGCTACTAAAACCGTTTTTACCCAAACCAGCACATGTCGACTTTTAAGTTAACTCGTTAACAACGTTCGTTAACGCTAAATGGATTTATGTAAAAAATAGGTGTTTTTTTTCGATATTTGTCAACTTTTTCGATTGATCCCGCAATTTTGAGACGGCGTAAATTTTCCCGCTTATCAATTAAAAGGGTATTAATGATGAAGAAAATATTAACACTGTCCTTAGCTTCTGTGGCAATGCTTTCCCTAAGTGCTTGTAACAGCAGCAACGATGATGAAACCATCACACCACCAGGTCAGCCAGCTGCCGTTGCCGATGCCACCTTGAAGTTTGTACATGCCTCGTCAGATGCACCTGATGTCAATATTCGTTTTGGCGCGAACGCGGTATCGGGTTTGGCTTATGCACAGAGCTCTGCAAATTTCAATGTGACTCCGGACACATACCAAGTTGCGGTTGATGCCATTTTACCAGGTAATAGCACCGCTACAGTGATTGGCCCATTGGGTGTGACGTTAGCCGAAGCGACCAACTACACCGTATTTGCTGTTGGCTCTGTTGCAAATGAAACCTTAGAACCGCTAGTGGTTACCTCTGATGTTGCGCCACTGGCTGCGGGTAACATCCGTGTACAAGTTGTGCATGCGGCCTCAGCAGCACCCACTGTGGATGTGCATGTTACTGCGCCAACGGATGCCTTAACCGCACCTTTAGCAACTCTAGATTATAAAGACTTTACTGCGCCGGTAGATGTGCCTGCAGGTAACTATCGTGTCCGTATTACACTACCTGGCCAATCTACCGTTGTATTTGACTCAGGTACTTTAGAGTTAGCCGCAGGCACGGATTTAGTGGTAGCGGCAATCAATAACCGCTTATCAGGTGCTTCACCTGTCTCATTGTTAGCGGTTGCTCCAGATGGCAGCTTCTTTGATGTGGCTGATGCTAACACCACTTCTTCAGTGCGCGTCGTACATAACGTCTCTGATGCACCTGCTGTTGATGTTATCGTGAATGACAGTCTTGAACTCGTTTCGGCGTTATCTTTCCCAGACTTTACTGATTATGTGGGTGTTGCTCCAGATACCTACAATGTCAAAGTTGCCGCAGCGGCAGATAACAGTATAGTGGTTATCGATGCAGATCTGACCTTAGATGCAGGGGCGTTTTACAGTGTGTTAGCCGTGGGTTCTTTACAAAATGATAGCATTGAGCCGTTAGTATTAGCGGATATGCCACGTCGTGTTGCCACTGAGGCACAAGTGCGTATTGTGCATGGTTCTACCTTAGCCGGTTCGGTTGATATCTATGTTACTGCTACTAATGATATCAGCGCTGCCACCCCTGCGTTTGCAGCTGTACCCTTTAAAGCTGACACCGGTTATGTATCGCTAGCCGAAGGAACTTACTTTGTTACGGTAACACCAGCGGGTAGTAAAACGGCTGCTATCGGGCCGTTATCATTAGACTTAGCTGCCAATAAGATTTACACCGCCGTGGCTCGTGATGGAGCAGGTTTAACCGGTAATGTGGGTTTGATTTTATTAGACGATTTTAACTAAGTCGTTATTCAAATACTTTTCCCTGTATCTTGAGCGACTAGCTTTGGCTAGTCGCTTTTTTTTGCCTAAGGTCTGCATTATTTAAGCTATTGTTTATATTGATGTAACGCCCTATCTTTCACTGCCGTGTTTATGCAGCAGCTAACAAGCTGGCAGGGTTTAGCGCAGATAGAGGCAGACGCATCCCAGCGTTCTGCGTATAATCAGCCGCTAATTTACGGGGTGGTTATGTCGTTAACGCGTGAACAAAAACTCGGTGGTGTATTTGCTGCCAGTGCTTATACCTTATGGGGCATTGCCCCGTTATACTTCAAACAGATTGATTATATCCCGGCTGCGGAAATTTTAATTCACCGTATCGTTTGGTCATTTCTGTTATTAGCTTTGGTGATTGTCGCACTGCGCCAAGTACAGAGCACGTTTAGGGTGTTTCGTCAGCCGAAAATGTTGGCTAGCTTATTGTTGACTGCGGTATTGCTGGGTGGCAACTGGTGGTTATTTATTTGGGCAGTGAATAATAAACACATGCTCGATGCCAGCTTAGGCTATTACATTAATCCGTTGCTGAATGTGCTACTAGGTATGGTGTTTTTGGGCGAGCGTTTGCGTAAATTACAATGGCTGGCGGTATCGCTGGCAGCGGCAGGTGTGTTGTGGCAAATCATCAGTTTTGGTGCTTTGCCTTGGGTCGCTTTAACCTTGGCGTGTTCTTTTGCGATCTATGGTTTGTTACGCAAAAAATTGGCGGTCGATGCCATTACCGGTTTGTTTTTTGAGTCTTTATTGTTAATGCCACTGGCGCTGTGGTATTGGAACACCTTCGCAGAGAGTTCAGCCGTTAATTTGTTAGACAACACCTTGGCGTTAAACGCTTATCTTGTGGCCGCGGCCTTTGTGACCACGATCCCTTTGCTGTGCTTTATTGCTGGTGCGCGTCGCTTACGCTTGTCAACAATGGGGTTCTTTCAATATATCGGTCCAACCTTTATGTTTATCTTTGGTGTTTGGCTTTATCAAGAGCCGTTTGCGGCCGAGCGCTTATTTACCTTTAGTTTTATTTGGGCGGGGCTGATTTGTTACAGCTATGATGCTTGGCGTGACTCGCGCCAATCGCGAAAAGCCAACTTAAACAAGCTATAAAAAAGCCAGAGCATGGCTCTGGCTTGAGGTATCTTTCAGGCGGTTACAACCGCTAAACGGGGTTTAGTCCGCCAGCTTCATTTCTGTGCTTACCACGACACCATGCTCGTTGACACCAACAGACATGCCAATTTTCATATCTGATTGCAGCATCGATTCAAGCTCGGCAGGCATAGGTTGTCCTGACATGGCAAACATTTCACCCAGTGCGGCAAAGAACTGTTGATAATCCATACCAAAAGCAATCATGCCGTTTTTCTTTAAGGCTTCTTTAGCAATCACCTGTGCTTGAGCGGTGGCTTTATCACCCACATACAACAAGAGGTGATTACCGCTTAGCTTTAGCCGCACATCTAAATTAAGCATAGCGACGGGTGGGAAAATATCCGCCACGGCAATGTCTTCGCCATCGGCTGGCAGCGTGATATTTGCCAAAGGCGGTAACATCGCTTTGGCATTCGCTAATAAGGTTTGTGGATTATCAGCCGACAAGGTGACTAAGGCATCAGCCGCTTTTGGCTGCCCTGTGTTCATGTCGATGCTAAAGCCATTAATGGTTACTGAAGCACCTTGCAAGCCATTGGCAGCCATACCGGCCATGGCTAACATCATCATAGGGTTTTGCGCTTTCATTTGCTCTTGTATCGCCACAAGTGGCTCACAGCTAAGCGTCAGATCTGTCATGCCAGCCCACATTTTACTAATAGCGGGGGTCAGTTGGCTGATCTCAGTGCCCATGGCTAGGTAGAACATGGACGGGTGGATCCCACCCGCTAAGCTCGACGGGATAAAGCCTTGCATACTCTGCATGCCTTCTAAAGCAATTTTACTTTCTGTAGGCCACAGCATCGTGCCGCTCATATGTAAACCGCTGTTATCTTGCTGGGCAATTTTGGCATCCATCACTAAACCTGGCCAGGTTTTCGCCAGCATGGCGGCATCAGTACGACAGGCATCGCTGTGCCACACTTCAAGCGCAGCAGGTAGGCCATCTGTAAAAGTTAACTGCAAATCTTTAGCTAATTGATTGCCATCGGTAGTGGTGAAAGCTAAAGCCAACTGTTCGGTACTTAAAAAACCAATACCATCTTGATGCAGCTGATATTTTTTGCTCATTTCGGTGAGCTTTTGGCTGTTACCTAAATTTTGTGCAGGCTTACTTTGCGCTAAACTTTGCGCGCGGTGCTCAGCCGATAATTGCGTGTTGTGTAAGACAACCGTACCCCAGCTGCGATCAATACTGACCAACAACTCTAAACCAGGCATGGCATCACCTAACGGGTAAACCTGATAGCTGTGCTCGCCTAATTGGCGTTGTTCAGAGACGACGCCGCTTTGGGTCGCTGCGCGCTCAAAGAAAGCTTGAAAGGCTAAAGCGTCAGACACTTCAAAACGCACCACTGGTGCCGCGCCAACTAAATAACTGAGCGAGCGTGTTTTGGCCATAATGCCGGTGTTGGCAACAAAGGTTTCTGGTGACGTTAATACGGTCAGGTAGTCTTGAAATAAGGCTATGGCAAATTTCAATGCTGGCGAGCCATTCTCAGATAATGCGGCCATCGCTTGCTGCATTTCGTCAGAATTATATTGTGCCGGTGACATACCGAGGCTTTTTAAATAAGACACGATATCCAGAGCAGTAAACTGGCCAGAAAACAGCGCGGTATCTGCAGGAACGTAGTCTAGCTCGGTAAACGAACTCGCGCTGGTCGATGATTGATTGAGGGCGAAATAGCCAGCGACGCCTGCGGCAACGATAGCGGCGGCAATAAGGGTCTTGCGCATTGTCTGCTCCTTTGACATAGAGTTAGGATAAAAAGCGCTACTTAGCGCTTATCATCGGGGAAAGTAACGTTTAGCTCGAGTACTGACAGTTCATCACTGCGTTGTTCCAGTGTCACGGCAATTTGGTCTGCAGGGATATCGACATATTTACGAATGACTTCTAATATATCGCGTTCCATTTGCGGTAAGTAATCTGGGCCAGAACGTCTTTTGCGCTCATGAGCCACAATGATTTGCAGGCGCTCTTTGGCCGTGCTGGCGGTATTTTTTTTAGTTGAACGAAAATAATCCAGTAGCGACATTAGTTATCCTCCAAAAATCCTTTTGATAAAGCCCTTTTTCTCAACGGTCAGAAAACGGAATGGCCGTGTTTCGCCCAGCAGGCGTTGTACGGTATCTAAATAAGCCTGACCAGCATCACTGTCTTTATCTAAAATAACGGGTTGGCCTGAGTTAGAGGCATTGAGCACCGCTTGAGACTCAGGGATCACGCCTATCAGTTCGATGGCTAAAATTTCTTTGACATCTTCAACGCTCAGCATTTCGCCCTTTAACACGCGCTCAGGATTGTAGCGGGTTAATAGCAAGTGCTCTTTAATACCATCTTTACCATGCTCGGCGCGTTGTGATTTGCTGGATAGCATACCGATAATGCGATCAGAATCGCGAACTGATGACACTTCAGGGTTGGTCACCACGACCGCTTCGTCGGCGAAATAAAGCGCCATCATTGCGCCTGATTCGATACCCGCTGGCGAGTCACAAATAATAAAATCAAAATCTTCAGATAATTCTTTCAGTACACGCTCAACACCATCACGAGTTAAGGCGTCTTTATCGCGCGTTTGCGATGCCGGTAAAATAAACAAGTTTTCTACGCGTTTATCTTTAATCAGTGTTTGTTTTAAATTCGCTTCACCGTTGATAACATTAACAAAATCATAAACAACCCGGCGTTCGCAGCCCATAATT
Organism: Rheinheimera sp. UJ51; assembly: GCF_020819615.1. Classification (NCBI taxonomy): domain Bacteria; kingdom Pseudomonadati; phylum Pseudomonadota; class Gammaproteobacteria; order Chromatiales; family Chromatiaceae; genus Rheinheimera; species Rheinheimera sp. UJ51. The sequence goes on from NZ_JAJHOG010000003.1 coordinate 121,316, forward strand.
AAATCGAGGTTACGCAAACCAATATCAAAATCGACGATAACGGTCTTTTTGCCAGCCAACGCTAAACCGGTACCAATCGCTGCGCTGGAGGTGGTTTTACCGACACCGCCTTTGCCCGATGTAACCACAATAATCTTTGCCATAGTGACGATCCTTACACTAATTCTGAAATGACTAAGCTCTCGTCCTGCCATTTAATGCAGGCCGGTTTGCCCCAAAATTCACCTTGCAGACTATCGCTAAGCCAGTAGTTTCCAGCTATCGACACTAATTCTGCCTGCATATTAAAACAATACACGCGTTTGCTATGATCACCATTAGCTCCCGCAATGGCTTTACCCCGAAGGGAGCCATAAATATGGATGTTGCCATCGGCAATCACTTCAGCGCCGGCGCCAACGGCACCTTTGATAATCAGATCTGCGCCTTTAGCATAAATTTGTTGGCCTGAACGTACTGTTTGTTCAACCACTTTGCTGTCCATGGTGCTCTGTGGTACTTGCGGTTGAACGGCTTTTTCAACGACGGCTGCAGCCGCTTTGACCGGCGCTTTACCGGCTTGTAGTACCGCTAAGCCCGCTTGTTGCGCTGCCGTTTTTTGCTCATTATTGGCACCGGTTACACCAACCAGTACTAAATTTAATTTGGTAAATACCTGTTTTAACGCAACAAAGTCAGGCTCATTCCGATTATCTTGTAGATTTAATACGATAGGCGCCTGATAAAAGAAGCCCGGTGCTTGGGCGAGTTTTTCAGCGAGAAGGGGCTCAAGGGTATGAATGCTTAGATCAGTACAATGTAACACGGACAAAGGGAACAAACTGCCCTTTAACTCTAAGGTGTGTTCAGACATAAAAATTCAGTGCTTTTGCTATTATTATTACTGCCATTGCAGCGTTATTATTTGCGTTACCGACGAGCGGCGCCATTACGCAAGACCTGAGCTTCATGTTATAGTCTTGCTATCTGTTAGGCAAGTTAGTGAAGTAGTTTTATTCTATGTTATGCGCCATTTATCGTAGCCTGCGTAAAGAAGGCACTTATCTGTATATTGAAAAGCGTGATGACTTCGAAAAGGTCCCCGCTTTATTACTGCAAAGCTTCGGTAAGCCGCAACTGGTTACCTTGCTCAATTTAGCTAAACGGGAACATTTAGCCCAAGTTGAAATCGAAAAGGTGAAAGCCGCTTTAACCGAGCAAGGCTACTATTTACAATTACCGCCCCCACCAGAAAATTTGCTGGCAGCACATAAAGCGTCTAACGCGTCTTCGCTGCAAGAATAAAGGAGAGAAGTATGACAGGATTAACATGGCGTCGCCTGACTACCGCCGCGGGCTTATGGCTTTGCAGTTCAGTGGCATTGGCGAACACTGAGGTGGCTCAATCTACCGAAGTGGCTAAACCCGACTTTGCCAGCTACACCGCGGCCTTAAAAGCTGAAGCCTCAACCAAAGGCTATGATGCTGCTTTATTAGATGCCGTATTCTCCAGCCTGGAATTTCATGAGCGGGTGGTGAGCGCGGATCGCAGCCAGCCTGAAGTGGTTGAAACGCTCAACACCTATTTACCGAAGCGGGTCAGTGAAATCCGCATTCGTATGGCGCGCGAGCGTTATCAACAATACCTACCGCAACTAGAACAAATTGGCCAACGCTATGGTGTACAGCCGCGCTTTATTATCGCGCTTTGGGGTTTAGAAAGCAGCTTTGGCCGTTTTATGGGCACTTATTCCATTCCCTCTGCTTTAGCCACCCTTGCCTATGAAGGGCGTCGCGAAACCTTTTTTCGCCAAGAGTTTTATAATGCGCTAGATATTCTGGCCGAAGGCCATATCACGCTTGAAAACATGAAAGGCTCTTGGGCTGGCGCCATGGGGCAAAGCCAATTTATGCCAAGCTCTTTTATGGCTTATGCCCAAGATGGGGATGGTGATGGTAAAAAAGATATTTGGACTAACGAGCTGGATGTTTTCGCTTCTATCGCCAATTATTTAAAAAACCAGGGTTGGGATAACAACAAAACCTGGGGGCGTGAAGTGTTACTGCCAGCCAATTTTGATCCGAGCCATGCCATTCAACGCGGCAGTTTAGCCCGTGCTGAGTGGTTAAAGCGTTGGGATGCCTCTGAGCGCAGTGTGATGCAATGGCACAAACTGGGCGTCACCCGTTTAAATGGTAGCGCTTTACCGAAAAGTGAGCAGCCGGCGGCATTAATTATGCCTGACGGTGAAAAAGGTCGTGCCTTCTTGGCTTATAGTAATTACAAAAGTTTAATGCACTGGAATCGTTCTTATTATTTCGTAACCAGTGTTGGCTATTTGGCCGATCTGATTGTGGCAGAGCAGGGCTAAATATGTATCAACATCTTACAATGGCCAACGTCGATATCGCCTTACCTGTGGGTAAGGTGGTGTGTATTGGTCAAAATTATCAAGACCATATCGCCGAAATGCAAAGTACCACTGCTCCCGAAGCCTTGTTTTTTATTAAACCGGCCACGGCGCTGGTGCCATTAGCGCCGCAATTTAGTATCCCGCAGCAGCAGGGCGAGGTGCATAACGAGCTCGAAATCGCGGTATTGATTAAAAGCCGATTATGCAAAGCCGATTATGCCACAGTCAATGATGCAATCTGGGGTTACGGTTTGGCTTTAGATTTGACGCTGCGCCAAGTGCAGGCCAAGTTGAAGCAACAGGGTCGTCCTTGGGAAATCGCCAAGGGTTTTGATGGTGCTTGTCCGCTCAGTGGTTTTGTTCCTAAAAACCAAGTGCAGCATCCGCAACAATTAGATTTTAGCTTATCGGTAAACCAGCAGCTGCGCCAACAAGGCAATAGCGCCAATATGATCCGTGGCATTAATCAATTAATCAGCGAAATGAGCCAGCATTTTACCTTGCTACCCGGCGATGTTGTTCTAACAGGTACGCCTGCAGGAGTAGGGCCATTGCAAGAAGGTGATGTGTTAACGCTAGAGCTCGCTGATTTTTTCTCGGTAACAACGCAGGTAACCGCATAAATGGCTTTAACAGAGAATTTTTGGCAGCACAAACCGCTGGCCGAGATGAATAATGAAGAATGGGAAGCCTTGTGTGATGGCTGTGCTAAATGTTGTTTGAATAAGTTTATCGATGATGACGAAAGCGAAGGTCCTACTGCAGTGTTGCATCAAGATGAGCAAGTGCATTTCAGTAATATCGCCTGTCGCTATTTAAACAGTCATAAATGCGAATGTACTGAATACACGCAACGCACCGTGCTGGTGCCTGACTGTATCAAACTCACCAAAGATAATTTAAAAGATATTTTCTTTATGCCGACCAGTTGTGCCTACCGCCGTTTACATGAAGGCAGAGGCTTACCGTCTTGGCATCCGCTACTTAACGGCGGTAAAAAAAGCTTAATGCATAAAAAACAAATGTCGGTACGCAACAAAACCATCTCCGAAGATCAGGTCGATATGGACAAGTTCGAAGATTATATTGTTAGCTGGCCATTGAATGACTTGGATTAAGCATGAGTGTAGAGCAATCCATTATTGCTGAAAGCGACTTGCTGCAGCAATTAAGCGGCTATTTAAATCCAACCGTCATCCAGCTAGGGTTATCGGTTTTGACTGTGCTGGCTTATATTGTGATCAGTCGCCGTCTCGTGCCAGTTATTTACGGCTTACTAAAAGGCCGGCGGATGCGTCCGGACATGAATAAACGGGCATTGGTGGTTTTTCATATCTTATTGTTGTTAGTGTTACTGGTGATGCTTAGCATCGTTTGGGGCGTCGACATTCGTGGCTTATTGGTGTTGGCTTCATCGATCATTGCGGTAGCCGGTGTCGCCTTATTCGCTTCATGGTCATTAATCAGTAACGTTACGGCTTTCTTTATCTTACTGGGGCAAAAAGACTTTGCTGAAGGCAGTAAGGTGCGCATTATTGATGGTAATAATGCGTTAGAGGGCGATATTGCAGAAATTCATTTATTCAATACGGTGCTGAAAACCACCGATAATGAGCGCATTATTTATCCAAATAACCTGATCATCTCGCGACCGGTGGTAATTGTTAGCGTTGCACCGGCTAAAAAGCGGCGTACCGTGGATGTCATGGCAAAAGCCGAACGTTGGCGACAGAAAAACCTACAAACGCGCCCAGTTAACCGAATTAGCAAGTGACAGTACTGTTGAATTTAGGTAGATTGAAAAAATCCAATGATTACAATAACGCAACGGCTGGATGCGCTTAAAACAGATTAAACTTGCCGGCTTTAAATCCTTTGTCGATCCGACCATTGTGCCGTTTCCTGAGGCGATGACAGCGGTGGTTGGGCCTAACGGCTGTGGCAAATCAAATGTTATTGATGCAGTACGCTGGGTGCTGGGCGAAAGCTCGGCCAAGAATCTGCGTGGCGATGCCATGACCGACGTTATTTTTAACGGCTCGGCCCAGCGTAAACCCGTCGCTCAAGCGTCTGTAGAGTTAGTCTTTGAAAACACACAAGGCCGCTTAGCCGGTCAAATGGCCGATCGCAGCGAAATTGCCATAAAGCGTTTGGTCACCCGCGATGCACAATCCAGCTACTTTTTAAACGGCAGTAAATGTCGTCGTCGTGATATTACCGATATCTTTTTAGGCACAGGGCTAGGGCCACGTAGTTACGCCATTATTGAACAAGGCATGATCTCGCGGCTGATCGAATCTAAGCCGCAAGAGTTACGGGTGTTTATTGAAGAAGCGGCGGGGATTTCAAAATACAAAGAGCGGCGGCGCGAAACGGAGAATCGGATCCGGCATACGCGCGACAATTTAGATCGTTTAGCCGATGTGCGTGATGAATTAGCCAAAAATATCGATAAGTTAAAACGCCAAGCCACTACCGCTGAGCGTTACAAAGAACTGAAAGCGCAAGAGCGCAAATTAAAAGCTGAGGTGACAACCATTAAATGGTTAGCATTTAATCAGCAATTAACCGGCCTTGAGCAACAACTGGCGGCAGAAGAAACTGAACTGCTTAAGTTTGAAACCAGCCAGCAAGGCGATCAGCGCATCTTAGTGCAATTAAAAGAGCAGGCGGTAGAGGCACGCACTTCGCAAGAGCGCTGTCAGCAGCAATATTATCAGCTCGGTGCCAGTATCAGTAAGTTAGAGCAGCAACTTGTCAATCAGCAGCAGCAACAGCAGTTTTTGCAAAGCCAACTCCAACAAAAACGAGACAACTTGCAGCAGTTTAGCCAACATCAACAGGCTGATCAGCAGCTATTAGCCGATTACACGGCGCAACTGACGCAATTTGAGCCACAGATAGCGCTGATAGAGGATCAATTAGCCGAAGTTGACGAGCAGTTACTGTTGGCTTCACAAGCGTTACAGCTGCAACAACAACGCTTTGAACAATGGCAAGAGCAACGTTTTAGTTTACGTCAGCAACAGCAACAATTGATAATGCAGTTACAGCATCTCGCGCAGCAGCAACAGCAAGTATCAGCACAATTGCAGCGGCAGCAAGCACAGCTCGAAGCCATTGACGAGCAAGCATTAAGCTTGGAGTTAGCTCAGTTAACCGAACAAGAAACCGTACTGGCTTCCGCCGTTACTCAAAGCAGTGCGCAACTCGCAACGTTGCAAAGTACCTTAGCTCTTGCAGCCGAACAACGCGAGCAAACACAACAGCAGCTGCAGCAACTGCAAAATCAATGGCAGCTGGTGCATAATGAAGCTCTGCGACTCACGGCGATCCAGCAATCTTTACCGAGCTCAGCACAGCAGGTTTTACAACAGTTGGAATTAGCCGAGGGTTGGGCGCTCGCTGTAGCCTTTGCTTTAGGTGAGTTACAACATGCGCAAATTGGCCGTGCTGCTCAGAATGAAGCGCAAACCTATTTAGACGCTGCAGCGCAAAGTGCCGTGCCCGGTACCTTAGCCGCCCAGGTGCTTAGCGGCCCTTATCCTGAAAGCTTTCAACATATTTTAGTTGCAGAGTCGTTGGCGCAGGCCAAAGTGATGCAAACCCAATTAGCTGCGGGGCAATCTGTGATTTGCCCGCAAGGGATCTGGCTGGGACAAAACTGGGGGCAATTACCCAGCGCCAATGCGGCCGACAGTGCTTTATTGCGCCAAGAGCGTTTACAGCAATTAATGGCTGAACAGCAAAAATTAACTGCTGCACTGGCCGAGGCCGAGACGACGGCTCAAACCGCAAAACAGCGCTGGCAAGACATACATAGCCAATGTACGGCGTTACAGCAGCAATTAGAACAGCAAAAAACCGCTTGGCAGCAACAGCAAACCGCTGTGCAGTTAAAACAACAAGCTTTAGCGCAGCGACAACAGCAACGGCAGCAATTCGTTGAAACCATCGCCGCGTTAAAGGATGAGCTGGAGCTACTTGCAGCTAGCAGCGAGCCTTTACGCGATCAACAAGAGGTGGTTGCTGAACAATTAAGTGAGCAACAAGCTGAGCAAGTAGAGTTTGAGCAGGCCGTGCAACAGGCTCGGCAGCAAGAAAGTCATTTACGTGGGCAAAGCGAGCGGTTACGCCAACAATTACTAGAGCAACAAATGCAGCAAACGCTTTGTCAGCGTCAGCAGCAAAGCCTTGCCCAGAATCTCAATCGTGCCCATGAGCAACAGCAACAATTACAATCGCAAATTGATGCGTTAACCACACAACTGCAGCAACAAGCCGATCCAAGCGAGCTGTTACAAGCACAGTTGCAGGAAAATTTAGGCTTGCATGTGGATGCTGAGCAGGCTTTGCAACAGGCGAATGAGCATTTATCGACGATTGAGCAACAAATTCGTGCCCTAGAGCAAGGTCAATCAGGTATAGTGCACTTAGTCGCGCAACAGCAAAAGAAACTGGAGTCGTTGCGCTTAGATGCTGAGGGTTACCGAGTTCGTGCTAACAATATGTTGGAACTCTTGCGAGAACAGCAAGTCATCTTAAAAAGTGTGTTAGCGGATTTACCGGCAGACGCGCAAGAGTCCGTATGGCAGCAGCAACTGGATAAAACCGTTGATGCGGTATCCCGACTTGGCGCTATTAATTTAGCGGCGATAGAGGAATATCAGCAACAAGCTGAGCGCAAACAGTATTTAGATGAACAACATGCCGATTTAATTGCGGCACTCGATACGCTGGAAACAGCAATGCGAAAAATTGATCGGGAAACACGGCAACGCTTTAAAGAGACCTTTGAACAGGTCAACCAAGGGTTGCAACAATTGTTTCCTAAAGTCTTTGGTGGCGGTAGCGCTTACTTAGATTTAACCGATGAAGACTTACTGGAAACCGGTGTGAGTATCATGGCGCGACCGCCGGGTAAAAAAAACAGTACAATTCATTTATTATCCGGTGGTGAAAAAGCGTTAACCGCTTTATCATTAGTATTTTCAATCTTCAGGCTTAATCCTGCACCATTTTGTATGCTGGATGAGGTCGATGCACCATTAGACGATGCCAATGTGGGTCGATTTTGTAATTTGGTGCGCGAGATGTCTGAAACGGTACAATTTATCTACATCAGCCACAATAAAATTGCGATGGAAATGGCCGCGCAATTAATGGGGGTGACTATGCAGGAACCCGGCGTCTCTCGAGTGGTGGCGGTTGATGTAGACGATGCTGTCAAGCTGGCAGTAGCCTAAGAACAGTGAAAGGTATAAGAAATGGCTAGCGACTTGCGTATGGTTTTAATTATTTTAGGTGCCCTGGTATTGGGCGGCTTATTTTTACATGGCTTATGGACGGTGCGTAAAAACAGCTCGAAAACGCAACACCGTTATCATCCAGAAGAAAATACCAAGGATGACACGGCTGAAGGCTTTGATGAGTTAGGCGTGGGCCCTGTACGAGTGGTTAAAGGGGCGGCTGCGGCTAAAAAACCGGTAGAGTTAAAGCGTTTTAATACGCCTCGACCAGAGCCTAAACCACAGAGTCGGCCTATTGATGTGCAGCGCCCAGCAGAGCAAAACGATTTATTTAGTGAGCCAAAAGAGCCGAGTTTAAATTTTTCAGCCATAGAGCAAGCAGAGCCGAGCGTATCCGCTGTCGATGACTTTGATTACGAGAGCGAGGTTGCGACAGACAGTGCTCACAGCAGTAGCAGTGCCAGCGAGTCTGAAGCGTCGTCATCAGAAGTGTTGATTTTGTACGTGCTGTTACCCGAAAACAAAGAGATCCAAGGCCAAGAATTACTGTCAGCCTTAACGCCTTTAGGTTTTAAATACGGTGATATGGATATTTTCCATCGTCATCAAGACAGTGCCGGTAATGGCGAAGTATTATTTAGCCTAGCCAATATGTTTAATCCGGGGACCTTTGCCCTGGATAAAATGGAACAACTGTCGACCCGTGGTTTAAGTTTATTTATGACCTTGCCAGGGCCAGGTGAGCCATTGCAAAACTTTAACTTAATGAATAACGCTGCAAAAAAATTAGCAGAAGAATTTGGTGGTCAGGTGTTAGATGGTCAACGTAGTGTATTAACAGTACAAACGGTACGACATTATGTTGAACGGATCCGTGAGTTCCAACGGCAGCGTTTGATCCATCGTTAAGTTGATATCGAATACCCTAACGGCAGGTACTTACCTGCCGTTTTTCGTCGAGAGTTAAGCCCGCTTATGAAACCAACAGCTGAACAGCAATGTGCTGCTATCCGCCAACAACTGGCAGACTATAATTATCAATATTATGTGCTGGATGCACCGACCGTCCCTGATGCGGAATATGATCGTCTGTATCGTGAGCTGCAACAGCTAGAGCAACAGTTCCCTGAATTCATTACCCAAGACTCACCGACACAGCGGGTGGGCGGTGCACCCTTGGCGAAGTTTTCGCAGGTACAGCATCGCTTACCGATGCTATCTTTAGACAATGCCTTTGCCGCCGAAGATCTGAGCGCCTTTACCAAGCGCATGCGTGACAGACTGGATCTTAGCGGTGAGTTTAGCTTTTGTTGTGAGCCAAAACTGGATGGTTTAGCGGTGAGTATTCGCTACGAAAACGGTCAGTTAGTACAAGCAGCAACACGCGGTGATGGTTATACCGGCGAGGATATTACTAGCAATATCAGAACCATTAGAGCCATTCCATTACAGCTAAAAGGCGAGTCGATCCCGGCAGTGCTTGAAGTGCGGGGTGAGGTGTTTATGCCGCTTGCGGGGTTTGCCCGCTTAAATGAACAGGCACGGCAACGCGGTGATAAGTTATTTGCCAACCCACGTAATGCCGCTGCTGGCAGCTTACGCCAGTTAGATCCGGCCATCACTGCCACTCGACCACTGATGTTTTACGCCTATGCCGTTGGGCAAGTTGAAGATCCGACACAGCTTTTAGATAGTGCTTGTCATTATCAGCGTTTGCAGCAATTAAAACAGTGGGGCTTACCGGTCTGTCCGGAAATTCAGTTAGTGACGGGTGAGTCGGCGGTGCTGGATTATTATCAGCAGATCTTAACGCGACGTGCCGAGTTGGCTTATGAAATTGATGGCGTGGTGATTAAAGTCAGTAACTTAGCGCAGCAACAGGCTCTGGGTTTTGTTGCGCGAGCACCGCGCTGGGCCATTGCTTTTAAGTTTCCAGCCCAAGAAATGCTAACCACCTTACTGGATGTCGATTTTCAAGTTGGCCGCACCGGTGCCATTACGCCTGTTGCCAGACTTGAACCGGTGTCGGTGGGCGGCGTTACCGTCAGTAATGCGACCTTGCATAATCAGGATGAGATTAACCGTCTTGGTGTGCAAATCGGTGACAAAGTGATTATTCGCCGGGCGGGAGATGTGATCCCACAAATTGTCGGTGTGGTGTTAGAGCAGCGGCCTGAGCATACTGTGCCGGTGCAATTCCCAAGCCGTTGTCCAGTTTGTCAGGCGCATATCGAACGCGTCAGTGGTGAAGCCGTGGCACGTTGTAGCGGCGGTTTAAGTTGTCAGGCACAGCTAAAAGAATCGTTAAAGCACTTTGTGTCGCGCAAAGCGCTGGATATTGACGGTCTTGGCGATAAGCTCGTGGAACAATTAGTCGATCATGCACTGGTGAAAGCACCGGCCGATATTTTTGCCTTAGATATGCCGTCTTTGCTGGGTTTAGAGCGGATGGCCGAAAAGTCAGCATTAAAGCTGTTGCAGGCGATTAAGCAGGCTAAAACCACGACCCTAGCGCGCTTTATTTATGCCTTAGGCATCCGTGAAGTCGGTGAGGCCACTGCGCTGAATTTAGCCACGCACTTTGCATCCTTAGATGCCTTAGCGCAAGCGAGCAACGAGCAATTATTGGCGGTCAGTGATGTCGGTTCAGTAGTGGCAGAGCATCTGGGCCATTTCTTTGCTGAGCCACATAATCAGGCCGTAGTAGCCGATCTGCTGGCCCAAGGTGTGCACTGGCCTGCCATGAGCAAAGTTGCAGCAACGGAGCAGCCCTTAGCGGGGCAAACCGTGGTGCTGACCGGAACCTTACAAAGCATGGGCCGCGATGAAGCAAAAGCGTTATTGCAACGCTTAGGTGCCAAGGTCTCGGGCTCGGTTTCTGCCAAAACACATGCGGTGGTTGCCGGAGACAATGCCGGTTCGAAACTGGTAAAAGCCAATGAGCTCAATGTGCCCGTGTGGGATGAAGCTGCTATGCTGCAATTGTTTCAGCAACATGGGCTTGTCGATGCGTAATCTTTATTTGCAGTGTGGGCAAGTAATGGCGATGTTGTGTTGGCGAGGCTGCTGATGAAAGAGTGGCCATTATTAGATAAATACGGTTTAGTCCCTGTACCGATGCGTTTATATTGGTTACTGATTTTATTGCTGCGGCCTTATCTGAGTTGGGTCTTGGTATTAACCGTACCTGCGCAGCAAAAAGACATGTTGAAACTGTTTTATCCGCAGCAGCAAGATTTTCTGATTGCCTGCTTATTGGCGTTACCCGTTTTACTGGTTGTTGCCGCCTTGTCGCAGCGCAGTGATAAACGTCATGCCGGCTGGCGGCATGTCTGGCGTTTTGGTTTACCCATTTTACTGCTTTGTTGTGGTGCTGATCTGGCCTATACGCTGTATGATCTGCCGGCCGATGCCATTTTAGATGCCCCATGGCGTTTGTTTACCGTAGTAGGGCTAGGGCTAGGCTTTGCCTGGCTGTGTCGCTCGCGTACCTTACCAGAGGTGTTTCGGGAGTGGCCGTTACCGGTTACTAAAGATTAGCGGCCGGTGTCAGTTTATGTTTAAGTTGATCATAGCGCTGTTGCTGATCGGGTTTTAACATCGCTTGCTCAATAATTCGCTGGCACTGACGTAATAACTTATTTTGCTCTTTTATCGGGCACAACGGCCGCGGTGAAGTCAGAATAGTTTGCCACAAGTTTAACGCAATACCCGCATTTCTAGGCATCACCTGATGGGCTAATGAGAACGCGGCGAATGCCTGCTCCCAATGTCCACGTTGATATAACTGCACCGCACTGTTGTTGAGTTCGCGTGGGCCCAGTTGCATTTGTTTGCGCTCGTCTTTTTCTTGTTGTAAATAAGCATTTAACATCGGATCCGCTTGGTTTTTCAGACAATAATCACTGATCTGCTCAAACAAATGTTCGGCATTTTCAGTTAAGCCTACTTCATGCATCGCTTTAGCTTTATCCAGCGCATCTTCTAACGAATGAATGGGCGTATCGACTTTTAAACTACGCAGTAAGGCTTTGGCCTTTTCTTTATTATCTTGTAAATAATGCAACCGCGCTTGAATGATATGTTGCTGCTCAGACAGTTCATGCTTATTAAACTGTTTTTGTAAACTGACTAAGCTCTGGGTAGCTTGGCGATTTAAACGCACGTTCTGTTCTTCATCTTCACTGCTCAGCGCAAAATCAATGCTGGCTCTGGCCAAATTGAGATACAAGTCGGGCTGTTCGAAAATTGAAAACCGTGCAAATTTAACCATGTCTTTTGCCGCACGGTATTGCGTTTCATAATCATGATTTAACCGCGACATATGAAACAGCTTTTGTTGGCGTAATAAATTGCGTGGTGCTAAATCAGCGGCATCAATCAGATGCTGCTGCGCTTCTTGATAACGTTTTTGTTTAAACTCTAATTCGGCAAGCAGATCTAAAGCAAATAAGCGGCTGTCTGAACGCATCAGCATCGCTTCTAATTCACTAAAAGCCTGCGACTCTTTATCCAGTTTTAAATAGCAGCGCACCAAGCCCATGCGCGCCCAGTTAAAGGGTTGGATCGCCAGCATCGCTTGAAAGTACTGCTCGGCCTCTTTATAACGCGCCAAGTTTAATAAAATATCGCCCTTGAGCTTTAATAATAACGGAAACCACTTGCGCTGGTTGGCATCAGACAGTTGCTCATCAATAAAGCTTAGAGCGGCATCATGGTTTTGCGCATCTAATAATTGATAGAGTTGGCGAAGTTGTTCTTTACGTTTTAAGACCCGCTCGATACGCACCTGCAAGTCTTTAATGGCAAAAGGTTTTGCTAAAAACTCGTCGGGTTGCAGTTCAATAACACTGTGCACAAGGGTAGGATCAGTTTCAGCACTGATAAAAATGACACCGGTGGTGTATTTTTGTAAGCCATTAAATTTCAGTTCTTCGTATAGCTGGTAACCGTCTTTGCCTTCACCTTGGTTGTAAGAGCAAATAATCAGATCGTAATGATTTTCTCGACATAGGGTAAGGGCAAGTTGCGGCCGATCGGCCACCGTAATATCTTGATAGCTCAACTTTTCTAACGCATAGCGTAAATAACTCTGTGACAAGGCTTGTTCGTCAATAATCAGAATTCGTTCATCGCGTTCTAGCGAGCTATCCATCGTTGGCAATAATCCTAAAGGTTAGTCAAACACACTATAGCAACTTTTTTGCACAGAATAACTGCTTAGTCGCAATTATTCATCGCATATTTTGCTGATTTTAAGAGGTTTTTAGTTAAGCTGCCTTGCGCTGGCTCAAGCCTAGGCTTCGCCACATAGCGCTTGGCGCAAAGTGGCTAAAAACGTCTTTTACCGATTAAAGCCTAAGTTTATAAGATTAACATAAGTCCAGATGCGATCCCTGCTAGTATTAACTGCTGGTATTTCATCAACAGCTAAAACAATAATAGGATACACGGTATGAACATCTTAGTGATTCTGGTCAGTTTCGTTGCCTTTTTAATGGTAGTGTTGCCTGGCCTGTTATATAAATATGGCCTGTTTGCGCTGAGCACGGCTTTTGCTGGCTTGCGTTATGGTGTCTATGTGGGAGGCGCAGCCCTAGTACTGTTATTAGTGTACTTAGTGCTGAAACGTAAAAATAGTAATTGGGGTTTAGCCGCTGCTTCAGCATTGTTGGCCCTATTTGCGGTGGCAGTGCCCGTCAGTTTATTGAATAAAGCGCGTTCAGTACCGCCTATTCATGATATCTCGACCGACTTAGTCAATCCACCTGAGTTTATTGCCATTGCTCCGTTGCGGGCAGATGCCCCCAACCCGGTCGCGTATGCTGGCGAAGAAACGGCCGAGCAGCAACGTGTTGCCTATCCTGAGCTGGCGACCCAGCAATATTCCCAAAGCCTTGAGCAAGTGTTTGCTGCAGCCGAAGCCGCAGTGAAAAGCTACGGCATGGAAATCGTCAATGTTGACCGCGCAGCCGGTATTATCGAAGCGACGCACACCACGGCATGGTTCGGCTTTAAAGATGATGTGATTATTCGCGTGGTGGATAACGGCGAGATGCGCTTATTGGATATTCGCAGTAAATCACGCGTCGGCAGAAGTGATGTTGGTAAAAATGCTGAACGTATTAACAGCTTAATCAGCAGCATCAATAGCGCGTTATAATCTTTAAAACGAAAGTGCAGTAAGGCGAAAGGGGATGGCAGACATCCCCTTTATTATTTGTTTAATTTGCCTTGTTGCCTTTGCTAAAACGCGTTACCGCCCGCGCAAAGCAGCGAAACAGCTCACGTTGTGCGGGCAGATAGGGTAAATACTCGGGATGCCATTGCACGCCCACCACAAATCGATGCTTATGCTCAATCGCTTGCACAAAACCATCGGCATCTCTGGCGGTAATAATCAGGTTATCGCCTAAGCGTTTAACCGCTTGGTTATGCAGGCTATTGACACTAAAGCGGCTGGGCGAGACACAATGGCTCAGTTGGCTATTCTGTGCCACCGTGACCTCTTTAACCGGTAATGCGGTGTAGGCATTGGGGGTTTTCTGGCGATCAGGGCGGATATCGGCATGTAACGAGCCGTTCGCCACAATATTAAGCAGCTGTGCGCCGCGACAAATGCCGAGAATGGGCAGCCCCGAATCGAGATATTGTTCAAGCAGGGTCATTTCCAGTTTATCGCGAGCGGGGTCATAACGGCTGGTTTCGCGTGCACCCTCACCATAATGCTCAGGATGAATATCATCGCCACCACTAATAATCAGCCCGCTGATCGGCTGGTTCAGCTCTGGCCCTCCAGGGTAAAGATAAATACCGCGCAAGCCCACCAGCCATAGATTAAAACGGATAGCCCACCAACCAATGGGAAAGCGTTTACGTGGGCCAGTTACCGCGATAAGCGGTTTGGTTGCGTTTTTCATCATTGCGTTAGCCTAACCTTTGCAGTAATTCTGTACTGCGGGTTAGCCATTTTTTATCAAGATCGCGCGTCAAGCGTTGATAGTCGGCACGAAACTCATCGATAAATTGTGCTAGCAGTTTGGGTTGATCCGCCAGTTGTTCAACTTTAAGCCAGCGCTGCCAGGGTTTAGATAGATCCCAATTCGGGTTATCAATATCGCAGTTGGGTAAGCGGTAATGCAAGGTGGGCCGAGCCTTGATTAAGGCGCGCTCTGGATGCGTGTCTACCCATTTTTCATCGATGTGCGCAATTAATGGTAGTAAATCTAAACTGCGATTTCGGCTGGGGTTGTAAGCCATATAGTCGCGAATAAAGCTATCTAAATCAGGTTGATACTGTGGGTCTACCACCTTAAGAATATAGTCTTTGTTAAAGTTATCGATATAGGGCGTAAGCTTGCGCACGAGGTCGATGTTCTCTTTAGCATAAATATAATCATACAAACACATGTAGGCTTGCAGATACCTGACTAAGGTTGTCACCTGAAGATCAGGCAGATCGGGGTTTAAGTGTAAACCGAAGGCATAACGTGCGGCTTTGCGTGTGCCGACCGCGCCATTTTCGCGTAAACAATAAAAGAGGGTATTCAATTCAGCCAACTGACCGACGTTGAGCGGTGGCGTGACCACTTCCCAAGGCACCAGTTGCTCTGCTGCCGATTTCAATAATTGCTCGGCCGCTTGATAAATAGCACTGCTTTGCTGCGCACTCTCTTCTGTCGCAACGATCTTTTGCAAGAGTTCAGCATCGAGTTCCAGCCGAAAATCACCTACACGGCTGTCTTTGATCTGGTAGTTGAAGATCGAGTGTTTAATTACCTTACCGCCGAAACTTGCGGTAATACAATCGACAATCGATTCAGGCTGGCAGCCAGCAAATTCTAATTCAACCCCGACTTGTCGTTCGGCATTCTGATGATTTTGCTGCTGAGGTGGCAGCCAATTCGTGGTGTTATGCTCACTCAAAATGGCTCCTTAACGTGTAAGTACAGTGTTCTTAAAGCAATTACTTATAGTATCGCGAATAAAGGCCAGGTGCGAATTGTCAACAAACATACTGATATTAAACAGGTTTTAAATTGCCGATTTCATTGATAAAAAATACGCAAATAGTTGCATCTAATTATTCAAGTGGGTCGTTACTGCAATTGAAGATGAGTATTTAGCAGCAAAGCCAATAGCTATGCCACTCATCAAACTCAGTTGATAAACGTAAGGACAACGTCATGACAACATCAAAATTAGTTCGGCCGACAGGGCCTTTAGCATTAAGCGCATTAGCTTTAGCCATGTTATTGGCTTTATCGGGTTGTAATGGTGATGATGGTGCACCCGGTGAAATGGGCGCCACAGGGCAACCAGGCCAGCCTGGCCCCATAGGTAACAATGGCCAGCCCGGTTTCGCCGCCGCTAATTTTCTTATCGCTAACAATGGCACGGATAACCGCAATACCGTGGATGTGGTTAATCAAAATGCCGCTATGCTGAAACGTTTAACGGGCTTAAATAATGAAGGGCTGGCGCTTGATCCGCTGGGCAATTTAGTGCAAGCCGGTGACAGCATGAACGGTAGCCTTAAAACCTTTTGTCAGATAGCACAACGTGCTGATAGCGCTGCGTTTAACCTAAATCGTGATCGGGAAATTACCGGTGCGACAACCGGTTTAGTTAATCCCAAAGGAATTGCCTATTCTCAGATGCGTGGTTTAGTGTTTATTGCCGATCAAACCGCAATGCAAGTGACCGTATATGGCGGCGCCGCGGCGGGGAATGTCGCGCCGTTAGCTACCACCACCACCGATGCGATGCCGTGGGATCTGTTTTACGATGACAATAACGATAGGCTGTATGTGGCGCTAACAAATGGCGTATTGTCGGTTTACGATAATTATGTTGCAAGCAACTATGCCGCGATGCCAACGCGCAATATCACCCCGGTTGATAGCAATGGGGCTAAACAGTCGATTAATTTACATGGGATTGCCTACGATCGTTTATCTGACAAAATGGTCCTTTCGGATGTTGGCAGTGCCTCCGATGCCACCGATGGCGCAATTTTTGTACTTAATAACATATCAATGGTCGATGGTAATGTTGTGCCCAGCCGAGTCATTAAAGGCCCCGCAACTAAACTGGGTAATCCGGTAGATATTATTTTATCGGGCAGCGAATTACGCATTGCCGAAAAAGCCAATGATGCCATTTTGGTGTACGCCAATATTTTTGCAGGTGCAAGCGGTGATATTGCGCCTGATTTAACAACCAGCGCCATTAAACCTGAAGCATTGGTTGAACTGACCGCTTCGCGCCAAGACGCCGATATTTCGGATATCAGCAGTGCTGCGGTGTTACTCGGCGTTGCGGTATCCAGTAATCCCGCGGTAACAGGCCCGACAACAGGGCAAATAAGCCGATTAAATGCGCCTTTAACCAGTAACTTAGGCCAATATAATGCGCTACAAAATATTGAAAGCGTCACCTTTGATTTGGCAGGTGACAGCTACACCACTTTTGATACGGCGACTAGCGGTGGCATTGTGATTTCTAACCGTGTCGCGACTATGCGCTTAGGCGAGCAATATTCTGCGTCGCAAGATCGGATCATTACCGGAAGTAACACGGGCTTAATTTCACCCAAAGGCTTAGATGTTGATTCTGCCTCAGGTTTGATTTTTGTGGCTGAAAATAATGCGGCAACACCCGGCGTATTCATTTATTCAGCCTGTGCTAGCGGTAATGCCGCGCCACTATTAACCTTAAACACCGCCCCGGCGCAACCGTGGGATGTTGATTATGATCCCACCACAGATCGTGCTTTTGTCGCATTAACCAATGGCAGTGTTGCGGTGTTTAATCAAGTTAGAGCGAAATGGCTAGCGGGTAGCAGTGTCATTAGCACTGCAGATCGTATGATCACCCCCGCGGTCTCCGGTGTTGCTGTGGCAGCGCCAACCAATTTACATGGTATTGATTATGATTTTGCCAGTGATGCGTTAATGGTCTCTGATGTGGGCAGTGCGGCCGATGCCACCGATGGTAAAATTTATATTCTAAATAATGCCAGCAGTGCTGATGGTTTAACCAACATAGCCGTTAATATCAGTGGCGCGAATACCTTACTCGGTAATCCGGTTGATATTATGTATAGCGGTGCGCATCTTTATGTTGCCGAAAAGTCGAATAACCGCGTGTTACGCTTTGATAATATCTTGAACAGTGCCGGTGGTAATATTGCTGCCAACGCCAGTTTTGCGGTAACGGCCCCCGAGTCGGTGGCGATTATTCCAGTGTATCTGAGTAATCGGCAGTGATGCGCTGATTCAGGAGTGTGCGATAAGCGCTATAGCATAAAAACCGGTATGACTTGATGCCGGTTTTTCGTTAATCACTTTGTGCTTAGTGTTTATCCTTTACCCGTTAAAGACCTGCGCTAAGCTAATTTACATGCTTAAGCAATGCGACATCCGCCCTGCACTGAGGGCGGATATTCACCTGTAACACTATAGGTTTTATCAGGTTTGCAAACGCTTAGGTTAGAAGAAACCTAACGGATCTTCACTGTAACTGACCAATAAGTTTTTGGTTTGCTGATAATGATTCAGTGCCAGTTTGTGGGTTTCTCGGCCAATACCGGATTTCTTATAGCCACCAAAGGCCGCGTGCGCCGGATACATATGGTAGCAGTTCGTCCACACCCGACCGGCTTCAATTTTACGGCCAAAGTGATAGGCGCGATTCATATTGCGCGTCCAAACCCCAGCGCCTAAGCCAAATTCTGAACTGTTAGCCAGCTGCAGGGCTTCGGCTTCATCTTTAAAGGTTGACATCGAAATCACTGGGCCAAAAATTTCTTCTTGGAATACCCGCATATCGTTAGTGCCTTTTAAGATGGTGGGCTGAATATAATAGCCGCCGTTTAAGTCGTCACTTAGTTGCTCAACCTGACCGCCGGTCAGCACCTGTGCGCCTTCTTTTTTGCCGATTTCAATGTAACTTAAAATTTTATCAAACTGCGCTTGGGAGGCTTGAGCGCCCACCATGGTTTCGCTATCCAGTGGGTTGCCGCGCTTAATTTGTAGCGTGCGCTCTAAAATCCGCGCAATAAATTGCTCGTAAATATCTTCTTGAATAAACAGTCGTGACGGGCAAGTACAAACTTCACCTTGGTTAAAGTAGGCCAGCACCGCACCTTCAATCGCTTTGCTAAGAAATGAATCGTCTTTATCCATCACATCGTTAAAAAAGATATTTGGTGATTTACCGCCAAGCTCAACGGTAGACGGAATAATATTTTCTGCTGCACACTTTAAAATGTGTGAGCCAACAGGCGTAGAGCCAGTAAACGCAATTTTGGCAATACGGCTGCTGGTTGCCAGGGCTTCACCGGCTTCTTTGCCAAAGCCGTTTACCACATTCAGCACCCCGGCTGGCAGTAAGTCGCCGATTAATTCCATTAACACTAAAATAGAGGCGGGCGTTTGCTCGGCAGGTTTTAAAATGACACAGTTACCGGCCGCCAGTGCTGGCCCGAGTTTCCATGCGGCCATTAAAATTGGGAAGTTCCACGGAATAATTTGGCCAACCACGCCCAGTGGTTCATGGAAATGGTAGGCCACAGTGGTTTCGTCAATCTCACCAATACTGCCTTCTTGGGCGCGTATACAGCCGGCAAAATAACGAAAATGATCAATTGCCAGCGGTATATCGGCGGCTAGGGTTTCACGAATGGCTTTGCCGTTATCCCAAGATTCTGCGACGGCTAACATCTCTAAGTTTTGCTCCATACGATCGGCAATCTTCAGTAAAATGTTACTGCGTGCCGCTACAGAGGTACTGCCCCAAGCGGCTTTAGCGAGATGCGCTTTGTCGAGCGCTAATTCGATATCTTCTTTACTCGAACGTGGGATCTGGCAAAACACCTTGCCGTTTACCGGGCTTTTGTTATCAAAATACTGGCCTTTAATGGGGGCGACCCATTTACCACCAATATAGTTACCATATTGCGCTTTAAAGTTAACTAAGGCACCCGCTGTACCTGGATTTGCATAAATCATAGTCTATCCTTTGTCTAAATAGTTTAGTAATTAACTAAATCTGGCGGGAAGTTATTGTTTTTTAGCCGCCATAAGTTCACATTAGCGCAGGTGTATTCAGCACGCTTGCTTGCTAGTCCAGACTTTTTGTCTATTTGTCCAAACTGAGGGAGACTATGACAACATCGGTACTCACCCAAAAACGCCAACGCATTAATGTGCTTGTTGAAAACAAAGTGAGCTTTGCTGGTGAACATGCTGAACTCAGTATTTATGACACTTATCAAGATGCGCAGCAGGTGGCGTTACACTCTAGTGAGTTATTATTTTGCGGTATGCTAACGGGCAAAAAAGTGATGCATGTCGCCGACTGCCAATACCACAGCGCGTTTTTACCGCATCAATCTTTTGTGCTGGCGCCCGGGCAAAAGGTACTTATCGACTTTCCTGAGGCATCATTGCAACAACCCACCACCTGCCTTGCCATTGAAATCAGTACCGATAAAATCCGTAACGTGGCCGATGCGCTGAATTTCAAACAAGAAATTAGCAATAGCGATTTTTTTCATTATGTGCCGAAGCTGGTACACGGCCAGCATAATTCGCAAACGCAGCAGTTACTGGAAAAAATGATCACGCTGTTCAGTGAAAACGAGCAGCACCGTGACTATTTAATTGAATTGTCGCTAAACGAATTGATTACCCGTTTATTACAGCAGCAAAGCCGCGAATTACTGTTGGCCAGTTGTAAGCAAAACAACCAAACAACACCGCTGGGTAATGTGCTGAACTATATTGAGCAACACCTAAGCGAAGATATTCAAATTGAAACGTTATGCAAAATTGCTTGCATGAGCCGCAGTAAATTTTATCAGCAGTTTAAATTAGCTTTTGGGGTAACCCCAGCGCAGTGGCAGCAGCAATTGCGCTTACAACAGGCTTATCGGTTACTGCAAACTGGCGAGCGGATAAGCCAAGTGTGTTATCAGTTAGGCTTTAATAACCCAAGCCACTTTAGCCGGGTGTTTAAACAAACCTTTGGGGCAGCGCCTATCCATATCGCTAAAGCCAATTAGCCGCTGCGTAAACGGCTAGTTTAGTGGCAGATGGAAAAACCACAGCTACATTTTTTGTTAAACGTAGCTGTGGTTAATAAGATTATTTGGCTTGGTGTTATTGCGCGGCTTCTTCTTTTTTTACCATGGCAAGCAGCGAGTCTTTAAGCTGTACACGGCGCATTTTTTTCTGCTCTAAATTGTCATCCGTAGTAGGGGTACCGGCAGATTCAATACTAAATACTTCGTGATCTAAGTCGTTGTATTCATCAAATAACTTGGCAAAGTGCCGGTCGTGCATCTTTAAATGGCGAATAGTATGGTGATGATCGGGAAACTCACTGAGAAAGCTATGTTTTTCAAGCGTCATATTATTTCCTTATGCGATTAATTACTGTCTTACCCTGATAAGTATAGGCTTAAATTAAAAAAGGTTTATTGATCTCGGTCACAGAGTTGTTTGAAACCACAGGGGCAGGCCTTGCATGTTGATTTTAAAAAACCGTTCAACAGTTAACCGCTTGGCCAATAGAACTTTAGATGCAGACGGTTCCGGCAAGTATTGGATAACGCATTGAAAGCGGTTTTTTCGTTTGACTAATAGCTCAATGTTGGGCGCTCACTGGCTTAAACTGATGTTCTTTAGGCTTGTTGATTACGCGGGTGCTAGGTATAGTCTTTATAAACAATCGTTGGACACTACCATGCAAATACACCGTTTTCTTTTATTAATACCCTTATTGCTTTGCACTGAAAATGCCTTAGCTGCGCAACTGGACAATTTTAAAACCGGCCCCGTGTTTAACGATTTCGGGCCGACAGCACCCGTGCAACAAACTGAGCCGGTGCCAGTCAATACGGTATTTAAGCTGGCTTTCGACGTCGCTAAAGCTGCAGAACCAGGCAAGTTAAATCGGTCGATAGAAAGTGCGGCTCGATTTATCAATATGCATGTCGCAGCGGGTGTGCCTTTAGAAAATATTCAGCTGGCCGTGGTAGTGCATGGCAGTGCCTCTTTAGAGATGACAAACCCAAAGTTTTTTGCCGCCAATAAAGATGGACTAAAAAATAGCAGCGCCACTGCTATCGCACAACTACAGGAAAAGGGAGTCAAATTTTACCTTTGTGGACAAAGTGCTGCCGCTAATGGCATCAGTAATGCTGACTTGCTACCCGGTGTGAATATGGCGCTTTCTGCGATGACGGCTCACGCGCTATTGCAACAGCAAGGCTTTGCCATTAATCCATTCTAAAATTCTTGGTGTCAAAGCCCAACTGCGCCGAGGGTTACGGTATTTCTGCCAGCGCGCTTGCTGCTGTAAAGCGCTTCATCTGCGGCTTTTAGCGCACTCACGTAGTCGTGTTGTGAGGTATCCACATGCACTAAACCGATACTGATGGTCAGTTCGACCTTGGCATCAGCCACAAATTGCAGTTGTTTTTCAACTTGTTCACAGAGTCGTTGGCTAATTTTTAGTGCGGTGGCTTCATCCAGATCGATCAGCAGTGCAGCATATTCTTCACCGCCAATACGGCCAATAATATCGTTACAACGCAATTGTTTAGATAACAACTGTGCCACGGCTTTAATTGCGCTATCGCCTACCGCATGGCCAAATTTATCGTTAATTTTTTTAAAGAAATCGATATCGATCATCATTAATACGGCAGGCAGAGGGCGCTGTTGTTGCCAATAACGTTCCACCTGATTGAAAAAATGCTCGCGATTGGCCAGTTTGGTTAAGCCATCGCGTTGCGACTTTAAGGTGAGTTTGCGTTCCAGTTTTAAAAAGCATAACCAGGGTAGCAATAAAGCGGTAAAGGTGGTCAGTAAGATATGGCTGAGCAGGGTATAGACCGAGCTTTCGGGTAAGCCATTCATATCTAAAGATTGCCATTGCCAGAGGATCATCATTATCTGGGTAAACATGGTCAGCGCATGCAGCAGAAAAATACCTTGAAGTGAGCGGGTAAAGGTTGGCTCGGTGATTACCGATTTTTCTAACAACACGGCACATAAACAGAAGGTGACACCGATGACCAGCGCAACCAGCACACTCAAGATACCTGGATGCTGATAGACACTTAGCAATGCTATGACGATCAGTGCCAACAGCACAAAAGCGTGTTGGCGCCGGCGCCGAGTATAGCGAAAACGTGAAAATTGAATGAGCCCCGCCAGCACCAATATTGGCGCCAATAACAACAAGCAATCAGCAACAAAGAAGGTGAAAAACGCGGCAATATCATAAGGGCGTAAGGCGACGAGCGTGCCACCCAGCACAAAACTGATGGATGAGAATGACCAAAGTCGAAAGCAGCGATCTTTGGGTTTGCGCCGATAAAGTAAGTATAAATAAAAACCCACAATCAGGTTTATTACCAGAGCTAATATCACAACAGTGGGTAAATGCATGTATTCCTCAGGACAAGGCAAAGAAGTGACTAGTCCGCTTTAAAATCTCATTACAAGCATAGCAAAATTAATGACAAACTTGCGCGTTATTGCAGTTAGTCAGGGTGGCATGCTCGAATTCTAAGGTGGAATGACCTATACGAAACTCACGGGCTAATAGTGCTTTTAAGGTGGTTTTTATTTTCTCCAGTGCTGCCACATCCATGTTTTCCACCACAACATGCGCCTCAAGCGCACTGTGCTGTTCATCGACTTGCCAGATATGCACATGATGCACGTTTGTTACGCCATCTACCGCTTGCATGGCCGTAATAACCTGTGGGATGTCTATATGCTCAGGTGTGCCATCCATCAATAAATGGATAGCTTTAGGCAGCATGCTAAAACCTTGCCAAAGCACATAGCCGGCAATCAGTAATGTCAACAAGGTATCCACCCAGTACCATTGGTAAAGCAAAATTAAGGTGCCGGCGATAATCACTGCCACGGAGGCGAGGGCATCGGAGACATTATGTAAAAAGGCGGCTTTAATGTTCATACTGTTTTTTGATTGCGCATACGTCAGAAGCACGGTGACCACATCGACTAGCAACGCAAAACTGGCCACAATAACCACCAGCCAACCGGCGATCTCTTGTGGATCAGCTAAACGCCATAACGCTTCGTAAATAAGATATAAGCCAATAATGATTAAGGTGGTGAGGTTAATTAGCGCTGCAATCACTTCGGCCCGTTTATAGCCAAAGGTTTTCAATTCATCGGCGGGTTTACGGCTTATCTTGCGGGCAAAGATGGCGATACCCAGCGAAGCGGCATCACTTAAATTATGCAGGGCATCGGCAATCAGCGATAAACTGCCCGAGATGATACCGCCAACAATTTGCGCTACGGTGAGTAAAACATTGATGACCACGGCAACAAGTAGTTTGCTATCGCCAAGGTTTTCTGTGCCATGGTGGTGGGAATGGGGCATAAGCGGTTTCCTGCTGCTAATTGATGATGATGCACGTATACAACAGCAAACGATACTAGATAGCTGTAATAGGCATGCAGTTAAGCATAGGAAGAATAACGGTTATTCACCACGTCAATCCAGTTAATGCGTTTTAGTAGAGTAGCACTTAAACACGTAGATAAAGAGAGTCATATACGCTAAAGAGCGGGCGGTGCTCACCCAGCTGAGCTGACAATAGATTAGATGAGTTTCAAATAGAATTTGGTGGATTGTACTGGGTTCGATCCAGTGACCCCCGCCTTGTAAGGGCGGTGCTCTCCCAGCTGAGCTAACAATCCATGGGACATATAACAACGAATTGGTGGATTGTACTGTGTTTGAATCAGTGGCAACCCTGTCTTAGCAAAGAGCGGGCGGTGCTCTTTTTTAAGTTTACAAAAAATTTGGTGGATTGTACTGGGTGCGAAGTAGTGACAACCGTGTCTTGGTAAAGAACGGGCGGTGCTCTCCCAGCTGAGCTAACAATTCAGTTTTCAGTTTTACCTGAAGGGAGCATAGAATTGGTGGATTGTACTGGGTTCGAACCAGTGACCCCCGCCTTGTAAGGGCGGTGCTCTCCCAGCTGAGCTAACAATCCATGGGACATATGATATCGAATTGGTGGATTGTACTGGGTTCGAACCAGTGACCCCCGCCTTGTAAGGGCGGTGCTCTCCCAGCTGAGCTAACAATCCAGTTTTCAGTTTTACCTGAAGGGAGCATCAAATTGGTGGATTGTACT
The DNA here is from genome assembly GCF_020819615.1 of Rheinheimera sp. UJ51. Lineage (NCBI taxonomy): Bacteria > Pseudomonadati > Pseudomonadota > Gammaproteobacteria > Chromatiales > Chromatiaceae > Rheinheimera > Rheinheimera sp. UJ51. The sequence continues at coordinate 146,158 of NZ_JAJHOG010000003.1, forward strand.
GAATTCAAATCAGTGGCAACCCTGTCTTAGCAAAGAGCGGGCGGTGCTCTCATTTAAGTTTAAAACATCAAATTGGTGGATTGTACTGGGTTCGAACCAGTGACCCCCGCCTTGTAAGGGCGGTGCTCTCCCAGCTGAGCTAACAATCCACGCTGTGATGGCGCTCATTATAGGCAGCAAGAAAAGAGTGTCAACTTTATTTTCTGAAAATGCTACCGCTTGCCGCAAAAGTGAACAGCATTTTGCCTATTGCCGAAAAAGTCTGCATGAACAACGACAGCTTTGGTGCATCCTGCGGCTGGCATTGCTACAATAGCCAGCTTATAGCTTGTTCAGTCAGATATGGAAAAATTATGTCATTGGTGACTCGTTTTGCCCCAAGCCCAACCGGTTATTTGCATGTTGGTGGTGCTCGTACTGCCTTATTTAGCTGGTTATACGCTAAAAAGCAGGGTGGTAAATTTATCCTGCGTATTGAAGATACGGATTTAGAGCGTTCAACGCAGGCATCGGTTGATGCCATTTTAGAAGGCATGCAGTGGTTGGGGCTGGATCACGATGAAGGCCCTTATTATCAAACTCAGCGGTTTGATTTATATAAAGAGGTGGTTGCGCAATTATTAGCTGAAGGCAAAGCCTATAAGTGCTTTTGTACTGTTGAAGAAGTAGACGCCATGCGTGAAGCGCAAATGGCCGCCGGGGAAAAACCCAAATACAACGGTATGTGGCGTGACAGAACCGATCACCCGAGCGATAAGCCTTATGTTATTCGTTTTAAAAACCCACTAGATGGTGTAGTGGTAATTGACGATATGATCAAAGGCCGCATTGAAATTGCTAATGCCGAGCTGGACGATTTGATTATTGCTCGAAGCGACGGTACCCCAACTTACAACCTGACCGTAGTGGTAGATGACTGGAAAATGGGGATTACTCATGTGATCCGCGGTGATGACCATGTTAACAATACGCCTCGGCAAATGAACATTTTAGCGGCATTGGGTGCAGATATTCCAAAATACGCACACGTACCGATGATATTAGGCGATGACGGCAAGCGCTTATCCAAGCGCCACGGCGCTGTTGGCGTGATGCAGTATCGCGATAATGGTTTCTTACCGCAGGCGTTATTAAACTATTTAGTGCGTTTGGGCTGGTCTCATGGCGATCAAGAAATTTTTAGTATTGATGAATTAAAAGATCTCTTTGATTTGTCTGCCTGTAACCGCGCACCCTCTGCTTTTAATACTGACAAGCTGATTTGGCTTAACCAGCATTATATGAAAACGCTGCCAGCAGAGCAGGTGGCTGAGCACTTAGCTTGGCATCTGGCAGAGCAAAAGTTGAATACTGAAAACGGCCCGGCGCTTACTGACGTGATTAGCGTGCAAGCTGAGCGGGTAAAAACGCTAAAAGAGTTGGTAGAAGTCAGCCGTTATTTTTACGAAGACTTCAGCGAGTTTGAAGAAAATGCAGCGAAAAAGCATTTACGTATTGTTGCAGCGGAACCTTTAGCGTTAGTTCAAGCCAAACTGGCTGAACTCAGCACATGGGATGCGGCCAATATCCACCAAACGATTAATGCAGCAGCAGAAGCATTGGGTTTAGGTATGGGTAAAGTCGGCATGCCATTGCGTGTGGCGGTTACCGGTGGCGGTAACTCACCTGCTTTGGATCAGACGTTGTATTTAGTCGGCAAAGAGCGTGCTTTAGCGCGGATCACACTGGCACTTGACTATATAAAGCAACGCGCTGAAAGTAACTAAGCGGTTAGCCAGAGCTAGCGTCTGAAGATTCGGCGCTAGCATTACTTAGAAACCCCATAAAGAAATTACGCCTAACATGCCTGTTTTAATACTTTTGCTCGGATTACTGTCCTTTAGTGTACTCGCCAACGAAGAACCCGAGAACGATGCGGGAACGTTGCCTGAATTTATCGATTTGGGTATTTTGGGCACCATTACGGGTGATATCGAACTCGGCTTTTTGTTTATCGACGGAAATACCGAAGCACGAGGCTGGCGGCTGGTCACCGAAATGGTGCATGACACTGAGTATTTTCGGAATAAGTATCAGTTTCAGGGGCGGTTACAAAAAAATCAATTTACCAATACAGATACCGGTGATGTGACCAGCCAAACGACCATAAAGCGTTACGCGTTCACGGGGCAAAGCAATTATAAATTCCTAAGTGGTACACAGTCATTCTTTGGCCGTGCAGCTTATGCCTATGACATGCTCGGGGCTTTTAAACAGCAAGGGCAGTTGGTAACAGGTTATGCTAACCGTATTTATGAGCACCAAGCTAACTATTTAGACTTAGAAACCGGCCCGGGTTTTGCCTATCGCGAAGCAGCATCGGGTAACACTAGCCGTGGTTTAATCTGGTTTTTAGCGGCCAACTTCGATCAAGAGTTGTATAAAGGCAGTCGCTTTCGGCAGACTTTTGAGGGAAACGTATCGCTGGATGGCAATAACTCGATATTTACCAGTCGCACGTCGTTAACATCGCAAATTAATGGTCGTTTAGGCATGCGTTTAAGTTTTAGTGTGAACTATAACTCTGAGCCTGAAGGCGATGCTGAAACGACAGATACAGAAACGTCGGCTTCACTGGTTTATGCTTTTTAAATGAGTAGTGTTACAGCTAAGCTTTAAGGTATTGAACAAAACAAAAAAGGGATTTAGGGTTAATATCGAGCAGTGTAATGTTTAGCATAACGCAGTTTGCTCACATCAACACGCCATGAATCATCCCTGAGGCTCGATGATGATCTTCATTCCTGAAGTTCACCCTTCCGGGCCTGCAAAGCTGTTCAAACTCGTTCCCAACGAATTTGTCCGGCCATCCATGGCCTTTAACGGTTGATTTAGAGCAAACAGGTCATGCTCAACTGATTTGCATTAGACTCAAGGTCATTTTTTAAGCGCATTCACTAGTTGGTGTTCAATTAGTGCAGGATACGGGCTCTTAATGTACCTGGGATCGCTTTTAATTCATTTAACGCCTGTTCACTATCTTCAGAATCAATATCAATTACCACATAACCAATTTCTTGTACGGTCTGTAAGTACTGACCAGAGATATTGATATTATGCCTTGCAAAAGCTTCGTTGATCTTGGTCAGCATACCAGGTTGGTTTTTGTGGATATGCAACAAGCGTGAGCGGCCTTTGTGCTCAGGTAGTGATACTTCAGGGAAGTTAACAGCGGATAGTGTTGAACCATTGTCACTGTATTTAACCAGCTTACCCGCCACTTCAAAACCAATGTTTTCTTGTGCTTCTTGGGTTGAACCACCGATGTGCGGAGTCAAAATCACATTATCAAATTGACGCAGGGGTGAAACAAACTCTTCGCTGTTGCCTTTGGGTTCGATAGGGAAGACGTCAATGGCGGCGCCGGCCAACCTTTGGCTTTCTAAAGCAGCGGTGAGTGCCGGAATATCGACCACCGTGCCGCGCGAAGCATTGATCAAGATCGCGCCTTGTTTCATTAGCGCCAGTTCTGTTTCACCAATCATGTTTTGAGTTTGTACGGTTTCAGGTACATGCAAACTGATCACATCTGAGGTTTTCAGTAAGGTTTCTAAATCAACTTGTGTTGAGTTACCTAACACTAATTTGCTTTCGATATCATAAAATTGCACGCGCATACCGATATTTTCAGCCATGATACCTAACTGCGTACCGATATGGCCATAACCAATAATCCCCAAGGTTTTACCGCGGGCTTCAAACGATTGGTCTGCCGTTTTTAACCACTCGCCACGATGGGCAGCGGCGTTACGTTGTGGAATACCGCGTAACAGCATAATTAATTGGCCTAATACTAACTCGGCAACCGAACGCGTGTTAGAGAAGGGCGCATTAAACACCGGAATGGCGCGAGTTAACGCGGCATGCAGATCCACTTGGTTAGTACCAATACAAAAACAACCAATCGCCATCAGTTTATTGGCGGCATCTAATACCGGCTCGGTCAGCTGAGTGCGCGAGCGAATACCGATGACATGTGCATCTTTGATTCGCTCAATCAGCTCATCTTCTGGTAACGAAGTCTTCAGATACTCGATATTGGTATAACCATTATCTTTAAAGGTTTGTACGGCACTGTGGTGCAAACCCTCGAGCAGCAGGATTTTAATCTTGTCTTTTGCTAGCGAAAATTTTTCCATGTCACGTCTCTTGTGCTTAATTAAATTAAAAAATGCTGCCTATGATTGTCGTCGTATTGCTGCAGCTTCGGTGCTGCATTTTATTATTTTAAGGTTTGGGTGCCGTTAGCTGTGCCAACCAGCACGATATCGGCATTACGCTGAGCAAAAATACCGTTGGTAACTACGCCGACAATATTGTTTAATTGTTGCTCTAGTTGCAGCGGATCGGTGATGGCTAAGCCGTGTACATCAATGATCTGATTACCGTTATCTGTAATTACGCCTTGGCGTAAAACCGGTTTGCCACCCAGTTTGCTTAATTCGCGGCTAACATAGGCGCTGGCCATTGGGATCACTTCAACCGGTAACGGGAAACGGCCCATCACGTCTACTTGCTTGCTGCTATCAACAATACAAATAAAGGTATCGGCTACGGCGGCAACAATTTTTTCGCGAGTCAATGCGGCACCGCCACCTTTAATCATATGGCGCTGCGGGTTAATTTCGTCAGCGCCATCGATATACACATTAAAGCTAGCCACGTCATTTAAGTCGAACACCGGAATACCCAGCGCGGTTAATCGTGCTGTGGATTGCTCCGAGCTAGACACAGCGCCAGTGATTTTATGCTTAATCTCGGCTAAGGCATCGATAAAATGATTCACGGTAGAGCCGGTACCGACACCGACAATGGAGTTCTCAGGGATAAAAGCCAGTGCTGAGCGGGCAGCATTTCGTTTCATTTCATCTTGAGTCATTGCTTATCTACTTTATACGTTTAGCCATACAGATGGATATTATATCGGCTGTGTTAAAAAAAGACAGTGTTGCTTTTGCTCTGTCTGCTCAGTCGGCGTTAAAACGCCAAAAATGTGAAGGTGTCGCGATAGCCGCCATGGGCTGATCCCAGGGCGCTATCGGTAATTCAGGCCATTGCTGGCAATTATGCGCTAAACCAATTAATTGCGGTGTGCGCGCTGGCGCAGCGAGATGATTTAACGGCGCAAGCGTACGATCGTAAAAACCACCGCCCATACCCAAGCGTTGGCCACGATCATCGAAAGCGACTAAGGGTGTAAAAATAACATCGAGCTCGGCCACCGGTTTAATGTGTTGGCAATGCCAAGCGGGCTCGGCAATACCGAATTTGTTTGTTCGCATCGGCATTGAAGGCAAGTAATGCTGAAATAACAAATAGCCACTGACAAAAGGATGCAGTACCGGTAAATACAGCTGTTTATTAGCGTCGAGTAAGGCGTTGATTAATGGGCTGGTATTAATTTCGGCATCGTTGCTTAGGTATAAAGCAAAGTGTTGTTGGCACATGATGTCAGGTTGGCTAAGGATTTGCTGGCAGAGCGCAAGGGCGGCGCTATGTTGGGTTGCGGCAGAAAGGGCTTGGCGACGCTGTCGCATTTCTGTACGCAATTGCTGACGACTTAACATGTCTTGCTGCAGCCTCGCAAAATCGGAATGGCAAAGACAAACCGCTGAGCCTGAGGCGGTTTGTAAGTGTTCTCCAAGTTGCCGTAACTTATTTAAGCCCTTGAACCCAAGGTTCAAGGCGGAAGGCCAATGGTCACCGTAGGCTTCCCAGTACAAGCCGGGCCTGCACAAAAGCAACGCAAAAGCATCCCTAGGTAAAACAATTATCGGCTCAGGGACGTCAACAAGCACACAAACAACCCAGAGAACGCCTTAAGTATAACATCCGTAACGGCGCTGTCTAAATTATTCGATAAATTGTCGGTTTGTTTGCTGTTTGTTTATGCACTTTGGCCTGCAGAGCATAGCCCTAGCAGTATTGGCCAAAACGGGTGGGGGTGTTAGCATAAGCTACTTTGATTTTTTTAGGCGAGGGGTGCTATGCCCGGTTCTTTGATTCACAGCTATGATCGTTGGAGTACGGCACTTGAGCAAGCCCATGTGATGGCATCGGCCGCCGAGCTGCATGGTTTAATTAGTGGTTTACTCAGCGGTGGCTTATCTGCGAAATCGGCTGACTTCTTAGCCGTGTTGTACGATTTTTTAAATGATGGTCAGGCTTTACCCGCAGCGCTAAAAGCCGACGTCCAGCAGTTAATTAGCAATACTGCCATCAGTTTACAAAGCGGTGAATACGATTTTGCACTATTGCTGCCCAACGAAGATGATGCCTTGGTTGAACGGTTAGAAGCCATGGTGGAATGGACACAAGCCTTTTTAGTTGGTTTTGCGGTGCAGCAAACGGATCTGTCTTTAGTGTCAGAAGATGTGCGCGAAGCGGTAGAGCAATTGACCGAAGTGACCAAAGTGGATCTTACTACCAGCTCTGATAGCAGTGCTGAAGAAAACGAAGAAGCTTATTACATGGTACTCGAACATATTCGGTTAATGGTGTTCAGTTGCTTTAACGATGTCGGGCAAAAGTTTCAAGATAAAGGCCCTGTAAGTAAAACACTGCATTAATCTGTTGATGGGCGTTTTAGGCTAAGCGTAAGGTGCGCTTAGGCCAAATACAGCTTGGCAGATGACCCAAACCGAGGCTTTATGTTACCCGAATATTTTCAGCAACGTCGTCAACAACTGCTTGCGCAACTACCCGAGCACAGTGTGGCGATTATCGCCGCGGCTTCAGAGCAAACGCGCAGTCGTGACACCGAATATCCCTTTCGCCAGCACAGCGATTTTTGGTATTACACCGGCTTTAACGAGCCGGAAGCCTTACTGATTTTAAGCAAAGCAACCGATGCTGACACCACCAGTTTACTGCTGTGCCGCGACAAAGATGCTTTCGCTGAAATGTGGCAAGGTCGACGCTTAGGCCCCGCAGCGGCGCTTAAAACACTGGGGCTTCAGGCCTGTAGTCAAACCGAGCAGCAAACACAGCTTACTCAGGCGTTAAATGGTAAAACGGCGGTATATCTTAATTTAGGTGAACACCCAGGCTTAGAGCAGCAAATTAGTCAGATCATGGCGGTGTTGCGGCAGCGCGAAAAGCGTGGCGACAGTGCTCCGACGGCATGGCACGATTTACGACCGCTCAGTAGTGAACAACGCTTGGTTAAGCAGCCGGAAGAATTGCACATTATGCGGCAAGCGGCGCAGATCAGCAGCCAAGCGCATCAGCGTGCGATGCGTTTTTGTCAGGTCGGTGCCTGGGAATATCAGCTGGAAGCGGAGATTTTGCATGAATTTGCCCGTCAGGGCGCACGTTTCCCCGCGTACAACAGCATCGTTGGTAGTGGCGAAAATGGCTGTATTTTGCACTATGTTGAAAATGCCAGTCAGTTGGCGGATAACAGCTTAGTATTGATTGACGCCGGCTGTGAGTTGCAAGGTTATGCTGCCGACATTAGCCGTACCTTTCCGGTCAATGGGCGTTTTACACCTGAGCAAGCAGCCATTTATCAGTTGGTGTTAGATGCACAACTTGCGTGTATTGCTGCCGTGAAACCCGGTTGTACCTTTGCCGATTTAAACTCTTTAGCGGAACAAATCTTAACCACGGGCTTAGTTGAGCTGGGTATATTACAAGGTGAGTTAACTGAACTTATTCAGCAAAAAGCCTGTAAACAATACTTCATGCACGGTATTGGTCATTGGCTAGGTTTAGATGTGCATGACGTCGGGGCTTATAAAATCGCCGGGCAAGATCGACCCTTTGTCGCCGGTATGGTGTTAACCATTGAACCGGGTCTGTATTTTCCTGCCGGTTGTGCCGCCGCCGCAAAATGGTGGGGGCTTGCGGTGCGAATTGAAGACAATATTTTGGTAACGGCTGATGGCTACGAGAACCTTACCGCCAGCTGTGTAAAAAGCATTACCGAGATAGAGCAGTTAATGAAGTGAAGCCTGTTTCATCTGATAAACCGGCTAATTTGCTAGGAAAAGTGCTTGCATGAAAATCATAGAGCCTTCAGCCGCGCCAGAGCAGGCATCCAGCCCGCAGGGCGCAGCAAACTTTGATTTGGTTATTGCCGGTGGCGGTATGGCAGGCTCTATGCTGGCGTTGAGCATTGCCCAGCGTTGCCCCGAACTGACTATCGCGATAGTCGAGCAGCAAGCGGCCAGCGCGCCGCAAGCCAGTTTTGACAGCCGCAGTATTGCTTTGGCTGCGGCCAGTGTCGAACAGCTTCAGCAATTAGGTATTTGGGCGGAATTAGCCCGCCACAGCTGCCCTATTTTACAGATCGCCGTATCCGATCGCGGCCATTTCGGTAAAACTTGGCTATCAGCTGCAGAATATCGCTTACCGGCATTAGGCCAAGTTGTCGAAGTAGAACACCTAGGCGCGGTATTAACGGCGAAGTTGGCGCACTATCCGCAAATCACGCGTTATCAACCCAATCAAATTAGTCAACTGCAAAGCGGTAAAGCGCAGCAACAACTGACTTTACAAGATGGCAGCGCCATTGCTGCTCGTTTACTGGTCATTGCCGAAGGTGGTCAATCGGCTACTCGTCAACTTGCCGGTATTACGCAAAGTGAACAGCCTTATCAGCAAACCGCGATCATTTGTAATGTGGCTATTGCCCAGCGCCATCAGCATAAAGCTTATGAACGTTTTACCGAGCATGGGCCTTTAGCTTTGCTGCCGTTAGTCGATAATCGCTATTCAGTCGTTTGGACCGTTAGCCCTGAGCAGGCCGAGCAGCTAATGGCTTTGTCTGAGCCTGATTTTTTGGCAAAACTACAACAAGCCTTTGGCTATCGTGCAGGGCAATTTACTGGCTGTGGTCAGCGAGCATGTTATCCCTTGGTGCTGCGACAAAGCCCGCAAGTGGTCGGGCATCGGTTGGCGTTGCTAGGTAATAGCTTACACAGCTTGCACCCGATTGCCGGACAGGGCTTTAACTTAGCCTTACGCGACATTGCTTGTTTAAGCGATCTGCTTGCCAGTGGTACTTTAGAAGAAGTGGGCACTTACCCGCAGTTACGCCGTTATCAGCTGGCGCGACAAGCCGATATGGCGCAAGTGATCCAACTGACTGATGCGCTGGTGCGCAGCTTTTCGAATCGCTCTCGTTTAATTGCCTTGGCGCGCAATATGGGGTTGTTAGCATTATTACTGAATGATCAGTTAAAACAGCCATTAGCACGGCAAACCATGGGCTATGGAACCTCTTATGCAAAATCTTGATATTACTATCGTCGGTGGCGGCAGTGCGGGGCTTACCTTGGCGTTGTTATTGGCGCCCTTAGGTTTAAAGATTGCTTTAGTCGAGCAGGGCGCTGCGCCAACATCGTCCGAGTTAACCTATCAGCGGGTCAGTGCGTTAAACCCGGCTTCAATGCGTTTACTCAGCCACTTAGGTGTGGCAGACCCTATTATGGCGCAAGCGGCGGCTTACTCGTCGATGGCAGTGTGGGAAGCTGATAGCTTTGGACGTATTGAATTTAGTGCAGAGCCACCGCAGTTGCCGCAACTGGGTTGGATCTGCGATAACGAAGGGATCCGCCAGCAGTTATATCAGCAGCTACAAACACACAATAATGTGCAGTGTTTCTTTCAAGCAAAGATTAGCCAACTGGCGCAAACCGAGCGCGAAGTGTTAGTGCAGCTCGCCAGCGGTGACATTTTATTAAGTCAGTTACTGGTGGGCGCTGATGGGGTCAATTCTTTTGTACGGCAGCAGCAACAGCTACCGTTAACGCATTGGGATTATCAGCAACAGGCGATTGTGGCGCGTATTCATTGCCAAGAACCACATCAAGGCGTGGCGCGGCAAGTGTTTTTACCCACTGGGCCGCTAGCACTGTTACCCTTACCCGATGCACAGCAATGCTCGATTGTTTGGAGTGCCGACACGGCACGGGCAGAGCAGTTACTGGCCTTAGACAATCACGCCTTTAATCAGGCGCTTACGGCGGCAAGCCAAAGCGCCTTGGGCTGTTTAACGCTGACAAGCGAGCGGCATAATTTCCCGTTGACCATGCGCTATGCCAGTGAGTGGGTGCGGGGGCGGGTTGTGTTAGTGGCCGATGCTGCGCATAGCATTCACCCTTTGGCGGGCCAAGGTATGAATTTAGGTTTAATGGATGTGGCCGCGTTAGCGCAAATTATTGAAAAGCAACTGCAAAGCGGTAAAGCCTTGGCTGAGCCTCGTGCATTACTGGCTTATCAGCGCTGGCGTAAAGCCGAAGCGCAAAGCATGATCGCCACGATGGAAGCCTTTAAACGGGGTTTTAGTAACAAGCAACCGGCACTGAAATTATTACGTGGTGCAGGCTTGTTACTGGCCGATAAACTGCCAGGTTTGAAACAAAAGCTGATGGCGGCTGCGCTGGGTAACAGTGGCGACTTACCAGACATTGCCAAGTATTAAACTGGGCTTTAGGCTGTTTGCCGCCAGGCGCAGCCCTTTGTTATCGCCAGCGCAAGGCTTAGCACCTTTCTAGCAACACTCTGCAACACAAATTCTTTAGACTAACCGGCTTATACGCGTTAGTCTTGAGAGGACATCAGCTCCTCAACAAGGATTTTAACCATGCGTAAGTCTTTAATTGCTATAGGTTTAGCCGCTTTTTTGGCCGGTTGTGGCGAAGCGCCAACCACACAAACTAGTCAAACTGTAGACACCGTAGCCGCACAACCACACATTTCTGAAACAGCACGACTGAATCAGTGGTTTGAAACTAAGTACGAAGAACAGTTACAGCAAAGTCCGTTACGTTTGACCATGTTGGGGCGCAAAGACTTATACAACCAAGTCGATGATGTCTCAATTGCAGCAGAAGAGGCGCAATTGGCTTGGTTAGCGGCCACCGTGGCAGAACTGACCAGCAGTTTTGATTACAGCCAACTTGATTTAGAAGCACAAACCTCTTACGACATCTGGGTTTATCAGTACGAACAAGCAAAAAACGGCGTGCAATTTCGAAAGAACACCTATGTGTTCAACCAGATGCAAGGTATGCATGCGTTGTTACCGCAAATGCTGATTAATTTTCACAAAGTGGATAACAAAGAAGATATGCAGGCCTATGTGTCGCGCATCGAAGGGATCAGCCGAGCGATTATGCAATTACTGGAGCGCACCAAGGCCAATGCTGCGGACGATTTTCGGGCGCCACGCTTTGCCTATGAAGGGATCATTGAGCAAATCGATAATTTGATCACCGGGGCGCCATTGCTCGATGCGCCGCAAGATATTCCATTGTGGAGCGATGCGAAAGCGAAGATCGCCGCACTGACCAGCGCGGATAAACTCAGTGATAAAGAAGCCGAGCAACTCACTCATGAAGCCAAACTGGCACTGCAACAGCACTTTTTACCGTCTTATACCGCATTAAAGCAATGGTTAGCAGAAGATGTCAGCAAGACCGATGAGATAGCTACCGGCGTAGGTAAGCAAAAAAACGGCGTCGCTTATTACGATTACATGTTAAACGTCTCCACTACCACTTCATTAACCGCTGAGCAAATTCATCAGATTGGCTTAGATGAAGTTGAACGCCTGACCAAAGAGATGATTGCCATTAAAGATCAGGTGGGGTTTGACGGTGATCTGGCGGCCTTTTTCAAATTTATTAAAGCTGACGATCAATTTTACTATCCCAATACCGATGAAGGCCGGGAAGGCTACCTAGCCGACTCCCGGCAATATCTGGCTTTTATTGAAGAAAAATTACCTGAGTATTTTGGCATTTTACCCAAGGCCGGATTGGTCGTGAAACGGGTAGAGGCATTCCGTGAGCAGCCAGGCGCAGCGCAGCATTATTTTCCTGGCACGCCTGATGGCGCCAGACCGGGTATTTACTACGCGCACTTATCTGATATGCGCGCCATGCCAAAAAACGAAATGGAAGCCATCGCTTATCATGAGGGTAGCCCTGGCCACCATATGCAAATCTCTATTGCACAAGAGCTGACCTCGGTGCCGACTTTCCGTACCCAAACCGGTTTTACTGCTTATGTCGAAGGTTGGGCGCTGTATTCAGAATTGTTAGCGAAAGAAATGGGCGCTTATGAAAACCCTTATTCAGATTTTGGCCGTTTAATTACCGAGATTTGGCGCGCAGTGCGTTTGGTGGTAGATACCGGTTTACACAGCAAAGGCTGGACCGAGCAAGAGGCTATTGAATACTTCTTAGCGAAAACCCCGATAGCCAACGAAGCGGTGCGATCAGAAGTTCGCCGTTATATTGTGTGGCCTGGGCAAGCGACCGCCTATAAAATTGGCATGATCAAAATACTGGAGTTACGCAGCCACGCGCAGCAGCAACTGGGTGAGCGTTTCGATATTCGCGCTTTCCATGACACCGTGCTTGGCGGCGGTGCCTTGCCGCTAGCGGTGCTGGAAAAACGCGTCAACAATTGGATTGCTCAAGTCAAAGCGAGCTAAGCCAGTACGACCATACTGACCAGCTATCTCCTCAAAAGGGCTGTTTATCGCGTATAAACAGCCTTTTTTGATCATCACCGTTAAAAAGTGCGTATCGTTTGGGTTAACTTAATTATGCAAAGGATTTCACATGACACTTTTTCGGCTAATCATAGTCAGTTTGGCTATTGTCTTTTTTAGCCCGGCACAGGCACAGCAAGCTAGGGGAGGGCAGGCTGCACAAGTTATTGTGATGCCATTGAGTTTCGAGCAGCAAAGCAGCCGCATCGAAGCGGTGGGTACAGCCGAGGCCGTGCGTTCAGTGGTGATTTATCCTGCTGTTGCCGATAAAGTCACCGCAGTTAATTTTTTACCCGGACAATTCGTTGAGCAGGGTGATGTGTTGCTGCAATTAGACGATCGCCGGCAACAAGTCGCCGTGGACCGTGCCACAATCCAATTAGCGGATGCCGAGCGCACCGTTAACCGTTTACAAGAAAGTCGCCAGCGCGGCGCTATCGCGCAAAGTGATTTAGATGACGCTATTACTAACCGCGACTTATTAAAAGTACAAATGGCCGAAGCCAAAACCAATCTAGAAGATCGAACGGTACGCGCACCCTTTAGCGGCGTAGTAGGGCTAACGGATGTCGAAGCGGGCGATCGCATCACCTTGCAAACCCCGATCACCACTTTGGATAATCGTGAACAATTACTGGTTAATTTTGTGGCGCCAGAAGCCGCTTTACCCATTTTATCGGCACAGGGTTCAGTGTCGTTACAGCCTTGGTTATCGCAAGGCGAAACAATAGCGGCACTCATCAGCCAAGTGGATTCACGTATCGATACCGCTAATCGTAGCATTCGTGCCAGAGCCCTGCTTGATAACGCCCAAGACCAGTATCGGCCGGGCATGAGCTTTCGAGTGATTTTAGAGCTGAAGGGTGATAGCTACGCCGTGGTGCCAGAAGCCGCGCTACTGTGGGGGGCAACCAGTGCTTATGTTTGGCTCATGCAAGATAACAAAGCGGTGCGGGTTGATGTACAAATTATGCAGCGACTCAGCGGCCGTTTATTAGTCGCGGGCGCTTTAAACGCCGGTGATATGCTCATCGTTGAAGGCGTGCAGAGCTTACGCAATGGCCAAGCAGTAACCGCTGTTGCTACCGAGGGTAGTGTCTTATGAGCCAGCCGAATATCCAGAACGATTTACCGTCGTTATCGATCCGCCGCCCCGTGTTAATTGTGGTGTTAAATCTGCTGATTATCATCGCGGGTTTAGCGGCGTTAAATGCCATTGAGGTACGAGAATTACCTGATGTCGACAGACCAATAGTGTCCGTAACGGCCGCTTACCCCGGCGGTTCGCCAGAAACCGTGGATACCGAAGTCACCAGTAAACTAGAAGGGGCAGTGGCACGGGTCAGTGGCGTTAAATCGATTAATGCCTCAAGCGAAGAGGGCAGTGCTCGCATTCGCGTTGAGTTTAGACCCGGTATTAATTTAGATGACGCTGCCAATGAAACACGTGAAGCCGTCAGTCGGGTGCAGCGCGAATTACCGAATGGTGTGGAACGTTTAGCCATTATCAAAGCGGATAATGATGCGGAGTCGGTGGTGAGTTTAGCCGTGTCGAGTAAAACCTTGGATCTGGAAAGCTTAACCGAGCGCGTTGAAACAGATTTAGCACCGATGTTTTTAAGCATTCCCGGTGTGGCTGATGTACGCTTAAATGGCGACCGCGAACGCGTGCTGCGCGTTTTACTCGACCCACTGCGTTTAACCAGTTTTAATTTATCGGTTACTGATGTGGCAGCCGCACTGCGCTTAGCGCCTTTTGATGTGCCTGCGGGTAGCATGAAATCCACCGATCAGCAGCTTATCGTGCGCGCAGATGCTACGTCGATTACCGCAGAGCAAATTGCCGATATTATTGTCAGTGATAACACCCGAATTGGCGATGTGGCCACCGTGTATTTTGGCCCGGCAGATGCAGGCAGTTTAGTTCGGCTAGATGGTAAACCGGTCATTGGGTTAGGAGTGATCCGACAGGCTCGCTCCAATACCATTGAGATCTCAGACGAAGTGTTAGCCATGGTGAAGCAACTGGAAAACCGCTTCCCTGATTTAGAGTTACAAGTGACCTCAGATGATGCCGAGTTTATCCGCAGTTCGGTGAAAGAAGTGTTGACCTCCTTGGTGCTGACCATCTTAATGGTTATTGCCACCTTGTGGCTGTTTATCGGCTCTGGCCGCGCTACCATCGTTCCGGCTTTGTCGATCCCTGTGTCGCTGATTGGGGCTTTAGCAGCCATTTGGTTAATGGGTTTTTCAATTAATATCTTAACCTTGCTTGCGCTTGTTTTAGCCACCGGTTTGATTGTGGACGATGCCATCGTGGTAACCGAAAACATTCAGCGGCGCCGAGCTATGGGTTTGGGCGCGCGGGCAGCGGCAGTTATTGGCACGCGTGAAGTGTTCTTTGCCGTGGTTGCGACCACGGCGGTTCTCGTTGCGGTGTTTGTGCCCATTGCCTTTTTACCTTCTACCGCTGGTCAGTTATTCCGCGAGTTTGGCGGTGTCTTGGCCATCGCGGTAATT
This sequence comes from Rheinheimera sp. UJ51, assembly GCF_020819615.1. Lineage (NCBI taxonomy): Bacteria > Pseudomonadati > Pseudomonadota > Gammaproteobacteria > Chromatiales > Chromatiaceae > Rheinheimera > Rheinheimera sp. UJ51. Next base: position 161,225 of record NZ_JAJHOG010000003.1, read on the forward strand.
ATTTCGTCTTTTGTGGCTTTATCACTGGTACCCGCATTAACCGCGAGGCTACCGATAAAAAGCGGCGGTCAATCGCGTTTGGCGGCATGGGGTCATCGAATTTTGCAGGGGTATCAACGCAGCTTACACTTTGCCCTTGATAAAGCATGGTGGGTATTTTTAGCCAGCGTGCTAGCTGCAACAGCCGCACTGAGTGTGGTGAGTGTGCTGGATAACGAGCTGCTGCCCACGGAAGATCGCGGTAGCATCCGCGTGTTTGCTCGCGGCCCCGATGGAGTGGGCTTGAATTTTATGGATCGTCAAGCGGACAAAATGGAAGATATTTTGCTGCCTTATGTCAACGGCGGTGATATTGACTCTATTTATACGGTTGTCGGCCAGTGGGATCCTAACCTCACCTTTATTACGGTGCCATTAAAACACTGGGATGAGCGTAAGCGCTCACAACAAGAGATTATTAATGAGATCCGTGGGCCATTGGCTGCGATACCGGGTGCGCCAGCGCGGGCTTTTGGTTCAAACAGTTTGAATTTACGTGGCCAAGGCGGTGGGCTGGAATTGGCTTTAACTGGGCAAAGCTACAGTGAAATCTTTGCTGCAGCCCAAGCGTTTGCCAATGTGATCCAGCAGCAGATCCCCGAACTGGGTATGCCACGGATTTCGTATCAACCGACCCAGCCTCAGCTTAGAGTGAACATTGACCGCCGTCGGGCGCAAGAATTAGGTGTGCCGTTATCCGATATCGCCACCACCTTAAGAGTGGCCATTAATGGCGATGATTTGGCCGACTTAAATGTTGGCGATCAAGCTGTACCGATTATCTTGCAAGCACAAACCTCGAAAATTAACGATCCGTCTGATCTGGCCAATTTATATGTGGGTTCTCGCGATGGCGGCTTAGTGCCGTTATCAAGCCTAGCCACTATCTCTGAAGAGGGAGTTGCCGCTGAACTTGAACGCCAAGCGCAGCGCCGTGCTATTGAGCTGGATCTGGAATTACCGCCAGAATTGCCGCTGCAAGAAGCGGTAGCGCAGTTGCGTGAGCTGGCGGAGCAACATTTACCCGATAATATTGGCTTAATCTTTTTGGGTGAAGCCCAGACGTTTGAGGAAACGGCCCGCGAAGTCACCATGACTTATGTGCTGGCTTTTGTCATCGTGTTGTTGGTATTAGCCGCGCAGTTTGAAAGCGTAAACAGTGCGGTGGTGGTGATGGCCACGGTGCCATTTGGTATTGCCGCGGCGCTATTTGCGCTGTTTTTAACCGGTACTTCTATCAATATTTACTCGCAAATTGGCTTGGTGATGCTAATTGGCTTACTCGCCAAAAACGCTATTTTGTTAGTCGAGTTTGCTGATCAGTTGCGTGATCAAGGTCTTGAGGTACGCCAAGCAGTAGAGCGCGCGGCCAGTATTCGTTTGCGCCCCATCACCATGACGCTGCTTTCTACTTTACTGGGTGCTTTACCGCTGATTTTATCTACCGGTGCGGGTGCTGAAGCGCGCAATGCCATTGGTTGGGTGGTCTTCGGTGGTTTAGGGATTGCCGTGTTATTCACGCTATACCTGACACCCGTGTTGTACTTAGCCTTAGCACGCTTTGCCAGACCAAGAGCCGATGAAAGCAAGCGCTTGAAAACCGAGCTCGATCACGCCGAGCAATTTGAGTAACTATTAGGCTTTTACCTGGTGCTTTGACTGAACAAGTACCAGGTTTTACTCTCTCACTTGCTTGACCCTGTGCTGCTTTAAAAGTTTAGCTGGGTTCGTAACGAAACGGCGTTACCGGAGCCAAGCGCTTTAGCTTGTTCGATATACTCAGCGTTTAAGATATTCGCCATCAGCTTAATGTTTTTACTGGGGTAATAATTTAAACCAACAGAATATACTGTGGCGCGGCTTTGCTCTTGTGTCAGGTTGAACCTGCTGATGCCTGCCGTTAGCTCCCAGTCTTTTTTGCGACTGATGCCACCTAAACTGCCATTTTTATACTTTCTGTTCTGTCCCGAGAGTAAATAGCTCATCTCAAAATACCCCCCACTATATTGATATTGCTGAGCAAAAGTACTGTTGATGTCAGTTTGCTGCCACTCAGCCAAAAGCATAAAACCCTTGTGTTGCCAAAGCATATCTAGAGCGGTTAACCAAGCGTTATTGGCGTTAAAGGCGGTGCCCTCGATTAATGAATCAGCGCTATGAACCTGTAGAGTTTCGTTAATTCTGAATAGACTACCCTGATAATCACGTTGACTAAAAGAGCTGCCGACATGCAGTAAACTGTCGTCAGTAGCATAGGCGGCCCAACTGATCCTGCCGGTTATGGCCCGCTCTTGCTCATCTTGATCATGGATAAAATAACCCAGTTGCCAGTTTAGATTGCCAAAAGTATTCGATAGCTTTACGCCATGGGCTCTGCTTGGCGAAAGCGCTTCGCTAACCACACTGCGCTCGATTAACAGCAAATTACTGGAACTGGTTAACTGCGCTAAGCCAAAAGGCTCTTTTTGCAGACCGAAGGTCATATCGGCGAATTGCCAGCCGCTGTAGTTTAGCCAAGCATCTTTTATGGATAGCCCATCGCTCAACTCAATACTGAGCTTGGCTTGCCAATGGCGATTAAGATCGCTTTCTGCTTTAAGCCGAAAGCGCCGCAACTCTGCGTCAGCATCACCTGTGGTGGCTTTTTCTAAAAAGTTGGCCGCGTAGTTATCGTAATCCAGCATGATATCGCCAGAAAACGCCACCTCTGGCCAGCTTGGCGTAGCTGCATAGCTGGTTTGACTTAACAACAGCAGGCTACTGAGCAATAACGCTATTCTCATGATGCTTTTACCATGTTACCGCTTGCTATCGGCGTTTTTGCATGGGCTGTGGCAGTACAAGGTAAATAGGAAAGCTTGAGTTCTGCGGTATCTTTTAAAAAATCGATATGCAGAATATCTACCGCTATTACCTGTAAGCCGGTGCGTTGGTATAAGTCTGCCAGCAGCAGAGCTTTGTTTTGCGGTTTAATATTTTCGATCCGCTCATAAGAGACAGTTTGGGTACGATAACGGCTTCTTAAAAAACGCATATCAATGATAAAGGCCGCAAAACAAATTAAACCATTGAGTAGCAATAATTCGATAATGGCCAAATTGCTAACAGCGGTGAGTAACGCAATGGCGATGACTAAAAACAGGTAGGTCATTTCTTTAATTGAAATGGCATCAGTGCGATAGCGCAGCATGGTAAAAACTGCAAATAAGCCAAAGGCAAACTCCATCGACATATCAACGCCATGCAATAAGTTAGTAATGATAAAAATGCCGATGCCAAACAATAAAAAAGAGCCAGCCACTTCGCTGTTTTTATGTAAGCGGTAATAACAGCCATAGCAAAGTACGGCGATAGATAAGATGTTGATAACTAGCTTGATAATAAAAGCCAAATCTAAAGAAATCATATTAATTAACCCAGTTGAAAGTGTTTGATTGAATAGCCGCAAACTTGTCGATAAGCGTCAAGGTTGGTTTAAAGGCATTGGTTTTAAGTTGGTTGGGATACAGCAAGGCACAGCCAATGCAATATTTGCTAAATGACACCGGATAAATATGGTTTTTTGCCATCAGTTGGTAAAACGGTGACAATTTAGAGCGTTTAAATTGCTTTAATTCCGCAATAAAAAACTGCGATAAGCTAAGCGGCTGGCTGGTTTTATCGGCTTGAAACCACAGATTAAAATCCAAGGTTAAACGCTCAGCACTGGCTTCATTAGCAAGCGCGATCCGCTGATAACCACTCACTTGGCTGATCTGCAAATTGCTTAATGGCGTTTGCATGTGTTTCGCCATAAAGGCGTGCGTGATGTCCTGATTTTCTAAAAGATCAGCGCAGGGAATGCGTGATTTTATGGTGCGTTTTTTATTGTTTTTAAACTTCACTTCTAAAAAGTGGCTGTGCGTATCAAGGTAACTGCGTTGTCTGACTTTAAAACGGTTTAATTTGCCATTGTGGTGGCTGTAATAAAAGTCGAAATGGGCTGTGTCTAAATAGCGATTGTAATAGCGTGACACCCGTTGACCACCGATTTCCAAGACACTGTAATACTGCTGTAATTGTGTTAACAATGACGGTAAAAATGCACTAGGTAGCATAAATTTAACGTCTACCCGATCCATCAAAGTGGCTTTATCCAGATCACTGAGTTGATGGCTGCGAAACAGCATCAAGGCTTGCATTAAGGCCGGATTCGCTTGCGAAACAGGCTGTGGCTTATTTAGTTGCGGTGTTTGCCTCGGGGTTTCCGCTAAGCGCTGTTGATTGAAGAGTGATGAACTTAACATAGCAACCTCTGCGGGTTAGTTAGGGTTAGGATTTAAACACTTTATGTAAATCGAGATCTCACGCAGGTGCGCGAGTTCTCGACTGCTGAGTGCTTAATTACTGCAATAACCACGACCTGTGCCTTTGGACGGCAGGGTACCCAGTAACTGCTGGCGCATATTGGCAACGCGATAATTCACAAAAGAAGTTAAACCGTAGAAATTGCTCACCGTAGAGGTTTGATTGGTTTTGTATTGGCTATAGCTGTAAAACGCTGTGGGATCCGCCGCAACATGTTGGCCAATTTGTGCGTCAATCGCGGCTACCCAAGCTGCAAAGTTCGCGCTGGCTAAAGGCCCGTCGATCAGTTGTTGTAAATAACCATGGTAGCTAGCCAAGTTGGCGCTATCGGCAAATACTTTGGCAACTAAGGGCTTATTAGCTAAAGCGCCATCGGTAGGTTCGTCAATGTATAAGCCACGAATATCAGCACGGTTACAGCCCATACTAAAAGAGCCAAAGGCTTCATTTAGATCCCAAGGTAACATTGAAAAGACGCCATCTTGTTCATAAATGTAGTAATTGTGCGCTAAAATTCCGTGGTAACTATCCAGATTAGATAAGGCTACACTAACGGCCATGTAGCGTAATACGGAGTCTTGCTCAATGACACTTAAGGCATCGCCGTAAGCCATTTCACGCACAAAGTTAATAAAAGCACCATTATCTGAACTGGCTTCGTTGGTTTTTAATTCAACACCGGTATAACTGCTGAAATTATCGTTAATCCATTGCAGATCGCTGCCCACCCCGTCTGGCTTGTAAAGATCGCCTTGGGTATTGCTAAAATGCTTGGCAATAAAGTCTTCGTTAACAAATTCAACCAATAAATAGAGCCCTTTCAGCTGACCATTAACATAGACATTGACATAAGCATGCTCAGGGGTGGCGACGCCCATTTGCTCCATTAATTCATAGGCAATATATTCGCGCATGTAAGAAGGGTCGTTGAACATATTGTTCAGCACAAATTTCTTCATGCCGAGTAACTTTTGGCCACTGACATATTCATTCACATCAATATTAAAGCTAAAACGTTCGCCGCCCGAGCGGTAAACAGAATCTAAGCTAGAGTTACCCTTAGTACGAATGGCAACACTGTCTAATGTAACGCCTTTATAAGTGACTGCGGTGGGGTAGTATTCTTCATCTAAGGCATTATCAAGCATGTGCTCCCACTTGGCCGCGTCAATCTCAAAGTAAATCGACTCAACCGCGGCTTTGTTATACACCGCCGGTAGCTGATTACTGGCACCTTGCGTGATGGCTAAGGTGTTCTTCTGCCAGCTGCCGTCACTGACTAAACCATAGCTATAACCGGCGGCAACATCGCTCGCTTGCCAGCTGAGGTAATCGACCGTTTCATTATTCAACAGCAGTGATAGTTCGTCTTCTTTACCCAGTTTAAAAGGCACGTAATAGCTGCCGGGGTTTTCATCTGTGGCATAAATCACCAAAAACGCGCCTGGCGCCAAGTTTACATCCGGTAAAGTAACCGGCTCAATATCGCTGCTACTGTCGATAACCTGATATTGATTTAGCGCGATGACACTGTCGCTGTTGTTGTACAACTCAAACCAATCCAACCCCTCATCCAGAGGTGAGGCGACCACTTCATTGATCACCAAGGGCCCGTGTGACGCCGCGATATTGCTTGTAGCAGCAGTAGGCGTTAGTGTAGCAACTGCATCACTGCCATCAGGAAAGCGACCAAAGCTGTAACCGGCTAGCGCTTGGCCGTTTTTCCAACTCAGTTGGTCGACCAAATCCTCGTTTTTATATAAGCTGACCAGATCGGAAGAGCCTAATTTAAAAGCAACGGTGGCGCTGTCTGCCATGGCATCGGTGGTGGCATACACACGATAAAAACTACCAGAGCCTAAAGTCACCGCCGGTAAGGAAACGGCAACGCCATTCTCATCAGCAACTTGGTAATCACCCAGAAACACGCTACTGTCGCCGCTAACATATAACTCGATCCAATCTGGACCGCCGATAGCATCTTTTGCTACCACTTCGTTAATGCGTAGCGGTGCGTTGTGGTTCGTTTTGGTATCGGTTAATACAACAGCGCCAGTGACCATTTGATTAGCCGCACCTGGAGTGGGGCTCAGAGTTTGTGCGTTATCACTGCCATCGGTATATAAACCAAAGCTATAGCCTTGCGCCGCTTCACCCTCTTGCCAATCTAACTGATCAACTTGTACACCTTGCTTAAATAAGGTTAGGGCATCGTCAGAACCGAGTTTAAAGGTGACATAATATTGCCCTTCGGCAGGGGTATCGGTTTCATCAATCGCTTGAATGACGACAAACTCACCTGCTTTTAAGGCAATGGCCGGGAGGGTTTGCGCACTATGTGAGGTGTTATCATCAACAATGCTGTATTGAGATAAATCTGCGATATCAGCCGTTGCATACAGCTCAAACCAGTCGGCACCCTCGTTTACTGCTGCCGCAACAATTTCGTTAATTCTTAAGTCACCGGTTGTTTGACTCACCGGTGTGGTAGGGGCAACTGCAACACTGGTGTCGACGTCGCTGCCGCCACCGCAGCCAAATAATAGCAAACTGATTAACGACAAAGGGAACAGGGCAGAGGTTTTACAATTCATATTTCCATCTCAATAACATTCGGGGTATACAGCAACATACCGTGGAAATTTGCATGAATTGTGCAGTTATTGTGAAACCTGCTGAGCTAATGGCTCTAAGCTTGAAAGTGAAATGAAAAAATAGCAGAGCGTGCTAGCTAAGATGGCGCATTAAGCAAGCACAATGCTAGCGTTTGAGGTGTATGCAAGCAGCAAACGGTTCCATAAGCAGTTGCTTAACCTTGTTTTAATCTTGCTATTGCATTAATCTGCAGAAGTTAATCATATAGATAATGTTCAAAATACGGATTGTTATGAACTTCTCCAAATGTCCGACCTGCCAGCAAAGTGTTGGTATCCATAAATTGTGTTTATCTACTCCTCTGCGCGCTTTTACTTGTAAACATTGCGCAACCTCGCTGTGTATTGAACATAAAATCAGTTCTAGATTTATAATCTATGGCATTTTACCTTTTTTGCTATCGGCATTTGCATATTGGTTAGTTAGTAAAAACGTGCTTTCTGAGGTACTTTTGCTTTTGGTATTCTTTATTTGGATGTTGCTAGGGACGTACTCTGTTCGGGTTGCTCTAGCAAAAGATCTTTCCAAGATGGAAAAAGAGTCCGTCAACAAGGTCTAATAACCAAATATTTGTGGACTTAACCTATAGCAGGAAGCTTAAGTGATTGAACCTTTGACCATTAACATTATTTCTATCTTCCTTACCTTACAGTTTGTTATTGCCTGTTGGTTTTTCCATGAAAGAAATCACACCATTAGAGGGTTTAGCGCCTTTCTTTTAGCTGGATTCTGCTTGTTGAGCATGTCAATTCTTGAATTAATCTTAAATAGGCATGCGCCACAAGCCAATGTATTTATAAACAATACGTTATATGCCACAGCGTTATTTTGGTTTTGTCGTGCGTTTAGCGAGCTATTAGAAATACGATCCAACAAAAACCATGAAAGATTTTGTCTGATTGGATCGTTTGTCCCAAGTTTGTTACTCGCATTCTTTCACGACGCAAATGCTGATGTCGTACACTACTGGCATTTCACTATTGGTGTTATGCCCTTGGTTTATCTTACCTATATCGTTGCGAAGAAGGCCCGCTATACCCAGTACCAAGAAGAACTCAGCTACTTTTTTTACACCTTACAACTGATCATACTTTGTCATCTCGTTTTTATTAGCATGGTGTTGTTATCTTTTGCTATTCCTGAATCGACGGTTTTGCAAATTCAAACAGTAAGTTCTATGACTATGCTATTTGGTCACCTGACATTAATTATGGTGTTTTTAATGTTGGCGTTTAGATTGAAACACAATCAAATGAAAAAATTGGGCGAAACCGATTACTTAACTTCTATTCTAAATCGACGGGCGTTTTTTGAGCGTTTAGAGAGCATACCGAAACGCGATGACTTGTACTTTATTTTGATTGACGCCGATTTCTTTAAAAAAATAAACGATGATTTTGGCCATGATGTTGGCGATGAAGCATTAAAGCATATCGCAAATCAAATCAGCAGCTTGCTGTCTAAGGCGGACCTTTTTGCCCGCTTTGGGGGCGAAGAGTTTATTATTGCTATTGCCAATATCTCTGAAACTAATATCAAAGCCGTGGCAGAGCGTATCCGACAAAAAATCGCGAATACGCCATTACTCTATAATAACCTGAATATTCCTCTCACCTTAAGTATTGGGGTGTCTCAGTATTCAGGCGCTGACGTACAAGACGATATCAAAACAGCAGATGCCATGCTTTATCAAGCTAAAGGTAATGGCAGAAACCAAACGGTGTTCTCGTTTAATTAAACTGATGAACTCATGGGATCAAACTGATGAGGTCAGGCCTTGAGAGTTAAATGTAGTCATAACAACGCTCGCTAAAACCTCAATACCAACCAGCAGCGAGTACCAAAGTTTGTGCCTTAAAAGCAGGCATTTTCTAAACCAAGTATTGCTAGCGTTAAAAACACGATTAACGCCTCTTTTTCATGCGATGAGCTATACTTTATTTTTAATTCTCCGCCGAGATTTCATCTTCAGCAGCGTTCTTGCTTTATCGTTCAAATGGCTGTTGTTCATCCTTTGTTTGATCCGATGCAGTAGGTGGTAGCGTTTTATAAATAGGCTTGAGTCGTCGCCTTGAAAAAACGGCATAGTTGTACAAGTTGAGTATGACGCATCTGTTAAGGAGCAGGTTCGCTGAGCGGCCACGTTTCCTTTTGTGAATAAACAACTTAGGAAACGTATTTTATGCTAAAACCCCTCAGTTTTTCGCTATTAGCGCTATCGTCGGTCATGGCTTTTGCCGAGTCTTATCCCGATCGCACACTTGATGTTAATGCGCCACCGCTGTTATTGCAGTCAAACGGCTTTACCTATCCGGCGCAGACACATTTAGAATCTGAAGCCTTGGTGCATGATGTGGTGTTTTTCTACTCGAACGATATGCTGGATTACTTTCAGAATGATGTTGAGCAGCTGCTTGCTTATGTTGAAGGGGCGGTGAAGATTAATAATGACAGTTTTCGACGCCAAGATATTCCATTACGCCGCAGAATAGCGGGGGTAGTGGCGATACCCACAGATTTAGTTTATGACGATAAAGCTGAGCGGGAAGAACGGCTTAATAATTTGCGCAGTGTGTATTTCAACAGAACTTATGATTTTAGTTTTTACTACGATACCTCTTATGTTGTGGCGCTGAATCGCTATTATCCTGATATTGTTGCCACTATTGGCCTGGCTGAAGTAAGCGGTAAATACTCTTGGGTCTCTCCGGTTGGGCTCGGTTTAGCCGACCGCACTTTAGCGCATGAGTTGGGACACAACGATGGTTTTATTCATGATACCGAAAGTTATAACAGTTACACCACGGCTGAGCGCACGCTGTTAGCTGCGCCATTCGCCCGTGGTAGCACCTGTGGTAACTTTGACAGTATTATGAAAAGCAGCACGGGTAATCGTAGTGAGGGCTTCTTTTCATCGCCGTTAGTGAGTAACAGCCAAGGCGTAGCTTGTGGGGTAAATGAAGAGGCGGATGCCGCACGAGCTTATAAAGAAGCCATTGTCAGTCTTATTCCTAATCGTCAGCGGCCTTTTGCTAACAATACACCCGCTAAAGCCGCTTCAGGCACGGTTGCCTTATCTCTGCCAAGTGCGGTGATCAATGAAGGGCAAACGTTAATCGTTGAAGTCAACTGGTCAGGGGCCGCATTAGGTGATGTTGTGCAGTTAATTACGCGCAAAGCGACTGCGGATCTCACCGATTTTCAGTCCACGCTTAAAAGTGTTTACTTTGATGGCAGCAACACCACAAGCCAAGTGACCGTGGCAACCTTCCAAGATGCGGTGTTTGAGCAAGATGAGGTGTTCGCCGTGGAGCTGATCCATCCTTATGGCGTCAGTATTGCCAGCAATGCGGCTTCGCAAACCGTGACGATCACCTCAGATGACATGGGTAATCCCGGTGTGATTAACTTTTCACAAAACACTTTGCAATTATCCGAAGGCCAGAATGCCAATTTAACGCTTAATCGAACAAATGGTGCCGATGGTCAAATTAGCGTTACTGTGCTAACCGAAGCGGGCAGTGCCACTGCTGACGATTTTACCCCAATAAACCGTGAAGTGGTGTTTGCCAATGGTGAGCTGAGCAAAACCATTAATGTTGCGGCCACAGCCGATGTGCTCGCCGAACCTGCTGAAACTTTTACCGTGCGCTTAACGGGCAATAGCCAAGTGATTGGCACTAATAATAGTGTCAGCGTCACTATTATCGCCTCTAGTGCCCCAGCATCGGGTGGCAACACCGGAAGTAACAGCAGTTCAGGCGGCGGTAGCAGCAACCTGTCGGCACTTTGGTTGTTAGTGTTAGTGGCGCTGCGTCGGCGCTTTGCTAACACCCCTCACGAGGGCAGAGCTTAAAAGTTGCATTGTGAAGCCACAAAACGTTTTAAAACGGATATGCGGCTGTGTCAGGAAATTAAAGACGTTACGCCAAAGCTTAAGGGCGCTGTCAAAGCTTGATGGGGGGCAGATAGTCAGTGAAGCCGTTTAAGTTGACTTCCAAAACTCGCTATTTTCTGCTCTGAGAAAAACTGAATTATTTTAATGTGTTATGCAGTTTTGCTATCAAATTAAATTCGCCAAGCTTTTATCGATAGCGCTTGAGCATGAAATTCATACGAGAGAATTAATGAAAGTACCTTACCTATTGAGAACGCTACTCATTGTTTTTATTATATTTAACGGGAATATTGCCGCTGATGAGCTTTATCTAACAATCGAAGAGCGCGAACAGCAGGCTGTTTTAATTGTGAGTGCTGAGGTTGTCAGTTTAGTACCGCTAAAGTTTTCAGAAGATTTGTACGCGCGAAAGGTCGCTATTCTTGCAATTCAAAATATCACCAAAGGAAATACGAACTCTGAATTTATATTAGTTTCAGTTGGCTATTATTGGCCTTATGGGATGTTGAATAGCCAAGATATTAAAGTTGAGGTAGGTATGAGAGGCACTTGGTTCCTTACTAAAGAAAAAGAAACGGGGCTATTTCAATTAAATAGCCCAAGTGATGTGGTGATTAACACATTAAACTAGCTTGATTATTTTTCTTTCTTAATTGGAAAAACATTATTAAGCAGGCAGAGAAAAACAAGATTATTGCAGGGGGTTCTGATACTGCTGCTGATCTTAAACCAAGGTTATTAACTAAATCTTGCATATTCACATTACTAAAGGCTCTATCTTTAAGTCTTTCGCCATTAGGCATTAAAGAGGGGCTCGCTCCTGTAGCCATTAGGCCCCATAGTGATTCGCCTGGGTTTATTTGTTGACCGCTAGGATGGAACTGATTCAAACCATGGCCTATCTCATGCGATAAAGTTCCGGCAATAGCATTAACTGCCTCGTTCATATCCCAAGTTCCGCCGGCTGCTAAAGTCAGTGCAGAAAAAATATTGTTGGAGAAAATAGAGCCAAAGATGTTATTTATCGTGGTTGGAAAGCGTGCAATGCCTCCAGGGCCTGAAACACAGGAAATACAAGCCACACCAAACCCATTGTGGGGGCCAGAAAGACGAGAACCCACTTGGATCGTGTAGTGATTGGGATCGATAGCTGATACATCGTCAGTTACAGCTGCTTTTACAAAATCAATATTTAATTGTTTATCGTTGCTGATAAAGCCATAAAGACTACTATTGTAAAAATCATTTCGCACGGCTGTCATAATGGCATCAGTCAGTGAGTTAAAGGTGCTTGCTGCGAATCCTGCTTGTGTCACGTCAAATGCAGATGTGGTGTTTCCCCACATATCAGTCGAGGTAGAGGTAAAATCAACTTTTATTAGTAATGCGTTAGCCGAATAACTGGTTATCGCGAACAAAAAAAGGGCCAGAAAGCTTACCTTTTTTAACATAAATCCATCCCGTTGTTTGAATTTTTAGTTTGAAATTAAACTATAGACTAAAATAGCTGTTTATTTGCCTCTTTCTTTTCTTTCGGGTGCAAACTAAAAGAGTAAGGCCTTGAACGTTGCATTGTGAAGCCGCAAAACGTTTCAAATCAGATATGCAGCTGTGTCAGGAAATTAAAGGCGTTACGCCAAAGTAAGCAGACTTAAGATTTGTTCAAATCACGTTTAGTGGTTATTATCAGATGTCTGGTTTTTGCAAAGGACTGATCTTATGCGTTATCTGTGGTTAATTTTGCCCATTTTCTTTACTTTAACGGGCTGTCAAAGCGCCTATTATTCGGCGATGGAAAAGGTTGGCGTGCATAAGCGCGATATTTTAGTTGATCGGGTAGAAGAAGCGCAGCAATCACAGCAAGAGGCGCAGCAGCAGTTTAAATCGGCGCTCGAACAGTTCAGCAGCTTAATAAAGTTCGATGGTGGCGACTTACAGCGTATGTATGAAGCGACCGACAGTGAGTTTCAAGCCTGTAGCAAAGCCGCCGCAGAGGTAAGTGGACGCATCGACAGTATCGAATCGGTAGCCGATGCGTTATTTGACGAGTGGCAAGATGAGCTGGAGCTTTACAGCAACGACAAACTGAAACGCGACAGCGCGCGCAAACTGGCTGCTACTAAGCGCCAATATACCAGTTTACTGAAAACCATGCGCCGCGCCGAAGACAGTATGCAGCCTGTGCTGGCTTCACTGCAAGATAACACCCTGTATTTAAAGCATAACCTAAACGCCAAAGCGATTGGGGCGTTAAAAGGTGAGTTTAATTCCATTCAAAAAGACATTAACCGACTGATTGCTGAAATGAATACTGCAATTAAGCAAAGCGAACAGTTTGTTGCAGCGTTAAAACAATAAATTCAACAACAGTAAATATCATTAGTCAGGAGTACGTTATGGCAGGTCAGGGCTCAGGTGGCAACGTTATCGCCGCCTTGTGTAATGTGTTTATCCCCGGGTTAGGACAGCTGGTGCAAGGCCGTATTTTAGCGGCTATCGTGTTTTTTGTTATTTGTGCTGTGGGTTATGCCACCTTTTGGTTGGTGATCCCGGCTATTGTCGCTGCCATAGCGCACTTATGGTCGATAATTGATGCGGCTAAGTTTCGACCGCTTGTTTAATACTGCTGTGGCGATACGTTTAAAAATGTGATTTTAAAGCGACTTTTCAGACAGTCGCTTTTTTGTTTTAAGGCCAAATTATAAACTCTATGCGTGGTTTTCCTATGGTTGGCCAGATAAAGCAAAAACACGGTAACGTCATCGTTAAATGGCTCGCCAATGTTAGAGAGCATTCATGAAAACAACAGAATTTGAATCAGAGTGGTGTTTACTGCAACAGCAGTTTGACAGCTACGAGAAGCATTCTCTTTATATAAAACTATTAAGCATTACGGTGGTATTAGTGGCACAGCTGGCAAGTGGGGTGAATGTTTTTATCTTGCTGCTGTTGGCAGTGCTTTGGCTACAAGATGCCATTTGGAAAACCTTTCAGTCTCGCATCGAGGCTCGGCTATTTCAGGTTGAGCAGGCTATTGCCGCGCAAGCTGAAGCCTTTGCTTTTCAGTTTAATACTGAATATCAAAAAGGCAGTTTAACCGGACTATCCCTTATGCAAGAGTATGCTCGTCAAGCCATTCGACCGACAGTGGCGTTTCCGTATATCGTATTAATACTCATGTTATCGGTGCAATGGGTAGTTTAGGTTTGGGGTTATCGCATTTAACTTCATGTCAGGGGCAGGCCTTGCTTTTTGTAGGTTCGCTTGTCAACGTTGGCCGCGGCTTTGGCAACAGTACCGAGTTTAAAAATTAAGCCCTCACCTCATTTGGTTTTTGTGTTGATGGCGCTAGCTTACATGAGCCGGGTACGGCTAAAGAAAAGGGCTTAGAAAAACAAACGTATACAGCCTTATAGCGCTTTTATTCACGCCAGTTAGCATAAGCGCTATTGCCAAAGCTGTACTAATTAGTAAGCTAGAACCTAAGCAACTTCTGCAAAAGCAGTGGCTTAGTTTGCTAGCCTCTGCGATACACCGCGCTGAACAATCAAATAAGGTAAAAGCCAATGAAGCCATCCATAACACGACTCATTTCACTGCTATTGCTGTTTGCGCTCGCTGGTTGCAGTAATAAAGCGGTCTATCAGAATTTGCAGCTTAATAAAAAGCAGCAATGTCAGCAATTACCGGTCAGCCAATATGATGAGTGTATGCGAAGTATCCCTCTAACTTACGAAGAGTATGAGCGGGAACGGCAGGAAGTGCTGAAAACGAGTAAAAAGACCAAAGACTAGCAGTTAATAGTTAATTGAAACCCCGTTAGCCTTCAAGGTCAGATACCGAGCTCTCCCAAGCTCTCAGAATTTAACGTTTTCGCCGTTGGCGAGATACTTTCTTTTGCGTCGCCAAAAGAAAGTATCCAAAGAAAATGCGACCCCACTTCCGCTCGAAAGCCCAACTGCTCATGCGCTGTCCAAGGCGAAAACGTAACTCGCGCGGCGCTACCGTCGCCGCACTCAAACACCCGTTTTCTTAAAACCTTGGACAACGATGACCAGTCGGCTCGCTCAAAGGGGAATTAAAGCCAGAGCAGTATTCGCTTAGTTGAATGATCCTTCTTTTGCCCCAAAACTTTTGGTCATTATTTAAGCGACTTAGCCTAAGCGGCTAATAAAGGGACTAAAGGGTCAGGTCTTGCTTTTTGCCTTTTCTGTCTGCTGCGTTAAAGTTAATATAGCTACGGGGGCAGATACCAAGCCTCTTAACGTTTTCGCCGTTGGCGAGATACTTTCTTTTGCGTCGCCAGAAGAAAGTATCCAAAGAAAATGCCCCTCTTCCGCTCGAAAGCCCGGCTGCTCATGCGCTGTCCAAGGCAAAAACGTCACTGACGCTATGCTTCGTCGCCGCACTCAAACCCCCCGTTTTCTTAAAACCTTGGCCAGCGATGCTCAACCGGCTCGCTGCAATGGGGAGAGTCTTAGAGGTATTCACTTAGCTGGATAGCTTTGGTAAAGAACCCTTCGGGGCCAGATACCGAGAAACACTGATAACTGTGAAGCATTCTTCGCAGTGAGTTTAGGTGCTGCCGCTTTCAGCTTGCCATGTTGATAGTGATAGAATAGTATCACTTTAGTGTTTCTTTGGAGCCTCTCAGATGAAAGTAGAACTCGTGACATCACTAAAGCGTCAAGCAACAAAGATCCTTGCCGAGCTGCACGATACGAAAGAGCCTGTACTGATCACTGAACATGGAAAACCGTCAGCTTATCTTATTGATGTAGACGATTATGCGTTTATGCAAAATCGTCTAGCAATCCTGGAAGGTATTGCTCGTGGTGAGCGCGCTTTAGCTAATGGTGAAGTTATCAGCCATCAAGATGCTAAGGACAAGATGTCAAAATGGCTGAAATAGTTTGGAGCGACTCCGCTTTATCGGATCTGAATGATATTGCTGAATACATTGCTCTTGAAAATGCAGTTGCGGCGAAACAACGGGTGCAAACCGTCTTCGCTAAAGTGGAGCGTTTAGCCGATTTTCCAGAGTATGGGCGTATTCCGCCAGAACTAGCGCATCTCAAGTATCGTGAATTGGTTGTCAACCCATGCCGTGTTTTTTACAAGTGTGATAGTGAAAAGGTGTATATTCTTTTTGTTATGCGCTCGGAAAGAGATTTGCGTTTGTTTATGCTGACTAAACTGTAGTTTTTACCCTTCGAGCCTTGAGCTTTCGGGGCCAGATAACCCGTTCCAATTTTAACTCAAAACGAGTTCTTCCAATCATACAAACAAAAGACATGCCGTTCTAAATTAAACCTAACCTCTTCATATTGATATAAGCCATCCACCAGAAACCCCGCTACAGGCCGCTAGCTGCAACAGGCTCACGCATTTGGAAGGCGGCTCAGTGAGCTTGGATCTCACAAGAGCCTTAAATTTTGCCTTAGATTTTTTGGTAAGTGGGTTTGATTCATTACAAAAAGTAATCCAAATTGGGCTGTTTACCCAAGAGGCCTTGCGGTATAATCCAGCAGTATTTTTTAGTCCAAGCTGCAGGCTTATTGCGTAACAGGCTGAAATTTAAAGCCTTTTGCTGCGATGGTTTTTCTGCTGCTGACCCTCACATTAAGTAGGAAAAAAATAATGGCTCAAAAAACCGTGTTACACGCCAGCCACCTCGCTGCCGGTGCCAAGATGGTCGATTTCTTTGGCTGGGATATGCCGATTAACTACGGCTCACAGATCGAAGAACACCACGCCGTGCGTCAATACGCGGGCATGTTTGATGTGTCGCACATGACCATAGTTGACATAACCGGTGCCAACACGCGTAATTTCCTGCGTTATTTAGTCGCCAATGATGTCGCCAAATTAACCGTGCCAGGTAAAGCCTTATACACCGGCATGTTGAATGCAGACGGCGGTGTGATTGACGATTTAATCGTATATTTCCTGCAAGAAGACTTCTTCCGTTTAGTGGTTAATTCGGCCACCCGCGAAAAAGATCTGGCGCACATCAATGCGCAAGCCAAAGCCTTCGACGTGACGGTAACAGAGCGTCCAGAATTCGCGATGATTGCCGTACAAGGCCCAAATGCGAAAGCTAAAGTTGCCACCTTATTAAATGAAAACCAACTGGCTGCCGTCGCCGGCATGAAACCCTTCTTTGGTGTGCAAGCAGGCGACTTGTTTATTGCGACCACCGGTTACACTGGCGAAGACGGTTATGAAATTGCCCTGCCAAACGAGCAAGCGGCCGATTTATGGCAGCGTTTAGTGGATGCTGGCGTAAAACCCTGTGGTTTAGGTGCGCGCGATACATTACGTTTAGAAGCCGGCATGAACTTATATGGCCAAGATATGGATGAAAGCGTATCGCCATTAGCCGCTAACATGGGTTGGACTATCGCCTGGGAACCGGCTGAGCGTGATTTTATTGGTCGTGCAGCGCTTACGCAAGCTAAAGCGGCAGGTACTGAGAAGTTGGTGGGTTTAGTGATGGAACAAAAAGGCGTGTTACGTCATGGTCAGCGCGTAGTTACCCCAGCAGGCGAAGGCGTGATTACTTCAGGGACTTTTTCACCTACACTAGGTTTTAGTATTGCGATGGCGCGCGTACCTGCTGCGACTACCGATACGGCTGAAGTGGATATTCGTGGCAAAATGGTTGCGGTTAAAGTGATCAAGCCGGCCTTTGTCCGCGCAGGAAAAAAACTCGTTTAAGCCGCAAACTGCGCACTAATTTACACCGAACTACAACATAAAACAGCTAAGGAAAATAACATGAGCAACATCCCTGCGAATTTAAAATATGCATCTAGTCACGAATGGCTGCGAGCAGACGGTGACGGTGTTTACACTGTAGGTATTACTGAGCATGCTCAAGATCTGTTAGGCGATATGGTGTTTGTTGAATTACCAGAAGTGGGTGACACTGTAGAACAAGGCGGCGATTGCGCTGTTGCTGAATCGGTTAAAGCCGCTTCTGACATCTACGCCCCCGTAGCCGGTGAAGTTATTGCGGTTAACGAAGCCTTAGCGGACTCACCAGAATTGGTAAACAGCAGCCCATACGCTGAGGGTTGGATGTTTAAAATTAAGATTGCTGATGAAGCCCAATTAGCCAGTTTGTTAGACGCTGCGGGTTACCAGAGCGCTATCGAAGAGTAATATCGGCTGTTTTAGCTGTTGGCCACCAAGCAATACAGTATCTATTTCATGATGATGCTGTATTGGTTGTTTAACGTTTCACCCGCGGCTGTTCATTATTAATGACAACGCCTGTAAAGAAAAACGGCTGATAGCGAAAACCGCAAAGTGTGCTGTGCTTATTTGGATCAATCTATTTGAGCTTACACTGCGTAAGCAACCGAGTTCGCACACTCGCATTTTTTATGTCAGCTGGCGTAGCAGCTTACACCTTAACTGCTTTGCGCCCGCTGTGACAACCGCTGCACCAATACCAGGAATTAAGCATGACCCATACCGCTGTTAAAACCCTGACGCAACTCGCTAAACACGATGAATTTATTCAGCGCCATATCGGCCCAGACAGTGCCGAAACGGCAGCCATGCTGCAAGAACTGGGCGTTGACAGCCTAGAGCAGTTAATTGCTGAAACCGTGCCAGCGAGCATCCGCTTACCTGAGCCGTTATCTATTGGTGACAGCCGCACTGAAGCCGATGCTCTAAGCTTTTTAAAAGCCGCTGCGTCAAAAAACAAAATGTATAAATCATACATTGGTATGGGGTATCACCCGACATTAACGCCAAACGTTATTCTGCGTAACGTATTAGAAAACCCGGGTTGGTACACGGCTTACACGCCTTACCAGCCTGAAATTGCTCAAGGCCGTTTAGAGTCTTTATTAAATTTCCAGCAGCTATCGTTAGATCTAACGGGTATGGAATTAGCCAGCGCTTCATTGTTAGATGAAGCCACTGCCGCAGCAGAAGCCATGGCGTTAGCCAAGCGTGTTGCTAAGAGCAAATCAAATACTTACTTTATTGCTGACGACGTACATCCACAAACTATCGACGTGGTAAAAACCCGCGCGGAAATGTTTGGTTTTGACATTATCGTTGGTAACGCTAGCGAAGCGACAGATTTAGATGTGTTTGGTGCTTTGTTACAGTACCCAAATACACGCGGTGATATTCGTGATGACAGCGCTTTAATTGCTGCTATTCAGGCGAAAAAAGCAGTGGTTGCCGTGGCTACCGATCCTATGGCATTGATGTTGTTAAAAGCGCCAGGTGAATTAGGTGCTGACGTGGTGCTAGGTTCTATGCAACGTTTTGGTGTGCCTATGTGCTACGGCGGCCCACACGCGGCTTTCTTTGCCACCCGCGATGCCTATAAGCGCTCTATGCCAGGTCGCATTATCGGTGTATCAAAAGATCGCCGTGGTAATCAAGCCCTGCGTATGGCCATGCAAACCCGCGAGCAGCATATCCGCCGCGAAAAAGCCAACTCGAACATCTGTACCGCGCAAGTATTACTGGCCAATATGGCGTCATTCTATGCGGTATATCACGGTCCACAAGGCTTAAAAGACATTGCTGAGCGTATTCATCGCAGTGCCGATATCTTTGCTGCCGGTGTTAAAGCTAAGGGTGTTAAGTTAGTTAATCACCATTGGTTTGATACAGTAAGCTTTACCGTTGCGGATCGTGCTGCCGTTATCGCCCGTGCTTTAGCTGCGGGTGTAAACTTACGCACGGACATGGCCGATTGTTTAGCCGTGAGCTTTAACGAAGCCACCAAAGCCGCTGATATTGCTGAGCTGTTTGATATCGTATTAGGCAACGGTCATGGCTTAGATGTTCAAGCCTTAGATGCCGCTATTGTGGCTGAGGGTTCAACTTCTATCCCTGCCGATTTAGCACGTACCAGTGCGGTTTTAACGCACCCGGTATTTAACCAGTATCACTCTGAAACAGAAATGCTGCGTTATATCAAAAAGTTAGAAAACAAAGATTTAGCACTGAACCACTCAATGATCAGCCTAGGTTCTTGCACCATGAAGTTAAACGCAACTGCTGAGATGATCCCGATTACGTGGCCAGAGTTTGCGTCTTTACACCCGTTCGTACCGCGCGATCAAGCCGATGGTTACTACGAGATGATTGGCGAGTTAGGCCGTTGGTTAGTTAACATCACCGGTTATGACGATATTTCTATGCAGCCAAACTCGGGTGCGCAGGGCGAATACGCCGGTATGGTCGCTATTCGTAAATATCACGAAAGCCGTGGTGAAGGTCACCGTAATATCTGTTTAATCCCAGTATCGGCGCACGGTACTAACCCAGCGACAGCAGCCATGACCAGTTACGAAGTTGTACTGGTAGATTGTGATAAATCAGGCAACATCGATATGGCTGATTTAAAAGCGAAAGCGGCGGAAGTGGGCGATCGTTTAGCCGCCATCATGGTGACTTACCCGTCAACACACGGTGTATTTGAAGAAACCATCGCTGAGCTTTGTGACGTGGTGCACTCTTATGGTGGCCAAGTATACATGGACGGCGCCAATATGAACGCGCAAGTCGGCTTAACCTCACCCGGCTTTATCGGCTCAGACGTGTCGCACTTAAACCTGCACAAAACCTTCTGTATTCCACACGGTGGTGGCGGCCCGGGTATGGGGCCTATTGGTGTAAAAAGCCATTTAGCACCGTTCTTACCGAATCACAGTATTGTCAAAATTGACAACACCGGCAGCAGCAACGGTGCGGTAGCGGCAGCACCTTTTGGTAGTGCGGGTATTCTGCCAATCAGCTGGATGTACATTGCCATGATGGGCAGTGAAGGTTTAAAACAAGCTACCGAGTACGCGATTTTAAACGCTAACTACGTAGCCAAGAAATTAAACTCACACTTCCCAGTGTTGTATGTAGGTACTAAAGGCCACGTGGCGCACGAATGTATTATCGACATTCGGCCATTAAAAGAAGCCAGCGGTATTACCGAAATGGACATTGCTAAACGCTTAATGGACTTCGGTTATCACTCACCAACGATGAGCTTCCCGGTAGCCGGCACGCTGATGATTGAACCCACAGAATCAGAAAGCAAAGCCGAGCTGGATAAGTTTATTGAAGCGATGATCACCATTCGTGCGGAAATTGCCAAAGTGGAAGCAGGCGAATGGACTGTTGATAACAACCCATTAGCCTTCGCACCACACAGTATGGAAGATATCTTCGACCCAGCATGGGATCGCGCTTACGAGCGTCAATATGCTGCCTTCCCAGTGAAGTTTGTGGCAGAAAACAAATTTTGGCCAACGGTGACCCGTATTGATGACGTGTACGGCGACCGTAACCTAATGTGTTCATGCCCAAGCCCGGAAGATTACAGGTAAGTTATTGATAAAAAAGAGGTTGCTGATCTTTCTCGTGTGATCGGTAATAATGGAAGCCCTCAAGTTTGAGGGCTTTTTTATCGCTAAAATGGTCAGTCAACGCGTATTTTCAACGCTGGCTATTGATAACGTGTAACGCAAAATGAATGCTGCAGTTGCACAGAGTAACGACATCACATTTTAATCGGCTTTGGCGTACGTGTTATCGATGCAAGCTGATTGGGCCATTTCTCAGTCAGCGTTAAGGCATCGCAGATTACCGCTGCGTTATTTATCACGTTTAGGCGACAGCCAGCACACTCTCAACTTAGTCATTAAGGGCAAGCTATCATGAGCAAGATTTACGTGTTACATGAAAACAATGAATGGACCGTGCATTTACAAAATCGACTCGATGAATTGAATTACCCTTATGAGCTATGGCATTTAGATGAAGGCATCATCGATTTAGCCAGTGAGCCACCCGAGGGTGTTTTTTATAATCGTATGAGTGCTTCTTCCCATACCCGTGATCACCGGTTTGCCCCTGAACTGGCTGGCGCAGTAATCGCTTGGCTGGAATTTCATGGCCGTAAAGTGATCAACGGCAGTGGCGCATTGCGTTTAGAGATCAGTAAAGTACATCAATACTTGGCTTTAGAAAAAGCCGGTATCGCCACGCCAAAAACCATTGCTGCGGTAGGCAAAAAACACATCATCGCCGCCGCAAGCTCGTTAGGCATGGGCTCATTTATTACCAAGCATAACCGTGCGGGCAAAGGGCAAGGTGTGCAATTATTTCACTCGGTACAGGCACTGCAAGAGTATCTTGATGGTCCGAATTTTGATGCGCCGGTGGATGGCATTACCCTTATTCAACAATATATTAAAGCGACCGAACCCTTTATCATCCGGCATGAGTTTATTGGTGGTAAGTTTTTGTATGGTGTGAAAGTGGATACCTCTGAAGGGTTTGAGCTTTGCCCAGCCGATGCCTGCTCAATAGGTGATATGTTCTGCCCAACGGATGAAAAACCGGCACAGCCCAAAGCGAAATTTGACATACTGCAAGATTATCGGCCCGCCTTTATTGAGCAGTATGAAGCTTTTTTAAAAGCGAATGGCATTGACGTTGCGGGTATCGAGGCCATTCAAGATGCTGATGGCAACAGCTATGCCTATGATGTAAATACCAACACCAATTATAATTCAGACGCTGAGGCCAAAGCGGGGCAATTTGGCATGCTTGAGCTGGCACATTACTTAAAAGCCGAGTTAGATAAATTATCTGCCTAAGTTTTCGGATCGGCTGACGCAATCTTAGTGCTAAGGTACACCTTGTCTGGATTGCGCCATTACATAAACCGCTGCTACAAGGCCGCGGTTTTTTTTTATGCTCAATGCGCCAGTTGTATCATTTAGAGAAACCTGACTCAACGCGTGCTATTTTTAACTTACTCTTTGAACCATGTCGTAAAAACCTATAGCCGTGTCGTTAAGGGGCTTAACTTAACATAGCTGAAGCTCTAGCCCTAAAAGGCATCAAGATGAATGATGCAAAGTGCGGCTAATCGGCAACAGGTGTGTTGTAACTTGTTACAACCACGGTATTTCGGCCTTTCTCTTTGGCCGAGTACAGTGCCTCATCAGCCAAAGTAATTAATTTATCCAGATCAATTTGATTTGGAGTGGCACTTACCACGCCAATACTTATCGTCACATTGCCTATGTTGTTCAGGTTAATTTTTTCAATTTGCGCTCGCAGACCATTGGCGAGTTGTTGCGCCTGATCACTATTAGTATTGGGTAAAAATATTAAAAATTCTTCGCCTCCCCAGCGCAATGGGATATCAGAATCACGTAGGCGACTTTTAATTTCTTTAGCCACCGCTTTTAGCACGCTGTCGCCTGCGGTATGACCAAATCGATCATTAATTCGTTTAAACCAATCTAAATCCATCAACATGATGCACATTGGATTATTGTGCCTTTTACCCAACTCCCAGCTCGGGTAAACAAGCTTTGAAAATGCTCGGCGGTTATACAAGTTGGTGAGCGGATCATGCAGGGCATTTCTTTCTGCGACTATTCGAGCGTCTTGCGCTAACTTAAAATTAAACCCAAGAGATATAGACAACAATGACATCTCTAATAGCATGCCTATTTCTATCCCTCGAAACGCCCATTGCGAATAAGGAATAATGCCCCAAGTGGCAAAACTAGAAATGGTTGCACCGCCGGTTCCCATAATGATTGCGGGGATAAAAAACTTGGCTAGCGGATCGTTATTTTTGTAGGCCAGGCATCCAACCACGAGCATCCAAACCGATAGGATGGTTAGCATAATCAACTGGATCATGATGATAAATGCGCGATCACCAGACAAAAATATCAGCCCCGCTATTACTAGTAAACTGGCATAGATGCGCTGCCTGTAGGCATACAAAGCGGGTAAAAAAGTCCGTGTATTCAAAAAGCCAATAGTAAACATGACTGCTGAGATCAAATAGCAAAACATGAGGCTTGGCATTAACCACTGCTGCAGGCTGACCGATCCAGACCAAAGCAGCCAAAAACCATGTCCGGTATAAGTGAAATTAAATGCAGTAAAGGCAAACAGGTAGATGGGGTAAAGTAAATATCTGATTTCTCTTAAGTGAAAATACAATGCTAAGTTGTATATCAGCAGAATCAGTAAGCCACCATACAACGCACCATAAATATATGCATTTTTGGTTAAAGCCTTGGCCATTGCCATTTCGCTGCCGATATAGATAGGAATGGTCAGAGGGTCTTCAGAGTTAATTTGAAAAAGCACATGAGACGTGCCCAGCGGAAATTCATGCGCAACCGAGGGCATGCGATCTTGGCGTGAGCGTTCTGAAAAAGGCACGTTATCGCCTGTAGACACCTGGTGAATCAATGTGTCGGCAGTAAAAAAATACAGATCAATATTATCTAACCAGGCATTATCAATTTTTATCACGCTGTGCAAAGGCGCATCAGTGACATTTTCAACAGGTAATACCGCCCAGATTGTGCTTTGGGTAAAACCGAAGCTCACTTTATTTTGAGTATTGTGAGTAAATTCATCGCGTTTGTATGCTGCAAAAGCTTGCTGCGGCGTTAAGCTGGATTTTGGGTCATCAAGTAAAAATAAACGCTCATTGACAAGCGCAATTTCAGTGTCAGTTAGTGCGGTATCTGCGATCGCTAAAAGTGACCACAAACACAATACAACGACAAAAGTTGCTCTTAAGAGCATTTGGCAGCGGTTCATAGGTAATGACGGTGATCCATTCTTACTCAACGTTATTGGGGTGAGGCATACAAGCTGTGCTGGCAAGATAGCCAATAATGGCCAACCCTCTTTTAACGACAGCCTATTATATCTAAGCCAATAAAGTAAGCGTTGGCAATATATTGTGCAATCAACGGAAACAAGCAAAAGCTTAACCCAGACCAGCAACAGTGTGTGGTAAAGTGTACTGGTACAGATCAAATTATAGCTCAGGATCTCTCACGTTTTTACATACCTAAAGATCTAACGTCTAAAGCACTGATAAAATTGAATTATTCCAATTCTTTTTCTGCATCACAAAGCAATTTGCAGCTTGTTACCAAAAGCAAAAGAGGAGCCTAGCGAAACTCCTATTAGTTAAGCCACAACAAAGTCGCCGAAAAACGGATGTTTAGACTACTATCAAGCATGTAACTTTTAATCATTGAAATAAAGGTGAACGAGATGGCTTACGTTGATGGTTTTGTGGCGGCGGTGCCTACCGCAAATAAAGAAAAATACATTGAACATGCCAAATTATCTGCGGTGGTATTTAAAGAACATGGTGCCTTGAGTATTACCGAGTCTTGGGGTGAGAGTGTGCCTGATGGTGAGCAAACGTCTTTTTTAAAAGCCGTTCAGTGCCAAGACAATGAAACTGTGGTGTTTTCGTCAGTGGTATGGCCATCGAAAGCGGCACGAGAAGCAGGCTGGGCTGCCATTATGACGGATCCACGTATGCAGCCAGAGCAAAACCCCATGCCGTTTGATGGTAAACGGTTAATTTATGGTGGCTTTGAGGTGATTTTAGAGGCTTAAAAAAGCTTAACTACAGATAAGCATCATTGTGCTTGATGCTTTTTAGCCATAGTTTGTTCAGCAAATATGGCTAGCTGCGGTTATAAAGCTTATGAGTCACGCCATATAAAGTTAAAAAAACTTGATATTGACATGTCGCTCTCTCTAAATGCGCTGCGCTAGTCTAGCCAATCACAGCGCATTTTCATAATTGCCAGTAAAAATGCTACGGTGTTGGCGTAAACCAGCTTTAATCTCCGTTTTAAGCTATGATTGTCTTGAATTGTTTAATAAAGCAATAACCTAAAAGTTGACCATGTTATGGAATTAAGTTTGTCGAGTTGTTTGAAATTAGCGCCACAAGAACTTATTGCCATAATGGAAAAAAGTTTCAGTCTCTTAGATCAAATTATTATTATTACCAATAATCCAAACCTGGATAAAGAGGGCTTAAAAATACTCTATGTGAATGCGGCTTTTTCCCGTGTTACTGGTTATGAACCCCATGAGGTTTTGTGTAAAAAGCCCTCTATTTTGCAGGGCGTGGATACATCCCCAGACGTCATCACGCAAATTCGCAACGCGATAAAAAATGAAGTGCCCTTTAATGGTGAATTACTTAACTATACCAAGTCCGGACAGGAATATTGGATAGAGTTAAATTTAACCCCCTTATCAATCAATGGTGAGCAATGCCAATATTATATTGGGCATTCGTTTGAGACAACGCGGTATAAAAAAACACGAGAAATTGCCAGTGAAAGAGAGGCAAGTTTAGATTTCGTTTTAGAGTCAGCCGGGCTTGGTTATTGGGATCTTGATTTAAAAACGAATGAAACTAAGCGTTCACTTAGACATGATAACTTGTTTGGTCATTTGACTATGCAGGAAAACTGGAGCTATGAAACCTTTCTTTCGCATATTATTGAAGAAGATAAACGTAGAGTTGACCAAGTATTTAACGAAGCCATGCGAATAGGGGGGGATTATGACGTCGAGTTTAGGTGTCGCTGGCCCGATGGTAGCATTCATTGGTTGTGGTCAAAAGGCCGCTTTATTGCCAATGAACATCATGAAGTGATCAGAGCAGCAGGTATTCAAGCTAATATTGATGAAAAAAAGAGTGCTCAAGAGAAAATATATAGCCTGGCATTTACAGATGAGTTAACCCAGCTTCCGAATCGTGCGGCGTTTAATAAAGGGTTGAAAAAACTGATCCTAAATTCAAAACCCTCAGCATTAAATGCTTTGCTGTTTATCGACCTAGACGATTTTAAAGTGGTAAACGATACCTCTGGCCACGACATAGGCGATTTATTGTTAGGAAATATCGCTAAGCGACTGAGTAATAGCCTATCGAACGTCAATATGATTGCGAGATTCGGCGGTGATGAATTTTTGATACTGGCAGAAGATATCGGTGTCACTCCTGAAACAGCCTACAGAAACGCTGAAAATTTAGGGAAAAAAATTCGTGAGCTCTTTAAACAGCCATTTTTCTGTAAAAACCATGAGTTCTATATTACTTCCAGCATTGGTATTACCCTTTTCAATGATACGGCCAGCAATAAGTTTGAACTACTTAAACAAGCGGATTTAGCACTGTATTATGCAAAATCGTGTGGTAAAAATAGATACAGCTTCTTTAATGAATCATTGCAATTAGACCTAGTGCGCCGTAATCAACTTGAAACAGATATGCGCAAGGGGCTTAGTAGGAATGAATTTTTCCTTGTTTATCAACCCAAAGTTAACTGCAATAACCAGCTAGTGGGTGCTGAAGCGTTGATTCGATGGCGCCATCCCACCCAGGGGATCATTTCTCCCGCAGAGTTTATTCCGTTGGCTGAAGATACGGGGTTAATCGTACCAATGGGGGAGTGGGTATTAACTGAAGCAATAAAGAGCATCAAGTCTTGGTCACATTTAATCATTCCATCAGAATTTAAATTATCGATTAACATTAGCCCAGTTCAATTCAACCATGAACGTTTTGTGGAACGATTTAGCTTTTTATTGAACGAATTTAATGGTTTGATGGATGCAGCGGCAAGTTTAGTATTGGAAATTACTGAAAACACGGTGATTCAAAATCTTGACGAGTCGATGTTGAAAATGACTATATTAAAAGAATTTGGCGTGACTTTCTCGTTAGATGACTTTGGTTCTGGCTTCTCGTCATTAAATTATTTAAAGCTGCTACCTATAAATGAAATTAAAATTGATAAGACCTTCATTGATGATATTGTCGAAGACCGGCGTAATGAGGTGATCCTTGAGGCAATCATTAAGATTACTCAGAAACTGAATTTAGATTTGGTTATTGAGGGGGTGGAGTCTATTGCGCAAGTCAGCCTTCTCAATGAACTTGGCGCTAAGGTTTATCAGGGCTTTTACTTTAGTAAGCCACTGTCTGAAATTGACTTTTTGAGTTATGCACAGAGCCATCGCTAATGATATTTTATAAAAAACACGCGCGTTGTTTGTCGTGCAATCAGTTATGCAGTGCAAGAATGAGGCATTTTTGATTGTTCAATAGGTGGTAACCCGCGTTAAAAATGGTTACAGGGTTAATACGCCACCCAAAATACTGTTCTTGATAAGGAATAATCATGAGTTTGATTGTTTATGGTGTGCCACTTTCACCTTTTGTTCGTAAGCTAAGGCTTTGCCTAGCTGAGAAAGCCTTAGACTATAAACTTGAAATTGTTTTACCTTTTGAGTCACCGCAGTGGTTTGCTGACTTTAACCCGCTACGGCGCATACCCGCCTTAAAAGATGGTGATATTGTGTTAGCGGACTCTAGCGTGATCTGCCAATACCTGGAAGACAAATACCCCGATAGCCTGCCATTAATGGGGCACAGCGCCGAGCAGCGAGCCAAAGTACGCTGGCTGGAAAAGTATGCTGACTATGAGTTAGCGCCGCTCAGCACCTTTACGGTATTTCAACAACGCGTGTTAAACCCCAGCAAGCAAAAGCCGGTTGATGAAGCCGCGGTGCAGCAGGCACTCACTGACACTTTACCTAAGCACTTTGTTTATCTTGAACAAACGCTCGGCGAGTCGCCATTCTTTGCCGGCGATAGCTTAACGCTGGCGGATTTAGCCTTTACCTGTCAGCTGATCAATATGGAGCATGGCGGTGAAACGCTGGATGCAGAGCGTTTTCCAAAGCTCCATTCGCTTTACTTACGGATCAAAGCTTTGCCATCGGTACAGCACGTATTAAAAGGTGAGCAGAAGATTTTAGCGTCAATTAAAGTGTCCTAAGGCGTTGGCGGTAAATGGCCATTATGCCAACGACAGGTGTTTAGCGGCTTAACATAATAAGGAGTGATAAAAATTAAGTATCTTTGGCTGAGTATTTTTAGCGCAGTATTCATTTGGTCGGGCATTACGCCTAAAGATCAGTTTACTTGGCTATTGGAGGTGGCTCCGGCGATCATCGGTTTGGTGTTGCTTATTACTACCTATCAATCGTTTCGGCTGACGCCATTACTGTACTTTTTTATTTTACTGCACTGCATTGTGCTGATGATTGGTGGGCATTACACCTATGCAGAAGTGCCTTTTTTCGATGGTTTGTTTGGCGCAGAGCGCAATAATTACGACAAAGTGGGGCATTTCTTTCAGGGCTTTGTACCGGCCTTGCTGGCAAGAGAAATTTTAATTCGTAAAGCGGTAGTCAATGGCGACGCTTGGCGTAACACTATTATTATTGCAATTTGTTTAGCGTTTAGTGCCTTTTACGAATTGATTGAATGGTGGGTAGCGCTGCTTTCGGGTGAAGACGCTGAAGCCTTTTTAGGTACTCAGGGTTATGTTTGGGATACGCAATCGGATATGGGCTTGGCCTTACTTGGGGCTATTATGGCTTTAGTGTTGCTCAGTGCGGCGCACAATAAACAATTAGCGAAATGGGTGTCATAAAATAGGCATTTACGCTCATCTGGCAGCGCAGTGAAGATAGCTTGGGTCACTAAATAGCGTGCTTAACAGTTTGCGCTAGCCAAGCAATCGATAAAAAAGCGCACAAATTGTTGTGGTACAAGCACATTTCTACCAATTGTCTTTTAATGAAGTGCACTAGCCGCGCAGCCATTGGTGTTTGGCGCAGTGCAGGATAGACTCATTTTAAGCAGCTGTGTTAGCAGAAGCGTTACCACCGCCAAGGGGCTTGCAGCACAGCGTTTAAATACACTTACCAGCTTGTATGCCCGTTGCACACTTATCCAGATGAGTTGCAGCCCATCAGTCTTTTAAAAGCCTCAAAGGAGAGCTGAAATGCGATTATTGTTATGTAGTGTCATGTTGGGCATGCTGTTTGGCTGCTCCAAACCGGCGCCAACCTCGATTAGCGAAACACCCAGCGAAGATAATTATACGGTGATGTTAAATGGCAACCGTGTTGGGCATTTGCATGTTATGACTGCCGGTAGTCAGATCAGTATTGATTATGATTATAAAAGCAATGGTCGTGGCCCTGCCTCAAAAGAGATCCTCAGTTTAGATGCGCAGGGGTTACCTACGGCATGGCAAATTAAGGGTAATACCACCTTTGGTAATAATATCAGCGAGCAGATGCAGCGCTCTGCCGAGCAAGTTAGTTGGCAAGATGCCACCGGTGCTGATCAAAAAACTGTGCCGGGTATGGCCTTGTATGTGCCACAAAATAGCAGCCCTTATAGTGCCTATATTATGGCCAAGGCGTTATTAGATACCCCAGCCAAAATGTTACCGGCCTTACCTGCAGGGCAATTATCAATAGAAAAGCTGGAAAGCCTGGTTGTTGAGAATAACGGCAGCGAATTAACAGTAAGCACTTATGCCTTATCGGGTGCAGATTTAGATCCCGATTATTTAGTGCTCGATGAGAAACTGGGGTTTTTTGCCTTTATTAACCCGCGTTTTATTGTGATCCGTGAAGGTTTTGAAGCAGAAGAAGCGCAGCTGCGTCAGCGCTCTGCGAATTATTCTACCCAACGCTTTGAAGCCATTCAGGCAGAGTTTGCCCATCGTTACGATGGCGTCGTGCGTATTCGCAATGTGCGGGTATTTCAACCAGAGCAACTCGCTTTATCTGAGCCGGTATCGGTATTAGTTAAAGACGGTCGCATTGAGCGCATTGCCCCGTTAGAGGAAGCCACACAACCGGGTGAAACCGAAATTGCCGGTAATGGCGGCAGCTTGTTACCCGGTTTATATGATATGCATGGCCATGTTGGCGATGATGATGGTTTAATGAATGTATTAGCGGGTGTTACGTCAATTCGTGACATGGGTAACTCGTTAGAGGTACTGGGTGAGTTAATCGGTAAAATTGATGCCGGTATTTTGGCTGGGCCGCGCATTTCCCGCTATGGCATGATTGAAGGTAAAAGCCCCACCAACAATAACAACGGTATTTTAGTTGAAACCGAAGCGCAGGCTTTAGCCGCAGTGCAAACCTATGCCGATAACGGTTTTCCGGGTATCAAAATTTATAACAGTATGAAAGGTGAGTGGGTACCGGCGATGGCCGAACTTGCCAAAGCGCGCGGTATGCGCGTGTCAGGTCACGTACCCGCGTTTTCTAATGCCAATGCCATGATCAAAGCCGGTTATCATGAGCTGACGCATATCAACCAAGTGATGCTCGGTTGGGTGTTACAGCCAGATGAAGATACGCGCACCTTGCTGCGCTTAACTGCCTTAGACCGCTTACCCGCGCTGGATTTAAACAGTGAGCCTGTGCAGTATACCTTGCAGCTGATGCGTGATAATAACGTTGCGATGGAGCCCACGTTAGCTATTCACGAGCGTTTGTTGTTATCGCGCAACGGTGAAACACAGCGTGCGGTGTTAGATTATATTGATAACATGCCACCGGGTGTGCAGCGCAGTGCCAAGGTGTCGATGGTGCAGGTGACAAGCCCTGAACAAGATGCGGCTTATCGCGGTGCTTACGAGCAAATTGTTAAAACATTAACCATGATGCGCGAAAAAGGCATTTTTATAGTGCCCGGTACTGATTTAGGTGGTGCTTTTACACTGCACCGTGAACTAGAACTGTATCAACAGCTTGGCTTTAGCCCTGCCGAACTGCTGAAATTAGCCAGTTACGATATGGCCAAATATATGGGGCATACTGAGCTTGGCAGTATTGAAGCGGGTAAATTAGCCGACTTCTTCTTAGTGCCGAATGATCCCACCGTCGATTTTAAAGCGATTAAAACAATTAGTTTAGTATCTCGCGGCGGCGTGTTTTATTACCCAAGCGAAGTTTATCCTAAATTAGGTATCAAACCGTTTACGGATAAACCGGCTGTGCGCACCTTAATGGTAGAATAAGCCTTAGCTTTAAAATGTGCAGCAGGGCGCGGTGTTGGCCCTACTGCCTTTATCTACTTATCTACCTATCTACCTATCTGCTGCAGTAGGGCGTTTCAGCAGCGCCTGCTGCAATCACGACACTGTTTAGACTGCCTGTTATCCTTCAGTAAAAGTATTGTTTCATCAAGCGTTGTTATGCCGAGGCCATGATACTGAGTAACCCCTCTCGTTTTTAATAAATAAAACCGCCGTGAGATTGATCGTATTGTGGCTTAAGCGCGTTGATAGCCCTAACAACCGCATGCAGCGTTTACGTTTCCCAGTTAATGCGCGTTCAATCTAAGGATATTTAACATGACATTATTAAGAACAACTCTGTTATTACTGTTGTCGCTTTTCGCGGCTAAAGCGTTGGCTATCGAAGAGGCAAAATATGCGGTTGAAGTGTCTGAGCGCGATTTTGAGCTGCGTTTGTACGAGCCGCATATTGTGGCAGAAACCGCCGTTGCAGCCGAGTTTGATGAAGCCGGTAATGTCGCGTTTCAGCGTTTGTTTAAATATATTTCGGGTAATAATGCCGCTCGGCAAGACATTGCTATGACCACACCGGTTGGTCAAGCTGCAGAAGGGCAAAAAATTGATATGACCACACCGGTCGGCCAGCAACAGCAAGCCGGGCGTTGGTTAGTCAGTTTTATGATGCCAGCAGAGTTTACGCTTGAAACCATTCCAGAGCCGCGTGATCCGCTGGTAAAAATTCGGCAAGTGCCAGCACAACGCATGGCCGCTATCACTTATTCTGGTTTTTGGAGTGAAAAGGGCTATTTGCGCCACAAAGAGAAATTGATGCAATGGATCAACGACAAGGGATACCAAGTAGCGGGTGAGCCGTCTTGGGCTCGTTATAACCCGCCATTAATGCCTTGGTTTATGCGGCGCAATGAAGTGTTAGTGCCAGTGATTGTTGCACCATAGCGCAACACAACGTGATTTTTTATTCTTTGTCCGCTTCGGCCGGTTTTAGAAAACTAAATTCGTTATAGCTTGGTATCTTTAAAGGCGAGCTAGTATCAAGCATCGCCGCTTGTTGTAGCGCTAGCACATCGGCAATAATCTGACTGCGAAACTTTTTCACCTCATTCCATACCGCGTTAAACGTCGCGCGATCGGCCAGCGGATCGGTCTCATAGGCCAGTAATAAAGGGCTTAAGTGCTGATAACCTATTGCTAAGGTGGCCGCTTGTTGCTCTTCAAAATCACGAATTTGTTGCTGCAAGGCCTCAGTTATCGCAGATTGCTGTGTTTGGGCAAATTGTTGTTTAAATTGAGTGGTTAAAAAATACTGCTGGTAGGCAGCTTCATCAAAAGAGGCGGCATTGGTCCACTGCATTAAATAGGGTTTATTCAATAGCTGGCGATTACTGGGGTCAATAATCATCACTGTCGGCGTGCCGTAATAAAGGGGTAGCTGATAGCGCGTGGTGGTGGCTTGGCCATATTGTAAATAAGCGACATCAACCAACACTATTTCAAACCGTTCGGCTAAGGCGGCAGCTAAGGTCGGCTCGGCAAAGCGTTCCAGTAACGCCACACTGTCATGACACCAGCTGGCACCCAACGCAACGAGTAACAATTTGTTTTCAGCTAAGGCTTTTTGCTCCAATACCGTTAGCGTTGGCAAGATCTGTTGTTCTGGCTGATAGCGCAAATCACTGTCTTGCGCACTGGCTGCTGGTACGGGGAACAGCAGTAAACAAAAAAGTATTAAGGCTAGCTGGGTTAATGTGCTCACAGATCACTCCAATGGCTATAAAATGGCGGTTTGTTGCTTAGCTTTTAGCATGATATCGCCCCTTTTGTCATGTAGGCTTTCAGCCGTAAGTTATAACTGCCTTGCGATGGTGGCGGCATTTTGTCATGCTGTTTGCTCTATTTAGCGGTATGCAGGAGACACTATGAGTGCCAGCCCTTTTCGATATTTTGATGATCAGCGTTTAACCCTGCAATGTGGCAGTGAACTTCCAGCAGCACAGTCGTTATTAACATTTGGCGATAACCGCACCTTATTAACGCAACTGGCTGCTGCGCCAACGGCTGAGCAACTGCTTGATGCTGCAGAGCAGGCTTATGTTGCCGGTTATGAGCAGCAAGCCTCTACCGAGTTTGAGCTGCAGGGGATGGCAATAGCGGGTATTGGTGATCCGTTATTACAGCTCGATTTATTAAAACAGGTGATACCGGCTTTTAAACAGCAACGCCATGGCGTACCGATCACGTTGGTGAGCTATGGTTTGGTCGCGGCAGACATGGCTGTAGAGCTTTGTCAGCAATTAATCGATCTTGAAGTTGAGCGCATCGAGATTTTTTTACCGGCCACCAATCCGCCCGCTTATCAGCAGCTTGTTCAGCCAAAACAGCATGGCTTTAGTGAGGTTTGCCAGTTTATTCATACCGCCAGTGACGCTGGCTTGTATGTCAGTTGTTTTGCGTATCAGCCGGTAAAACAGCAAAGCGCCTTACGTGCTTTAGCAAAAGAGTTAGGAGCACGGGATTTTGTTGTGAAACCGGGCTGAACAGGCTTCGGCACTCCGGCTGTTGTCTGCCTCAGTGTTATCGGCATTAGCCGCAGCGCGCCCTTAAAAAGCTTGCGCCACGCTACATTGCCAGTTAGCGTGGCTTTTTCTCTTTAACGAGTATTTCGATGAGCAGTGTGACCATTCTGGTCGATGTGCAAAACATCTACTACACCAGCCGAGAAGCCTATCAGCGCAACTTTGATTACAACGCTTTTTGGCGCCTGGCTACGGCTAATCGTACTGTAGTCAAAGCGATTGCCTATGCCATTGAACGTGGCGATGAAAAGCAGCGGCAATTTCAAAATATTCTGCGGGCTATCGGTTTTGAAGTGAAATTAAAGCCTTTTATACAACGCGCTGATGGCAGTGCAAAGGGCGATTGGGATGTCGGTATTACGCTAGATGCGATTGAATACGGTGCCAGTAGTGACACACTGATCTTACTCTCGGGCGATGGCGATTTTGCACTGTTAGCACAGCGGCTAATTGACAAATATCACACCGAAGTCGAAGTGTATGGCGTGCCAAGCCTCACCGCGCAAGCCTTAGTGAATGCAGCGAGCCGGTTTATCCCGATCAGCGACGATTTGTTATTAAAATAATCAGTAATGTAAACCATAAGCGCGGTGTTAAGGCTGAGCCTTGCTTTACAGCCTATGCCAGCAAGTATATCGTGTTGCACTCATTTACCGCACAGGTAATCGTTAAGGAGCTGTTATGACATTTTTTTCCACCGCCAGACGCTGGGCGTGTTGGCTGGGGCTGGCGAGCATTACCGCCTTGCCGGCACTGGCGAATACCGCGGGGCAAGTTCAGCAATTTACCCTTGAAAACGGTATGCAAATTTTAGTGTTAGAAGATCACTCGATCCCGAATGCTAATATGTATTTATTTTGGAAAGTTGGCTCACGCAACGAAGCGCCCGGCATTACCGGCATTTCACATTTTTTTGAGCACATGATGTTTAACGGTTCAAAAAAATACGGCCCGAAAATGTTTGACCAGGTGATGGAAGCGGCAGGTGGTGCGAATAACGCCTACACCACGGAAAATTTAACCGTGTATACCAACTGGTTTCCGAACACCGCACTGGAAACGATCTTTGATTTAGAAGCGGATCGCATTGCCGATTTAGATATTGATCCAGACATGGTAGCCAGTGAAACCGGCGTGGTGATCTCCGAGCGCAGCACCGGCTTGGAAAACTCCAATTACCGTACCTTAAGCGAAGCATTGAAAGGCGTGGCCTTTCAAGCACATCCTTATAGTTGGTCGGTAATCGGGCATGAGTCAGATATTCAATCCTGGGACATCAAGGATCTAGAGCAGTATCATAAAACTTATTATGCACCGAATAACGCGGTAGTGGTGATTGCCGGTGCCGTGACCCTTGCGGAAGTAAAACGCTTAGCCGAGCAATATTTTGCGCCGATCCCCGCGCAACCGGCACCGCGCGCGGTAAAAACCGTTGAGCCAGAGCAAACGGGTGAGCGCAGGGTGTTTGTAACTAAAGCCTCCGCCACCTCTGCCAATATTATGCTGGGCTATCATGTTCCTGCGACCTCCGATGCCGATTACTATGCGTTAGAGCTACTTAGCACCATTCTAAGCAGCGGCAATAGCTCGCGTTTGCATCAAGCCCTGGTTGAGCAACAACTTGCCACCAACGTGTTCACCAATGTGCCGTTATCGTTTGATCCCAATTTATTTTATATCTATGCCGTGGCTCGCCCCGGGGTTGCGGCAAGCACCTTAGAACAAGCGTTATTGCAGGCGCTAAGCGCGTTGGCCCAAAACGGCGTAACCGCGAATGAGCTCGAAAAAGCTAAAAATATTCAGCTGATGAATTTTTATCGCGAGATGCAAACCATTAATGGTAAAGCCGATAACATTGGTACTTACCAATTGTATTTTGGTGATTACCGCAAGTTATATCAAACAGCCGAGCTGTTTAATCAAGTGAGTGCCGCCGATATTCAACGGGTGGCCGCACGCTATTTAACTCGGGCAAACCGTACCGTTGGCATTTTGGCCGCTAACGAGGAGACCGATCAATGAAACACTTTATCAAGAATAAGCTAGCGGTAGGTCTTGTGCTGGCCACCAGCCTTGTGCTCAGTGGTTGTAGCCTGACTGCACCTGCAGTACCCGTCCCTGCGTCAAATGCTAGCGATAACGCACCGTCGGTATCGGCATTTAAGTTACCGGATTATCAGCAAATGGTGCTGCCCAATGGCTTAACGCTGTATTTAATGCCGCAACATGAAGTGCCTTTATTAAGCGTGCAAGCGGTCATTAGCGCCGGTGCCGTGCTGGATCAGCGCGGTGGCGAAGCCTTTTTAACCGCACAAAGCCTGTTGTTAGGTGCTGGCGATAAAAACAAGCAACAGCTAGAGCAAGCCACTGATTTTATTGGTGCCAGTTTAAATAGCGTGGCCGGTAAAGAAGCCAGCTACCTCAGCATGAACTTTATGCAAAAAGATACCGACAGTATGCTGGATATTTTAGCGGCGGTGCTAAGGCAACCGACGTTTGATACGACAGAATTTAGCAAATTACATGCGCGGTTAGTGGCACAACAGCAACAAGCCAAAGAAAGCCCGAGAAATGTTATTGGCAGTTATTTTGATGCACTGCTATATGGCAGCCATCCTTACGCCAAAGCCAGAAGCGGCAGTGAGCAATCATTAGCTTCACTGGATTTAAAAGCGGTTACTGAGTTTTATCAGCGTTATTATCAACCCGATAATATTGCCATTGTGGTCAGCGGTGATTTTCAAGTGAGCGAACTGACAGCACAACTGACAGCGCGTTTTGCTGACTGGCAAGGCCAAAGTGCAGCAAAACCCTCATTAGCTGAGGTCAGTAAGCCCAGCCAAGCGCGGGTGTTGTTAGTCGATAAAGCCGATGCGACTGAGACCACATTGATGTTCGGTGGTGTCGGGGTAAGTCAAAACAACCCTGATTTTGTTGGCTTAGAAGTGGTCAATACCATTTTAGGTGGCCGTTTTACCTCATGGTTAAATGATGAGCTGCGCGTTAACAGCGGGCTGACCTATGGCGCGCGTTCAGGTTTTAGTGCGTTAAGCCGCGGTGGTGCTTTTCAGATCAGTACCTTTACCCGCAGCGAAACCAGTCAACAAACCATTGAATTGGCGCTGAAAACCTACAGTAAACTGTGGCAGCAGGGCATCGACCAGGCAACCTTAGACTCGGCTAAAGCTTATGTGAAAGGCCAGTTTCCACCAGATTATGAAACGAATAGCCAGTTAGCGAATTTACTCGGTAATATGCATTTGTATCAGCTAGATAAAGGCTACATTAACGACTTTGAACAAAAAGTGGATAGCCTGACCTTAGCCGACACACAGCGGCTAATTCAGCAATATTTCCCGCAGCAACAGTTGCAGTTTGTATTAGTGGGTAAGGCAGATGAGCTAGCATCTTTTGCGCAAACGCTGGGCGAAGTGACTCGGGTATCAATTCAAGCGGATGGTTTTACCGCCAGTCGTTAATCAATCGACCTTGCTTGTTGGGCTAATCTTTTTGGCTTAACGTACTGAAAAATCGCTGGTCAGCTTAAGCTACCAGCGATTTTTTAAGGTCCTCAAACTGTTTACATCAGCTACATCGATGCATAACGGCCATTTGCCCATCGCATTCTGCTTTCATCATATTTGTCGATTAAGGCAATCGTTTTAATTCACTCTAATCTATTAGCCAATTGCTATACTCTTTTAGTGCGTTGTTATCCAAGCCAAGACTGCAAAGCCAAACAGACATGCCGGCATGGGTAAACCAACTTGTAGCTCACACGACTGCGCTGCAATCTTTAGAGTGAAATACCGTTTTTACTACAGGTGTAGAAACGTAAACGCAAAGGAACCTTATAATGAAAAAACAATGTTTTAATAAAACCGCTGTGGCGATAGCCATGAGTATGTTGCTGTTGTCTGGCAGTGCCTTAAGTGACAATCATGGTAAAGCCGAAATGACCAAGCCCAAAGGTGCAGTGGGCACAGGCATGGCTAAAGAAGGCCAAGCGAGAAGTAATCAATTCTGGTGGCCGGATCAGCTGGATCTGTCTGCACTACGCGATCATGATGCGCGTTCAAATCCCTACGGCGCCAACTTTAGTTACGCCGATGCTTTTAACAAACTGGATCTGGATAAAGTTAAACAAGATATCGATAAATTACTGACCACTTCTCAAGATTGGTGGCCTGCCGACTTCGGCAACTATGGCCCGTTTTTTATTCGGATGACCTGGCACAGCGCGGGTACTTATCGCACCCTTGATGGCCGTGGTGGCGCCGGTGGTGGTCAGCAACGCTTTGATCCGCTAAATAGCTGGCCTGATAATGGCAATTTGGACAAAGCTCGTCGTTTGTTATGGCCAATTAAACAAAAATACGGTGAGTCGTTATCGTGGTCTGATTTAATGGTGCTAGCAGGTAACGTTGCGCTGGAAAATATGGGTTTTAAAACCTACGGCTTTGCTGGTGGCCGAGCGGACGACTGGGAACCGGATATGGTGTATTGGGGGCCAGAAGTCGAAATGTTAGCCAGTGATCGTGAAGATCGCGATGGCAAGTTACAACGGCCGTTAGGTGCCACCCACATGGGCTTAATTTATGTCAATCCAGAAGGGCCAAAAGGCGTGCCGGATCCTATGGGCTCAGCGAAAAACATTCGGGTCGCGTTTGAACGCATGGCCATGAATGACGAAGAAACCTTGGCATTGATTGCCGGCGGTCACACTTTTGGTAAGATGCACGGTGCGCATAAACCGGCAGATTGTGTGGGCGCAGAGCCTGCAGCTGCCGATATTGAAGAGCAAGGTTTAGGCTGGAAAAACAAATGCGGTAAAGGTCACTCTGAAGATACCGTCACCAGTGGTTTAGAAGGCGCCTGGACACAAGCACCAACGCGTTGGACTTCGCTATATTTAAGCAATTTACTGAATTTCGAGTGGAAACAAACACGTAGCCCAGCCGGTGCTATTCAATGGATCCCTACTGATGAGTCATTACATACCGTAGTACCGGATGCGCATATTAAAGGTAAATTTAACCCGCCCGTGATGACCACCGCCGATATGGCGTTAAAAGTGGATCCGGAATATCGCAAAATTGCGGAGCGCTTTTTAGCTGATCCTGAAGAGTATCGTTTAGCTTTTGCTAAGGCTTGGTACAAGTTAACGCACCGCGATATGGGACCACCACGTAACTTCTTGGGCAAAGACGTGCCGCAAGATATTTTGGTGTGGCAAGATCCGATTGATGAAAAAAC
This sequence comes from Rheinheimera sp. UJ51, assembly GCF_020819615.1. Taxonomy (NCBI): domain Bacteria; kingdom Pseudomonadati; phylum Pseudomonadota; class Gammaproteobacteria; order Chromatiales; family Chromatiaceae; genus Rheinheimera; species Rheinheimera sp. UJ51. The sequence goes on from NZ_JAJHOG010000003.1 coordinate 200,767, forward strand.
TAAATCGACCATTGATGCCAAAGCCGTTAAAGATCTTAAAGCCAAGATTTTAGAAACGGGTTTAAGCGTGCCTGAGTTAGTGCGCGTGGCTTGGGCTTCTGCAGCCAGTTACCGTCAATCTGATATGCGGGGCGGCGCAAATGGTGCGCGTATTGCGTTAGCACCGCAAAAAGACTGGGCGGTGAATAACCCAGCTGAAACCGCCAAGGTGTTAGCGGCGTTAACCGAAGTGCAAAAAACCTTTAATGCGCGCTCTAATAGACGCCAAGTGTCGTTAGCGGATTTAATCGTGTTAGGCGGTGCTGCGGCGATTGAAAAAGCCGCAAAAGATGCCGGTTATACTGTTAATGTGCCTTTTACACCGGGTCGTGGCGATGCCACCCAGGCACAAACCGACGTCAATTCGTTTAGCTTGTTAGAGTTAACGGCAGATGGTTTTAGAAACTACTTTGACAGCAAAAACAGCTACCGCTCACCAACGGAAATGTTAGTGGATAAAGCCGATCAGTTAGATCTGAGCGTACCGGAAATGACGGTGCTAGTAGGCGGCTTACGGGCACTCGATGCTAACCACAGTGGCAGTAAACACGGTGTGTTAACCACTAAACCTGGCACATTAAATAACGACTTCTTTGTTAACTTGTTAGACATGTCCACCGTGTGGAAAAAGTCGGCTACCGATGGCGTTTACGAAGGCTTTGATCGCAAATCAGGCGCACAAAAATGGACGGCAACGTCAGTGGATCTGATTTTTGGATCAAATTCAGAGCTGCGTGCGGTGGCCGAGGTTTATGCCTTTGATACCTCTAAGCAGAAATTCGTTAACGATTTCGTGGCGGCGTGGAGCAAAGTTATGGAGTTGGATCGCTAAGTCAGCGAAGCCATTTTGCTAAGTCGTCATACAACAAAGCCCTGTGGTTAACAACACAGGGCTTTTTATTGTGGCAGTGCCGCAACAGCATCAGCGCAAAATGAACACACAATACGCAGCAAGCAGCGTCAATGGCCTGCTATGTTAGCGATGAAAAGCACCAGCCCGCTCAGGCTGATAAATAATCTCTTCAATGGTAATCGTTGACATATTGCCGCCAGGCAATGGCCAATTAATCACATCACCGATAGACAATCCCAGCAAAGCACTGCCAACAGGCGCTAACATGGAGATCTGCTGACCGCTTTGATCTAAATCCTTCGGGTATACCAGCGTCAGTGTACTGGTTTTACCTTCAGCAAAGCGAAAGCGTACTGTTGAGTTCATACTGACCACATGAGGGGGCAGTTGTTCTGGTGCAACGAGTGTGGAACGCTCGATTTCTTGGCGCAAGGTCTCGGTCGCCATGCTCGTTGTTTTTTGCGCTCTTAGTAGGGCATCTAATCGATCATAATCCGTTGTGGATAACATAATGTCAGGGGTGTGCATTATAGGCTCCTTATTTTGCCATGTTGAACATGCAGTATGGTGAGTACTCGAAAATGTAATGGGTGACACAACAGCGATAAGTGAATGTCGGTATTAACCGTCTTGCCCAGCATGGCGCTGCCCAGCGGCGACAGTAATGAGATGCTGCCCGAACGGTAACAAGCGTGTGCCGGTGCCACTAACTTTAACCAACCCCTTAAGCCGGTTTGGCCATTTTCTAATTCCACGGTGCTGCCTTGGCGGATCACCGTGTTGATATTCAGCTTAGGTTGGGTTTGGCTGTCGGCTAAAAAATGCAACGTATTTGCAAGCTGCTGTGCCGAAATAGGCAAAAATTCATGGCAAGCCAGCAATGCAACCCAGCGACTAACAAAAGTGTTTGCGGGGTCGGGATAACAGAAATGCATAACAACTCCAGTACAGAGCAGTAAAAATCTAGTTAATAATAAGGTATTAAGAAATCAATATGGGATGTCTAGCCGATTTTGCGCAGGGCAAAACCGGCCTAAGAATGGAAGGCGATAACGTTATGTGTGTGGCAGTGCGCGTTTGCTGTGCCAGTGCGGATTAAATGAATAGCATGCATGCAAACACCATAGTGTAAGCCTATCAAAAAGGCAAGTCGTACGGCACTGAAGCGTGCGGTGTAAAATAAGGCGGTGATAAAAGCGAGCTCAGCTTAATGCTGCTTGTGAATATGCCGTGTGCGCTTTATGATCCGCTTGTTTTCTTGCTGTGTACATTTACCATTTATCAATACTTGCAAATGAGCCCTTCATGACTAAAACCCGCTCTATGGTCACCCTTATTAGCGCCTTTATTGCTTTAACTCCGCTCATCACACAGGCGAGTAGCTGGGATTTTTCTGGCGGTGTCGTGCTGACACATCAACAAACCGATGAGCAACAGGTAGCAAATGAAACTGCGGCTTCAGCGGATTTACTGCTAACAAAACAGCAGCTCAGTGGCAGTTGGATCATACATCTAGAAGCGTCCTCTAGCCCAAATACGGCAGGGATAAGTCGTGCATTACCGGAAGCGAATAACGATGTAGGCTCTGCGCTTGATAAAAATGATAATGGGCGGCTTCAACTGTCGGAATTGTATTACCAACATCAATTTAATGATCAGCAGAGCTTAAGTGCCGGCTTAATCGATATCTCTGGGATCTTTGAGCAAAGTCGGATTGCCAGCGATGAAGCCACACAGTTTCTAGGGCGGTATTTTAGCGCTAATCCTGTGATTGCCTTTCCAGATTACAGTTTAGGGGTGGTGTATGAGCAACAAGTCAGCTCCGCCATCAAGTGGAGGACAGCGTTGGCCAGCTCTAATGGGCTTGCCGACAACGATGGTCGTTCTTATGCGCAGTTATTTTCTGTCGATGAGCAAGATAAAGGCCTCTTTGCCATTAGTTCTATTTCTTGGAAACAACAAGCTTACCTGTTTCGTTTAGGAGCTTGGGCTAACACGGCCGCGCAAGCTCGGCTCGATGATCCCAATAAAGATCAAGCTAATTACGGCTTATATATGCTAGCCGGTTATGAAGTTGGGCAACATGCATGGAATCTGCGTTTAGGTGCGGCTAATTCTCATGTAAGTGCCGCCGCTGCGTTTACGAGTTTAAGTTATCAGTATAGACAAGGTGCTTATATACTTGGTTTGGGCATGGCAAGAGCTTATGCCTCATCTCAACAGCCAGAGTTTACGGCTAAGGTGATCCCGCCACGGCAAGATACCCAGCAGTACGAAGCTTATCTGCGCTATGCAATAACGCCAGATCTATTAATCACGGGTGTTGTGCAAGCCATTGTGAACAGTGATTTTACAGCTGCAGAGGATCAGTCTAATCGTGTTAGCCAAGTCTATGGCGCGCGTTTAACATGGTTATTTGGTTAAGTGTAGATAATTGCTTACTTTCATAATGTGTCAGCAGGTTCTGGAGTGGTCGCATGCCGCCTTTTTATCTTACGCTGTTACCTGATTTACTGTTATTACTCGGCAGCATGGGCTTGCGTCGTGCTTTACCCAGTGCAACCTGGCAAGGTATTGATACCCTTAACTATTATCTGCTATTTCCGGCTTTAATTTTTGTTAGTACCTTACGCAGTGCACCCGCTTGGACTGATTTAGCGATCATGGGGACGGGGGTGTGGTCGGTTATTTTATTGGCTTGTGCCTTAGGGGCTATGGTGCGCCGTTGGGGGCCTGCGCGTTTTCTTGATTTTGCGGGGATGTGGCAAACCGCTTGGCGTTTTAATACCGCGGTAGCGCTCGCGGTGGTGCAGGTGTTTCCGCCAGACTATCGCGGTTTGATGTCGATTGCGGTCGGGTTAGCAGTCCCCTTAGCCAATATCTTAGCCGTATCGGCGTTATCACGCGGCCAGCAGTTAACGAAACGGCATATACTTCGCCAGTTAGTTACCAATCCTTTTTTAATTGCCAGCCTCGCGGGTATCAGCTTTTCGTTATGGAATGTCCGTTTACCTGAACCGTTATGGCTTGCGTTAAGCAAGCTGGCGCAGGCGGCGATCCCACTGGCCTTGTTATCGATTGGTGCGGCAATCAACTGGCGGGCTTTGGCACAAATTACCCGTATTCAGTTAGCACTAAACAGCATTAAGCTACTGATTTTACCTGCTGTTATGTTGCTGGCTAGCCAATACTTAGGTTTAGCGGCAGCGCCAAGCGCCGTGCTGGTGTTATTTGCTGCTTTACCAACGGCCGCGGCTGCGCATGTGTTGGCCTCGGTATTTGGTGCTGATCGGCAAAGTGTGGCGACCTTAATTGCACAATCGACCGTTTTGGGTTGTTTGACCTTGCCGCTGTGGTTGCTTCTGATTCAACAGCTGATACTATCGTCCTAATTAGCAGCAATGCGGATAACCGCTTTTAATCTACTTATCAAGGAACTCGTCATGGCAACAGCATATCGGGAATACAAAGTTTTACATATAGCCGAGGGCGGCTGTGGCACCATCTTTTTGGGCGCATCGGGTTTACCTTTAAAAAAAGTAGAAGCCGAGTTAAACGCGCAGGCGGCACAAGGTTGGCAGGTAGTTTTTCAAGTGATTGAGCAAAAACGTTTTTGGCTGTTTTGGAGCCGTGAAGCGATGATCGTTACTTTAGGGCGTTAAATGCTCAAGCCGTTGCTGTTAAAACTCATCGCCTATTATCGGCGAACCGGCGGTGGTCAGCGCTGGTTTGCGGTTGACTGCAATTTCGAACCCACCTGTTCTGCTTATACCTATATTGCAATTGAGCGCTATGGCGTGCGCCGTGGTGTATCATTGGGTTGGCAACGGATCCGCCGTTGTAGCCAACATGATAGTTTTTGTAAATGTATCGAGCCGGTACCGGAGACTTTTGATGCTAAAGCAAACTGAGGTGGATGCTCAGGAAGAGGCGCTACGCTTGCGCGCAGCGGCCTTGCCCGATGCTCAGCGGCAAGCCTTTTATCAAATAGTAAAAGACCAACTGAAAGATCCTGATACCTACGCTGCCCTGAACTGGTTTTTTGTAGCGGGTTTACATCACTTCTATCTGCGGCAATGGCTGCATGGTCTGCTGAATATCTTAAGCTTTACACTGGGTGTCGCGTTATTGTTTACCAGTGTTTGGTTGACCGGTATCGTGCTGATCCTGTTAGTGAGCGTATACGAGTTTTATCAGTTGTTCCGTGCCCAAATTATTGTGCAGGATTGGAATAATCAATTAATGAACCGATTACTGGATAGTGGTGATTATCTTAAGCAACAAGCTGACCACCTTTAACTAAACCGCCATTTACTGATACCAAGCCAGTGTACTGTGTGAGCTAACACACCACGGCTTGGTATGAACCCACTTACTGTTTTAATTGCTGCTGGAGTTACCTTATGCGCATTGTCATATTATTTTTGTTGCTCTGTTCCTGCAATAGCGTTGCCACGACGCAGTGGCAACGTTTAGCTGATATGCCGCTTGCGGTGCAGGAAATTTATCCTGCAGCACATAACGGCAAAATCTACGTTGCCGGGGGGCTCAGTGATAGCCTGGATATGAGCGTGCAGCAAATGACCGCACTGGTGCAAGTGTACGATCCTGCCACCGATAGCTGGTCATTAGCAGCAGAGTTACCTGCACCGCGGCATCATGCTTATTTGGTGTCGGTACAACAGCAGTTATTCCTGTTCGGTGGTTTTGTCGAGGCGAATGATGGCCGCTGGAGCGCCAGTGCAGATATTTTGCGTTTAGATGAAGCGGCTCAGCGTTGGCAAAAAGTAGGCCAACTGCCAAAGCCGTTAACCGAAACCACTGCGGTGGTGCTTGGCAATAAAGTGCATTTCGCTTCAGGTCGTTCACCGATTGCTCTAGAAAATGCGAAGTGGCGCGATCAAGCTGATGTTAACTGGCACTGGATCTTTGACCCTGCCACTTTAAGCGTGCAAGCGGCACCGGCACTTTCACAGGCGTTTAATAGCGCTGCTGCCGTTAATTTGGCTGAACAATTTTATGTCGTTGGTGGTCGGCAAGTAGGGGGCAGTAATTTAGCGCTGATGCAACGTTTTGATGCACCAAGCGGTAAATGGCAAACGTTAGCCCCGTTACCCCAGGCGCAAGGCGGCCTAGCAGCAGCTGTGATTGATCAGCAAATATGGGTATTTGGCGGTGAGTACTTTACGGACGGCGGCGGTGTTTATAGTGAAGCCTGGGCTTATCAGCCCGAAAGTAATACTTGGCAAGCACTGCCTGCCATGCCGATACCACGGCATGGTTTAGGTGCAGTAACCTTAGATAACGTGATTTACGTGATCGGCGGCGCCACCACAGTAGGTTTAAAAGATACCTCAGCGGTGCTTGAACGCGTTCGGGTTGTAAAGTAATTATTGAATCAGCTAATGCGCGAGTCTCGTTTTGCATACTGGCGCACTTTTGTGAGAATTTAGGAACACCTTTTTATGCCACAACCTCGCAGTTCTATGCTTTTGGTAACGCTTTTAATGGGTTTAATCGCGTGTACGCCACCGGCCAAAGAGCAACCCACACAAGTTAAATTACGCATTTTAGAAACGGCCGATTTACATGCCAACATGCTGGATTTTAATTATTACAGCGGTCAAACCGATCCAAGTTTGGGCTTGGCGCGCACCGCCAGTTTAATTAAAGCGGCCAGGGCCGAAGTACAAAACAGCGTGTTGGTGGATAATGGCGATTTAATTCAAGGTAGCCCATTAGGTGATTATATTGCGCAGCGCGGCTTAGCAGAGGGTGAGATCCACCCGATCATGCTGGCGCTAAATACGTTGGATTATGATGTTGCTACCCTGGGCAATCACGAGTTTAACTTTGGCTTACCGTTTTTATATCAAACGCTAGCGGGGGCTAATTTTCCGTATACCAGTGCCAATATTTATTGCGCGACAACGCAGTGCCGCCCGGGTGTCGGGCAGGGCGATCATTTATATCCACCTTACATTTTGCAGCAAAAACAACTTATTGATACTCAAGGACAACCGCAGCAAATCACTATTGGCTATATTGGCTTTGTGCCGCCGCAAATCATGTCATGGGATAAACAACATTTACATGGCCAGCTGCGGGTAGACAGTATTATTGACACCGCAAAGCGCTTGGTGCCCGAAATGCAAGCGGCCGGTGCCGATGTGATTATTGCGATTGCTCATTCGGGTTTAGGTCATACGGGCGCAGAAGTTGATCCGATGGCTGAGAATATGGTGTATGCCTTAACACAGGTACCCGGTATTGCGACGGTGTTGTTTGGCCACAGCCATGCGGTGTTTCCCGCGGCGCAATTTCAGCATCTACCTAGCGCGGATATCTCGCAAGGCTTACTGAACGGTATTCCGGCTGTGATGCCAGGGCGCTGGGGGGATCATTTAGGTCTGGTCGATTTGACCTTGCAGCAAAACGCCGGTAAGTGGCAAGTGATCTCTGCTCAGGCGCAAACTTTAGCGGTGTTTGACAATGCCACCCAGCAGCCGAATGTGGAAGCTGATGCTGCTATTGTTGCCGCTGTTGCTGAGGCGCATCAAGGCACTATGGCCTTTATGCAGCGCAGTATTGGTATGGCCTCTGCCGATATGTACAGCTTTTTAGCACAAATTCAGGATGATCCCACCGTGCAATTGGTTGCCGATGCACAACGAGCGCGAGTGGCCGAGCTATTGCCGCCGGAATTGCAAGATATCCCGCTCTTGTCAGCTGCCGCGCCGTTTAAAGCCGGTGGTAAGCTGGCAAGCAGCAACGATGCCGAGCAATATATTCAAGTCAGCCAAGGGCCGTTAAGTTTTCGTAATGCTGCCGATTTGTATTTGTATCCGAATACTGTTGTCGCAGTAAAGTTAAACGGGGCTGAGCTCAAAGATTGGCTGGAGTGTTCTGCAAACCAGTTTTTACAAATTGATCTGACGTCAACGGCGCCACAAACACTGATTAACTTGGCGCATTCATCCTATAATTTTGATGTGATTGATGGCATCCATTACCAAATTGATGTTAGCCAACCGAGCAAATTTAATCAGCGCTGTGAATTAGTGAATGCATCTGCAAACCGCATTGTCGATTTACGTTATACCGATGCCAATGGCAAAGTGTATCGGGATGCCGAGTTTGCGGCCAAAAGCTTTATCGTCGCCACCAACAACTATCGGGCTTATACCGGCATGTTTGCGGGTACCGGCAGTGATAAGGTGGTGCTGGAATTACCCGACACCAATCGTGAAGCCCTGGTGGCCTATATTGAGCAGCAATCGCAGTATGATGCTGCCAGTGATCGTTATCTTAGTGCGGTGGATCCGCAAGCGGATCATAATTGGCGCTTGTTGCCACTGACAAGCGCGGTGCAATTAGATTTGCGCTTTAAAACCCGTGATTCAGTAGCCGCGCAGCAGTTCATTCAGGCGAATCAGTATTGGCCAATGACGAAGCTGGCGAGCGACAATGTTGGCTTTGCGGAGTATCGGCTAGATTTGCAAGTGGCAGCGCCGGCTAATTAGACCTCGCTAGAGGTTGTGTAGAGTTTAGAACGCTGTTGGCTAGCGTTTTCGTAACAGCAGCAGGGAGGCTGCGCAGGCTGAAAGGGCACAGGGAGGTGATGTGCTGCTTTAAGCGAACAACAGGCATTCTTACCCCGAAGCTAGCTTATAGCCAATCGGCTACCAGTGCTCCGTTCAACTTTGCCAGAACGCGCCGTGAACCCTTCCCTGGGGGCTCCTGTTTTTCATCCATGAAAAACACGGTTCTGGACAAAGTGAACTTCGCACTTAACGCCTCGTTTTGTTGTAAAGACCAGCCTGCCATTAACCCGTATCACCTTGTTAACAAGCTACGCACAAAACAGAGCCGTTAGCGGCATTTGAGCCATTTATCGTATTAGTGCGTATGTCAGTCTGATCAATCTTGACTGAACGCATGGCTACGGCCAGTTTACACAGGTTGTTACTTTTGCAACCTGGTCATGAATACATTAACTAAAAAGATAAGAGACTACTTAATGAATAAATCCATTCTCTCGCTTGCGGTATCGCTGGCCTTATTGGCCGCGCCGATTGCCGCCCAAGATGCCAAGCCTGCTGCTGCCGAAAAAAAAGAACAAACCTATAGCAGCATGATTGCCAACAAAACCGCGATAAACGGTTTATTTACGCTGTATGTTGATGAAAAAACCGGTGAGCATTTAATGATGATCACGGAAGCGCAACTCGACAAACCTTTTTTATATTTCGCGAAAACGTTAGATGGCGTGACCGATGCAGGGCACTTCCGTGGCTCGTATCGGGGTACTAAGCTGATTGAATTTCGTCGTTACTTTGATCGCATTGATGTGATCAGCAAAACACCACGCTTTTACTTTGATCCTAACAGTGCCTTAGCGCGCGCGGCGGATGCCAATATTAGTGAAGCCGTATTAGCTACGCTGAAAATTGAAAAGCAACAGCAAGATAAGTTTTTAGTCAAAGCCGACAAGCTGTTTTTAAGCGAAGACTTAACCAAAGTGTCGCCGTGGGCTAACCCGAACGATCCCAACGCCAAAAAACGTTTCAGCCTAGGCAAATTAGACGATAAAAAATCACGTATCGTGCAGCATCGTCCTTACCCAAATAACCTTGATGTCGTCGTAGATTATGTGTTTGCCGACGGCAACCCGGGCGTTCGTGGCAGCAATGCCTTAAGCGATCCGCGCTCTGTTTCTATCAAGTTCCAACATTCTTTTATTGCCTTACCTGAGAATAACTTTGTGCCGCGTTATGACGACGCGCGCATTGGTTATTTCACCACCCAAGCAGACAATATGACGTCAGAAGATTGGGCGCCGTTTCGGGATGTGATCCATCGTTGGGATCTGCAGAAAAAAGATCCGTCAGCGGCGGTATCTGAGCCTGTTAAACCGATCGTTTGGTGGATTGAGAACACCACACCTGTAGAGTGGCGCGACACCGTCAGAGACGGTGTATTAGCATGGAACAGTGCTTTTGAAAAAGCCGGGATTAAAAACGCCATTGAAGTGCGTATACAACCGGATGATGCCGATTGGGATGCGGGTGATATTAACTACAACGTATTACGTTGGACCTCGTCACCACAGCCACCTTTTGGCGGTTATGGCCCGTCGTTAGCTAACCCGTTAACGGGCGAGATCTTAGGCGCCGACATCATGCTTGAATACGTGTTTATGAAGAACCGTTGGATCTTCGACAAGCTGTTTACCGAAGGTCGTGCTAGTGAGCTAAGTGCTAATGACGCACACGAGCATAGCGATGGCTTATTTTGCTCTGCTGGTCATCAATTACAAGAAGGTTTTGTTATGGCGGCCAGTTTAGGCAATGGTTTAGACATTGACCAAAACGACATTATGCGCCAAGGCCTAATGGAGTTAATTTTGCACGAAGTAGGCCATACACTGGGGTTAAACCACAACATGCGCGCTTCTAACTTGTGGAATGCCAAAGAAGTGCATGACAAGAGCAAAACCCAAGGTATTTTAACCGGCTCGGTGATGGACTACACGCCAATCAATGTTGCGCCCATTGGTATGGCACAAGGCGACTTCTTCCAAGTAAAACCCGGCCCTTATGATGATTGGGCCATTGAGTTTGGCTACAGCGCCGCGTTAAGTGATCCTGCAGCAGAGCAAGCGCGTTTAGATAAAATTTTAGCGCGCTCGGTAGAGCCTGCCTTAGCCTTTGGTAACGATGCGGATGATATGCGCACGCCAGGGCGACACATTGATCCACGCGTAATGATTGGCGATATGTCATCGCAGCCGGTGGTATACGCCGCTGATCGCATGGCGCTGATTGAAAAACTGATGTCAGAACTGACTGATACGGCAGTAGAAGACGGTGAGTCTTACCAGCGTTTACTCACTTCAGCGAACATGCTGTTTGGCCAATACCGCAGCCAAGCCGGTGTGGTGTCGCGGCAAATTGGTGGGGTTTATGTTGAGCGTAATGTCGCAGGTGCCCCTACCGACAAGCAGCCTTTAACACCAGTGCCATTAGCGCAGCAACAAGCGGCCATGAAGTTACTGAGCGAAAAAGTGTTTGCGCCGGATGTATTAGCGGTAATGCAGCCGTTATACAGCCAGTTATTACAGCAACGTCGGGGCTTCACGCACAGCGGTCGTAACTTAGATCCTAAAGCGCATGAGATGATCTTAGGCATGCAAAAATCGGTGCTGGATCACATCCTGCACAAAGCCGTGTTACAGCGTATTTCTGACTCAGCACTTTATGGTAATGAATACAGCTTAACGCGCTTTATGAAAGATCTGACCGACAGCATCTTCGTTGACCCACGTAAAGCCACTTCGGTAAGTCATAACCTGCAAGTGGAATATGTGAAACGGCTGATTGCCGCTGCCGGTTTAGAAAAACCAAGCGACTATGACAATCTGGCGAAAGCGGCCGCCTTGTTGCAGTTGAATAACATTCAGGCCAGCAAGTTACCGCGCAGCGCGGATGATGCCGCAAAAGCACAAAAAGCCTTAATCGATCTGATGATCAGCAAGGCGCTGCAAAGCTAAGTGAACCGTTAACGAAAGCAAACACGGCCTAACCCTGATGTGGGTTAGGCCGTTTCATGCGTTAATTAAGAGGGTTACATCACTCAGATAAATTGCTTGGTAATAAATAACCGACACCACGTACGGTTTTAATCAGCTCTGGCTGCAGTTTTTTGCGTAAGTTATGAATATGCACTTCAATGGCGTTACTTTCGTTATCACCATCCCAACCGACACTGAGCTCTTCTAGATGCTGGCGCGTTAAAATTTGATCTTTATGCTGCAAAAAATCTTGTAATAACAAAAACTCGCGGCGCGTTAAGTTAACCGCTTGCCCGGCAAAGTCGCAGCTATGATTGGCTAAATCTAACGATACTTTCCCTACCGTCAGTACATCGTGTCGCCGCGTGCTTTGCCGACGCATCAGCACACGGATCCGCGCTTCTAGCTCACGCACATCAAAGGGCTTAATCATATAATCATCAGCCCCGGCATTGAGTAAACTCAGTTTGGTTTCTAGCTGGTCTAAGGCGGTCAGCACCAGTACCGGTAAGGTATGCTTTTGTGAGCGTAATTTATCTAAAACGGTTTTAGAAAAGCCATCGGGTAAGCCTAAATCGAGAATAATTAAGTCAAATTCGCTATGATTAATCGCTTGTAATGCCTGGTTACCGGTTTGGCAGTGTTCCAATTGATAACCGGCTTTGCTTAGCGCCGTGACAATACCTTGCGCTAATAATTTATCATCTTCGACTAATAACAAACGCATCGGCTTGCTCCTGCTGCTGGCTAATTCTGCCAAGACATTCATATTATTCACTTAAGATAGGCTTAACGAGGTCTCGCTACAAGCAAGAACCCGTGCTTGCCGTTTTTATATTGGCGAATGAAACACACTATAAAACGCTTGGCGTGTTATTTAGCCTTTTTTTGTTGCGCGAGGCTTAAGGCTTGCTTTATTTCTTGGCGACGGCCGAGATCGGCTTGCTCACGACCCGGTCTATCCGGTGCGGCCAGCGCTTTTTCAAAGGCCGCTATGGCGGCTTGATAGTCTTTTTGTTGCAGTAAAAAATCACCGTAAAAATAGTTAGCATCAATACCGTTAGGGTTAACCGCTAGGCCTTTGAGTAAATATTCACGGGCTTTCTTATCGCTACCAAAGCCAACGGGCCAGCCAGGCACTTGATAATACAATGAGCCTAAGCTGGTATAAGCCGAGCCATCTAAGGCATTGGCATCCAGCTCAATCGCTTGTTCAAACAAGCTGCGCGCCGCTTTCACTTCACTGAGTGCAGATAAACCGCCCACGGCACCGGCATAGGTTGAGCGAATAATCCCTTCCCAAATAAGATAATTCGCATCATTGGCGTGTTCGGCACGGGCAGCGCTGGCTTCAGTTAATAACGCCTGATAAGCGCTTTCTTGCTGCTTACCGGTTTGTTGATATTTAATCTCGGCCCAACGCTGTTGCAGCTGTGGTAATTCAATGGCGTTACTGGTCGCGCTGAATAACAAGGCGCTGCTTAACAAGGTATTCACGAGTAAAGTTTGATAAGTGTTCATAAAGCCTCTCCTTTGGTCAGCGCTTGGCTGACGTTTTCTTTTGCAAAGCGTTTAATCACCGGTAATTGACCGATAATGGCGTTATCGACCACCCCCGGCAATACAGCATTGATGCGGATAAACAGTTTTTCTGGATAACCTAAATCTTGATCGTGCATGTGTTTCGCTTGCAGTTGCCGCAGGACTTGGCTGGCAACCCACTCTGGGCTATCGGCCTTGACCTTTAATTGCTGATTCATTTGCTGCATCGCCGCGCTGTTCATCTCGGTTTGGGTGGCGCGAGGCGCGATATGACAAATTTGACGTGGGCTATCGGCCCACTCACGGCGGAGTGCTTGAGCAAAACTGCGCAGGCCCGCCTTACTGGCACCATAGGCGGCAAAACCGGGATAACCGATGGCGCCTAAGCTTGAGCCAATATACAGTAAGCGCGCATCGGCACTTAATCGCGGCAATAAGCTTTGTGTTAGCTGCATTGGCGCCAGTAAATTGGTATTAATTAGCTGGCTTAGCTGCTCTGCACTTTGATCGCCCAGTAAAGCAAAGTGGTTAGTGCCGGCAGCAAACACCACGGCATCTAATGGCTCTGTGCCTAAGCGCTCTAGCAGGTGCTGTCGACCGGCGCTACTGGTAAGATCAGCGATGACAATATGCGCTGGCCGACTGAGTTTAGCGGCTAAGGCCTGAAGTGCCGCTGCGTTTCTACCGGTTAGCCAGAGTGTTGCTCCCGCTTGGTCCAGTTGTTGTGCTAAAGCCTGACCAATCCCGCCACTGGCACCGGTTAATAAGACGGCTTTAGCCTGCAATGTCATGCGGCCTCCTGCTGCGATGGCGCGTTTTCGATACTGCGAAAGATATTGCCATATAACTGATAAAATACTTTTGCAGCATGAATGATGGCAGCTTGATCAGCGCTATCGGTAATGGTATCCATTAATTTTTCAAAAAACGTCAGATGTTCAATATCCAAGCTGCCGTGTGAACGCAGATAACTAAAGGCTTTATTCGGTAAGCCCAATTGCTTTTGAATAATGTCTGCTGCTTGTGTGGCCAAATTAACACTGGTGCCCTCAAGTACTAATACCATACCGAAAAACGCTAACGGATTTTTGCGCAGCACGGTGTCGTAGGCATAAGCCACCATTAACTCGGTTGCTAGGCGGGGCTGGCCATGTCGTACGCTTTCTTTGTCCACACCACAGGCGGCAACATCGTTTAACACCCACTCTTGATGGCCTAATTCTTCCTCAATATATTCGGCAATGGCTTCGCGATAATATTCTTGGTCGCTACGCAGTCTGCTGCCAACGGCCATCAACAAGGGCACAGTATGCTTAACGTGGTGGTAGGCTTCGGTTAAAAACGCCTGATATTCAGCCAAATTAAAGCTTTGAGCCGCTAAACAGCGCTGGATCAGCGGTGCGGATAACAGGTATTGCCGCTCATTGCTGGTTTGTGCCATTAGTGTGTTAAAAAAACTCATAAGTTAACTCCTCTTTGGCAGCGACTGCCATAATAGTGGGAATAAGCGGATCGGGTTGTTGCTGATATAGCTGCTCAATAGCGGCTTGATACTGCTCAATAATCGGCTGGCGGCGCAGTCGGCCATTGGCGGTTAATTGCTGATTCGCTTGGGTAAATGGGGTGTTTATCACCAATACCGTTCGCAGGCGCGCATAATCAGGTAATTGCGTATTAAGTTGGCTTAATTGCTGTTGTAAAGTCTGTTTGCTGGCATTGGCGCGAAGTGTCAGCACCACACTTAACCAAGGCTTGGCATCTCCTAGCACCATCGCCTGAGCAATGGCGGGGCAACTTTGTAATTCGGCTTCGAGCCATTCTGGCGAAATATTTCGACCATAACTGCTGATCAGCAGATGTTTGCTGCGCCCTTGGATCACCAAATAGCCGTCTTCATCCAGATAACCCAGATCGCCGGTATCTAACCACGCCTCTGGATCGCGTGGCATCTCACCAAGGTAACCACTAAAAAGCTGGCCATTCACTTCAATATGGTGCTGACGCACACGCACAGCAACATGGGGCAGGGGTTTACCCGCACTGTTTTGACGTTGTTGCTGCGGTAAATTTAACGCGACCACAGAGCCCGCTTCCGATAAACCATAACCTTGAAAAATTGGTAACTTCAGCGCTGCCGCCTGAGTTAACAAAGCTTTGGCACAATGCGCACCGCCTACGGCGATAAAGCGAAAGGTGCGGCTTAGCTCAGGATGCTGCCGGCAGATCAGCAGTAACGCTTGTAACAGCTGCGGCGTTAAAATCAAACTGGCTGGCCGATATTGCAATAAGCTGGCAATAAAGGTCGGCAAATCTAAACCCGAGCTGCCAGCCAGGCCGGTTTTAGCGGCGCTAAGCATTAAAACACGCTGCCCTAAACGCAGCGGCAAATACACGCCTGCAACGTTTTCTAATAAAGTGGCCAACGGCAATAAGCAATAATGCAGCTGAGGCGCAGCGCTAAACTGCTCGGCTAAAGCCTGTTGTAAGCCATCGCAGGTGGCGGCTTGTTGTTGCCAGCTTAAGCATACGCCCTTCGGGGTTGAGGTAGTGCCCGAGGTAAAAGTAATTTTGCCACTGCTGATCGGCATGCTGGCAGCATGATGTTCGACTGGGTTAAGGCGCTTTGCCCATAAGCCGTCAATAACCGTTGGCTGACTTTGTTCAGTGGCTTGTGTTTGCAGTAATAATTCAACACCGGCTTCAGCCAACATAAATTGTTGCTGCTGAGCAGAGAAAAACACCGGTACAGGGATGGCAATTTTATTCGCTTGTGCCAATGCCAGATCGGCAATGACCCAGGCGATACTGTTATCACCACTGATCGCAATGCGTTGATACGGCGAGGCGACTAGCCACGCACTGAGGATCGATACTTGCAAAGCCAACTCATGATAACTGAGTTGCTGTTCGCCATCGTCTAAAGCGATGCGATCGGCAAATTGCAGCAACTGAGCATGCGACACGGGCACGGTATTAAGCATAAGAGTGCTCCAATAGGTTAAGTTCGGTACTGATCTGTGTAATTTGCTCGGAAAATAGCCGTTTGATCAGCTGATAGCGGGTCAGTTGTTGCGCACTGGCTATCGCCGGCAACGCATGCCCTGCCATAACGGTAGGTTGTTTTTGATAATAGCGGCCCCAGCCTGTGGGGTTGTCGGCTAATTTGCTCACATCGGCGGGGGCCAAAGCCAGCGGTTGATAATGCAATTTACTCAATAAGGACTGCACTTCACGGGTCGCGGTAAAGGCGATCCATTGGTAAGGCGATGCAGCGATCAGTTCACTTAACACCACCATCAATAACAAACTGCTGCCACTGCGACTGGCGACCAAATTACCCACTTCTAAAATATGTTGGCGTGGTATCTCAATTTGCTGTTGAGCACTTAATACCTGTTCAATCGGTGCCGGTAAATATTGCTCTAAAAACAAGGGTTGCGACGCGGCGGCAGTTAAACCCACCACGGCGGTTAATTGCCCGGCGCAGTGCAAGCTTAGTAGCACCGGCATAAAAAAATTGATGTCGGCTTGATGGTGCTGTCGAAATTGCTGTTGAATAAACTGTTCTATCTCAGCGCGATCGGCGCTGTGCCTTGTATGCAGTGTCAATTTACTGCTTTGCAGCGCCAAACAATCGCCAAAAAAAGGGCGGGGCAAAGCGTTAAGCGCAGCGAACTGAGTCATAAGGTGGCCTTAGTAAAGCAAACTGTGACCAATTTAAATGCCGAACCTTAAGACTTTATTAAGACAGCACCCAAGTAGGATCATTTAATACTGAAAGGTAAAAAATTAACGGGATTTAACAGCGATACCCATGAAAGCGAGCCATTTTCGTATATTTGACGTACCTAATGCTTTATGATTAGGCTTTTACAGCAGCTAAAGCAAAAAAAGTGATACTAGTGAGCACTTTAGCGCTAAGCAATTTTACACGAGGCTATTTTGACGCACGCAGCAGTGGCAGAGCGGTTACCCAGCGCCAAAGAATTATGGTTTTTACCACTGGGTGGCTGTGGTGAAATTGGCATGAACCTGAATTTATACGGTCATGACGGTCAATGGTTGATGGTCGATTGTGGTGTAACTTTTTACAACCCGCTGCAGCCTACCACGCAAACATTAACCGCTGAAGTGCAGGCTGCTGATCCTGCCTTTATTAGTCAGCAGCGCGAACGCCTTTGCGCCATTATTATTACGCATGCGCATGAAGATCATATTGGTGCCTTGCCGTATTTGTGGCCACGCTTGCAAGCGCCCGTGTATTGCACGCCCTTTGCCGCAGAGATTTTACGCCGCAAAATTGCTCGCTCGGGTTTATCAGCAGATATGCCCATTATTGAAATACCGCCCGGCGGCACCTGTCATTGTGGGCCTTTTGTGGTTAATTGGCTGAATATCACCCATTCTATTCCAGAGCCGCAGGCACTGCTGATCACCACTGCCGCCGGTAAAGTGTTTCATACCGCCGATTGGAAAATGGATGCGGCACCGATTTTAGGCCGAGCCTTTAAACCGCAAGTGTTTAAACGCTTAGCCAAGCAGGGCATTACTGCCATGGTGTGTGATTCAACCAATGCCTTAAAAAGTGGTTTTTCGTTATCTGAAACGGCCTGTTACCAAGCCTTATTAACGGTGATCCAACCGTTTAAACGCCGAGTGGTGGTGACCGGTTTTAGCAGTAATATCGGCCGTTTAATCAGCTTAGGGCGCATCGCCAAGCAAAGCGGCCGTTATTTGGCGCTATTTGGCCGTGCCATGGAGAACATGGTGGGCGCGGCGCGGCAATGTGGCTTTTGGCCAGAAGATATTCCACTGATTGCCAACGAGCATGTGGGCTTTTTACCGCCCGAAGAAGTGCTGGTGGTAGCGACCGGCAGTCAAGGCGAGCCTAAAGCCGCTTTAACTAAGTTAGCAGAAGATCGGCATCGGCAATTATTATTAGAGCCTGATGATTTGGTGATTTTCAGCGCTATGCTGATCCCCGGTAATGAAATGCTGATTTCTCGAATGGTCGATAAATTAAAAGCCAAAAAAGTGCAGGTGTTACAACAAGCCGATACCTTATTGCCCATCCATGTATCTGGGCATCCCAACCAAGGTGAGCTGGATCTCCTCTATCGTTATGTACAACCCGAGATTGCCGTGCCGGTGCACGGTGAAGCCGCGCATATGCAAGCAAATGCCCAAGTGGCGAAGCTCGCGGGAGTGCGCCAACAATTGCTTGGGCAAAATGGCGATTTATTTATCCTAGCGCCGCAGCGTCGTTGCGTAGCGGGTTTTGCCCATGCGGGTCGAGTGGCAATTAATAACTAAATATCATTTATTTGTTTGTGTCTTAAACCAAGATAAACGGGCCATACCGCAACCACAAAGGTCAAGCTGCTTTTGTGTTTTGTTATACTTCACAAAAAAGCCATTGCACTGTGGCTAACACAGCGTTATTTTGCGCTATCAGCTTGTGCTAGAGGCCTAATTTAACCTTGATGCCGCAAACTCTCAGTCAAAAGGAAGCACAATGCAGCGCGTAGCGGTGGCTCAATTATTCGACGGTGCAAATTGGCATCATAATGTAGAAGTGCTGTTAGCGCAGGGGCGGATCAGTCAGATCCAAGCGGCGAGTGGTCAGGTGTTAGCCGGGATGTTAGTGCCAGGCTTTATCGATTTGCAGGTTAACGGCGGTGGCGGCGCTTTATTTAATACCGCGCCTACCAGCGAAACTTTGCACACCATGGTACAAGCGCATGCTCAGTTTGGTACTACCGCTATGCTACCGACGGTGATCACCGACAGTTTAAACGTGATGCAACAGGCCGCTACGACCATTGCTGCCGCGCTAAGCCAGCAACAAGCCGGCATTTTGGGCGTCCATTTTGAAGGGCCTCATTTATCGGTGCCGAAAAAAGGCGTGCATCCGCAGCAACATATTCGTGCTTTAACGGCCGCTGAGCTGGCGCTTTATCAGCGTTCAGATTTAGGATGTCGTTTACTCACCGTGGCTCCTGAAAATGTCTCTCCAGAACAAATTCAAGCATTAAAAGCCAGCGGTAGCCATGTTTGGCTCGGCCATTCTAATGCCGATGCCGCCACGGTGCAACAGGCACTGCAAGCCGGGGCCAATGGCTTTACCCATTTATACAATGCGATGTCAGCCTTTACTTCGCGCCAACCAGGTATGGTGGGCGTAGCACTAACGGATGCCGATAGTTGGTGTGGCATTATTCTCGACGGCTTACATATCGATGCCATTGCCGCAAAACTGGCGTTATTAGCCAAGCCGATGGGTAAAGTGGTGTTAGTCACCGATGCGATGTCGCCGGTGGGCACGACCGAAAGAGAATTTGCTTTTTTTGACGGTGTAGTGCGCCGCGAAGGCAATAAGCTGACCAATGAAGCGGGCGCGTTAGCCGGTTCCGTATTAGATATGGCATCGGCGGTGCGTTATGCCGTGACAACATTGGGTGTGGCATTGGATGAAGCGCTGCGCATGGCGTCGCTTTATCCGGCGCAAGCGCTGGGGATCGAGCAGCAATATGGTCATTTGCTGCCAGGTTATCGGGCCGATTTCACCTTACTGAATGACGATTTAGAGGTAGAAGGCTGCTGGATCGCGGGGCAGGCTCATTATTTAAAAACTAAAAACTAAAAACTAAAAACTAAAAACTAAAAACTAAAAACTAAAAACTAAAAACTAACCTTTATACAGCTGGCAGGAAATATGATGGATAAGTCTTTGCGCGCACCCTCGACCGTTTCAACGCTAGGCCCAATGTTGATTATCGGCATCTTGTTCTTTGTGTTTGGTTTTGTCACCTGGCTTAATGGTGCGCTGATCCCCTTTTTACAAATTATTTGTCAGCTAAACGAGTTTCAAGCCTTTTTTGTTACCACCGCTTTTTATATTGCCTACACGGTAATGGCCTTACCCATGTCATTTTTATTAAATCTATTGGGTTATAAAAAGAGTATGTTGGCGGGCTTACTGATTATGGCCGTTGGCGCTTTATTATTTATTCCTGCGGCACAAAGCGCCTGGTATCCGTTATTTTTATTCGCGTTATTTACCCTGGGTACCGGCTTAACCATTTTACAAACGGCAACAAACCCTTATATCGTTTGTATTGGCCCACGTGAAAGTGCCGCTATGCGCATCAGTATTATGGGTATTGTTAACAAGGCCGCCGGTATTATTGTGCCCTTTGTGTTTGCCTCTATGGTGCTGAGTAATATCGATCAGTTCTCTGCCGAAGCCTTGGCTAAATTGTCTGAGGTAGAACAGCAAGTGCAATTGGCTACGTTATCAGAGCGCTTAGTGCTGCCTTATCTTTATATGACGGGCGCATTACTGCTATTAGCGTTCTTTATCGGTTTTGCCCCCTTACCTGAATTACCCGCCAGCGAGACCGCGACTCAGCGCGACAGCAATCATTTACGTGCAGTATTGGCTAAGCCACAGTTGGTATTTGGGGTGCTGGCATTGTTTTGTTATGTCGGGGTAGAGGTGATTGCCGGTGATACCATTGCACTTTATGGTAAGCATTTAGCGGTTGGGCATTTCGGTGTGTTAACGTCTTATACCATGAGTTTTATGGTGCTGGGCTATGTGCTAGGCGTGGTATTGATCCCACGCTGGTTAAGTCAAGCTCGCGCTTTACAAATCTCAGCATTAAGCGGAATTGGCTTTAGTTTGGGGGTGATCTTTGCTTCAACTGATAGCCAGTGGTTATCGAGCGTGCTGATTGGCTGGTTAGGTTTTGCCACCGTGCCTGACTCAGTAATGTTTTTAGCCTTGTTAGGTTTAGCCAATGCGTTAGTCTGGCCAGCCGTGTGGCCTCTGGCTTTAGAAGGTTTAGGTAAATTAACGGCGACAGGCTCAGCGCTATTGATTATGGGCATCGCGGGTGGGGCGGTGTTGCCGTTAACTTATGGTTACTTGGCGGAGCAAAGTGGCAGTAACCAACAAGCGTATTGGTTATTACTGCCTTGTTATGTGTTTATCTTATTTTATGCCTTTAAAGGCCATAAGTGGCGACAGTGGGCCGCCGGTTAACGGATGCTGGCCATTAAGGCTGTCGCTGAAATCGCTGATATAACGCCGCGGTTTCTTTGGCTATATGCCGATAAAATGCTTGGTGCTGTAGCGCTGAGGCCGCTGCTTCATCAACCACAATAATGGCTTGTGGGTGGAGTTGTAAGGCGGAAGCGGGGCAAACTGCACTCAGCGGCCCCTCAACTAAAGCCTGCACGGCTGGCGCTTTCGCACTGCCAGTGGCAAGTAGCATAATCTTCTTTGCTTCTAAAATCGTGCCAATACCCATCGTGATCGACAAATGCGGTTGATACTCGTTTGCTTTAAAAAAACGCGCATTGTCGGCAATGGTTTGTGCGGTTAACGTTTTAATTCGAGTGCGCGACTGTAATGAGGACGTCGGTTCATTAAAGCCAATATGACCATTACGGCCCAGCCCTAATAACTGCACATCAATACCGCCTGCCGACAGAATAAGCTGCTCATAATCCATGCAGGCTTGCCAAGGATCCGCCGCTGCGCCCAGCGGCACATGCGTATGTTCAGGGTTTATATCGATATGCGCAAACAACTGTTGCTGCATAAAAGCACGATAACTTTGCGGGTGTTCGGGCGCTAAACCGAGGTATTCATCTAGGTTGAAGGTTTTAACCTGAGCAAAGGATAATTCTGCAGCCTGATAAGCCGCAATGAGGCGTTGATATAATGCCAACGGTGTCGAGCCGGTAGCTAAACCTAACACTGAGTTAGGTTTTTTGGTTATCTGCTGTTTAAACAGCTTGGCGCCATAGTCAGCTACGGCGGCGCCATCCGCTAAAATCACCACTTGCATGGCGGTATTCCTAAAAAACATTAAGGTGATTAATGTAGCAGGTTTTGACTAGGGCTTGTTGACGTTTGTAAGACCGTTTCGACCGTTTTAGCGCTTCACACACACAAACAGCGCATTACCGCTTTGCGTGTCCCAGGGTTGGATGCGTTGATAATCATGCTCTAACACATGCACTTCAAAATAAGGTGCAAGCAGCGCCAGTAATTCAGTAAAACTCACGGCCACCATGGTATGGCTGTCTTGCCATTGCTCGGTGTGCCCTTCGGTTTCTCGGCTGATCTGTAAATTAAGGGCTTGTTGCTCACCTTGCCCAGAGTAATACCACGACGAGGCAAAGGTAAAACGACTTTGCTGATACTCACTGCTATGTGAAGCGGATAATTGATTGCTTATGCGATCTTTATCAACCGCATTAAAACAAAACACACCGCCAGGGCGTAATGCTTGGCTTACGTGACGTAAGCAGCTTTGTAAACCGGCTAGGCTGGCGCTGTAATGAATGGAGTAAAGTAAACAAGTGATCAAATCGACTGGCTCGGCCAGCTGAAAGTGACACAGATCTTGTTGCATAAACTGCGCATCTGGGCAACGAATAGCCGCCAGATCGAGCATTGGCTGATTCAAATCTAACCCGGTACACTGATAACCCTGTTGCAGCAAATGCCAAATGTGCGGCGCGGTGCCACAGGCCAAATCCACATGCTGCTTGCCACCATTACCAAATAACCCGGCAATCCGCGCGATAGCTTGGCTTTGCTGTTGATAATTAATATCGGCACAAAGCACATCGTAATAGGCCGATAAATCTGTGTAGAGCGCATTGGACGAAATCATTGATCGCCGCCTCGGCAAGAAAAGGTGGCGCATAATATAGTAGTTTTGCTGTTTGGCAAAGTGATGAAGTGCTTAAATACTGCACAAAAATGCTTATGATATAAATGCTGAAATACTTTATTAGAGCAAGGCTGTTTTTTTATTAGCAAAAACAAGCAGAGTCACTTATGCTTTTTTATGCATATTATCTATACAAGGAAAGGTATTTTGACTAACACCACCACTTCACATCAATGGCGTTTTTTCCGCTCAGGCGGCTTTGACCAAGTCTCCATTGAAACCGCCGCCGATTTACTTCACTTAGGCGAACTTAATCCAAAACTTTGGACCGTACTGAATTGCCCGACTACGGGCTTAGAGTTTGATGAGCGCACTTTGGCGCTGATGGACAATGATGGCGATGGCCAGATTCGTGTGCCTGAAATTCTTAGCGCAGTAAGCTGGAGTTGTCAGCGATTAACTGATGCCAGTGTTATGTTTGCTCAGCCTGGTTTACCGCTCGCCAGCATTTCTAAAGCGGATGCTGAAGGCGAGGGCATTTATCATGCCGCCGAAAAAGTCATGGCCTATTTGCAAATCCCGGCAGACCAGCCGATTCAGGTTACGGACTTAACCAACACCAGCCAATTGTTTTCACCCAATCACTACAATGGTGACGGTGTCATCATGCCAGAGTTAACGCCTGATGCAGCACTACAACAATGTATTGCTGAGATCATCAATACACAAGGTGGCGTGGCCGATCGCAGTGGTGGCATGGGCGTAACACAGGATACCGTCACCAGCTTTTGGGCACAGCTACAAGCCGTGCAAGACTGGCATGCGGCCTATGCCAATGAACAAGGTTTACTGTGCCCGCTAGCAGAAAACACCGCGGCGGCCGTTGCGGTATTTGAGCAAGTGCAAGCGAAAATTGACGACTACTTTGTGCGTTGCCAACTTGCCGCCTTTGATGGCCGTGCCCGTGATAATTTAAACCCGTTAACGTCTATGTACGACGGCCTAGCCAATCGGGTTATTGCCGAGCAAGACAGTGATATTGCTTCATTACCCTTATCTGAAATTGCAGCAGATCGGGCTTTACCTTTAGTAGATGGCATTAACCCCGCATGGCAAACACAAATTGCTGCGTTAACCAGCAGCGTATTACAACCTTTGTTAGGTGACGATTACGCTGAATTAAACCACGCCGATTGGCGCAAGGTATCCGCTCAACTGGCGGCTTGGCGTAATTGGCAAGCCGCGCGCCCGGCTACTGCGGTGCATGACTTAGGTTTAGATCGCATTAACGAACTACTAGCCAGTGATTTTAAAGCGCAATTAGAACAACTCATCGCCGATGATTTAGCCGCGAGTACCTTTGCCGATAACCTATTAGCGCTGGAAAAGCTAACGCGTTATCAACAAAACCTCGTGACCTTACTGCGCAACTTCGTGACTTTTAGCGATTTTTATCACGGCGATTCAAAAGCGATTTTCCAAGCGGGTACGCTTTACTTGGATCAACGTAGCTGTGAATTAGTTATGCGCGTAGCCGATCCAGCGCGACATGCCTCTATGGCACCTTTTAGCGGCTGTTATTTGGTGTACTGCACCTGTGTGCGCCAAGGTGAAAAACCCATCAATATTGTTGCGGCACTGACTAACGGTGACGTTGATGAACTCATGGTGCCAGGCCGTAACGGTATTTTCTATGATCGCCAGGGCCGAGATTGGCGTGCCAGTGTCACCAAGGTGGTGGCGCAACCGGTCAGTATTCCGCAAGCGTTTTGGTCGCCGTATCGCCGTATGGCGGCTTTTATTGAATCGCAAGTGCAAAAATTTGCTGCCTCGCGTGATAAAGATATCGAAAGCAAAACCAATAGCAGCGCTGCTTCACCTACTGCGGTGGCCAGTAGCTTTGATATTGCGAAGTTTGCCGGTATCTTTGCGGCTATCGGTTTAGCCTTAGGCGCTTTAGGTACCGCTTTAGCTGCGGTGGTTGCCGGTTTGTTCTCGTTAGTATGGTGGCAAGTGCCGATAGTGTTGGCGGCTGTGATGTTACTGATTTCAACACCATCGATGATTTTGGCCTATCTAACATTGCGTCGGCGTAATGTGGGGCCACTACTGGATGCTAACGGCTGGGCGGTGAACACCCGCGCGAAAATCAATGTACCCTTTGGTGCAGCCTTAACGGGTGTCGCGAAACTCCCCGCTGGCGCGAAACGCAGCTTGAATGATCCCTATGCAGAAAAACGCAGCCCATGGCGTTTACCGATACTGTTGCTGTGCTTAGCCGGAGCAGCTTGGTTAGGTTGGTGGCATTTCTTTAGTTAATACGTGAAATGGGTTGAAATCGGGTTTGATTACCGAGCTACCCAAAAAAATCCCCCGAAGCCTTAATGACTGCGGGGGATTTTTTATTACGGTGTCACTACACATAACGCAACGGTTGAAAACTTGAGCCACAAAAAAGAGGTACTGTTTTAAGTTTCTGTATCCGTGCTGCGTAAATCGTACATTTTATACTTTTCAATTAAGGAATACAGTGTGGGGCGAGTAATACCTAATAGATCGGCAGCCTTAGATAAGTTACCTTCGGTCATCATATGGGCTTGGCGGATCGCTTGAGTTTCAACTTCTTCACGCATTTGCCGTAAAGTTTGCATCTTAATTTTGCCATTAGGGGCCACTAAGCCTAAATCTTCGGCATCAATTTGCTTTGACTCTGCCATGATCACTGCAGACTTCACTTTGTTCTGCAATTCACGAATATTGCCAGGCCAACTATGCGATAGCATGGCCTTGGTTGCCTGCTCAGAAAAGCCTTGCACATTAGAATGGTATTCTTCATTAAAGCGCTGCAATAACGCTTTAGCAATTAAAATAATATCGTGACCACGGCTACGCAGTGGTGGGATGCGCAGGATGATTTCACTCACTCGATAAAAGAGATCTTCGCGGAAGGTTTGTTGGCTGACCATCTCTTGTAAATCGCGGTGCGTAGCACAAATAACCCTTACATCCACTTCAATTTCACTGCGGCCACCAACACGTTCAATTACCCGCTCTTGCAAAAAACGCAGCATTTTAGCTTGTAAGCTTAAAGGCATATCGCCAATTTCATCCAGCAGCAAGGTACCGCCGTTAGCACATTCAATTTTACCAAGCGTGGTTTTAGCTGCGCCGGTAAAAGCGCCTTTTTCATAGCCAAACAGTTCGCTTTCTAACAGGTTTTCTGGAATAGAGGCACAGTTAATGGCAATAAAGGGTTTATCGGCGCGAGGGCTTTGCTTATGTATGGCGCGTGCAAACACTTCTTTACCGGTGCCGCTTTCACCCAGTAGCAGCGTGGTAATTTCAGTGGGGGCTATTTTTTCAACCACACGGCAAGCTTTGATCATGGCGTCGCTGTTGCCTAAAATATCCGTCTGTTGCTGCGAGTTGTTTTTTAGCGCTTTGTTTTCTTGTTCTAGCTCAGTAAGCTTAAAGGCGCGTTGTAAAATGATATTAAGCACATCGGCATCAATCGGTTTTTGATAGTAATCATAGGCGCCCAGGGCAATAGCTTGTAACGCATGGCTATTATCGGTACTACCGGTTAACACAATCACCTTGGTATCCGGTGCGCTGCTTAAAATCTCAGACAAACACGCCAAGCCTTCAGTGGCATTGGTCGGATCGGGCGGTAAGCCTAAATCAAGGGTAACAACCGAGGGCTCGTAGCGTCTAAGGTGTGTCATGGCTTGTTGCCGATCACCAGCAAAAACCAATTCGTAATCACTTAGGCTCCACTTTAATTGTTTTTGGATACCGAGATCGTCTTCAATTACCAATACAGTGTTCATGGCTATAACGTTCCTTGTGCTAAGAGGTAAGTGGTTTCTTCTTCGGATATTTCTGATTGTAAAGGAAGATGGATACTAAAAGTAGTTCCTTCACCTACGGTGCTACTGACTTTAATTGAACCACCCGCTTGCTCAATAAAGACTTGTGCATCGTACACGCCAATGCCCATGCCTGCATTGCCTTTTGTCGTGTCAAAAGGTTTAAACAACCGATGTTCAATAAAATCAGCGCTCATACCACAGCCAGTATCGCAAATATTCAGTAACAAATCGGTCGATGTTGTTTGCATATACACCTTTATGCTTCCGGTAGACGGTGTGGCATGCTGGGCATTATCTAATAAGTGAAACATTACATTCGCAAAGCGGTGTTGGTCTAACATTAGCTGACAATCTTGCCGAACAATCAACTCTGGTTGTGGTGATTTTACCGCACAGCGTTGCTCAATAACTTGGCTGATTATTTCTGCTACCGAGAAGCTGCGCTGCGGTCGTTCTTTTGATTGCTTAGTGGTCAGTTGCAACAGCATATTATCTAAGCGTTGTTGCATAGATTCTAAGGTGCTGAAGGTATCATCAATAAATTCAGGGTTGTGCCGGTGCTTTTGGGCATTGCGTAAGGTTAAATCTAACTGTGCCTTTACGTTTTTTAAATCGTGCACTACAAAAGCTGACATGCGGCTAAAGGCAATAAACTGAGCATTTTCGCTCAGTTTATCACTGTGCTGCATCAGTAACAGCAGGGTAGCAATTTGCTCCGATACCACAGACAGATAATCTCGCAGCTCCCAGTTTAATTGCAGCTTTTGCTCGTTACCTGCCTGCATAATACATACGCCCCAAAGGCCTGCTTTAGTGCGAATAGGCAACAGCAATTGCAGTTTTAATTGATCTTTCGATAAATCAGCTGTTAATGCCCCTTGCGGCTCGGTTAAATCAATCTGCCAGTTTTGGTTGGCGTACTGACTTTGATAACGCTGAAGTAATGTTATCTCAGCTTCAGTTAACGTTGCGCGGCCATGCAGTGCGAGCATTTTTAACTCACCTTGCGGTCGATATTGCACAATGGCACCTTGGCCGTAATTAATGCTTTGTAACCATACTTGGAGAATTTTTTGATGGCGATCGACATGGCTAATATCGATCTGTTTTAAGCCACTGGTTAGTGCCAACCACTTTTCACGATAATCGAAACTATTGGCAAAAAAATGTTTTTCAATAAATACTTTTAAGCGCCTGCGGATAGTGCCAGATAACACCAGCAGTAGCATCAAAGCAAAACCGAGCACAATAAAACTGGTTTGCAGTAACTCAGACCAACTACCGCCAATGTAGCGCAAATAAAAGCCTGTAATGGCCAGTAACAGCAGGTAGACCCCTGCGGCCATCACTAAAGTGCTTTGTAAAACAATATCTCGTGAAATATAGACATTAATGCCCCATGCCTCGATGCGCCGAATAGCGATAACTAAAAACGGGATCATCAACGTAAAAATAAAGCCACGAGCTTGCCAAAGGTGTGAGTCTATTCGGGCAAATAACGCCGATTCCGCAAGCAATACAAAATCAAACAGTATGCATACCGCTAAGGCGATCAGCAGGGGTTTAAACTGCCAGCGTTGTTGCACATTCGTTTTACGGTAAATCGCTTCTAAAATAGCCAGTTGCAATATAGCAATAAGTAAATTACCCACATAAATAAGATGCTGACTCATCCAGTGGTTTAAGCCAACGGCCGTCCACAGTACAAAGCCGAGTAGAGTAGCGATAACCGATTTATTGAAAAAAAAGTTTTGCCAATCTCCGTGATGTTTAAGTGCGGCAATTAAGAACAGTGATAACAGCAGATTGCGACTATTTTCTACAAGGTAAGAGCCGGAATTAACGTAGGGTAGTTGCAATGACCACGCATAATAACCCGCCCACACCACACTAACGACGCTAAAAGCAAACAATAAGCCACGCTGAACCGAGTTACTTTTAGTAGTTAATATCAATAACGCAAAGATTAAATAGCTTATCGCCGCGATGCCAAAGCCTAGTTGTTCTGCAGAAATGTCGATCACGTTGGATAACTCTTATCAGTTAGATTTTAATTGTTGAATATATTTGGCAGGAATAGCGTAACTGATGCCACTGGGATCGGATAACACAGATTCTTTACTGGCTTTGATATAGGTTTGGTTAATAACGCCAATGACCTCACCGTTAGCCGCATTATACAGCGGGCTGCCGCTGTTGCCGGGATATGCCACCGCGTCAAGCTGGTAAATTAAGTAAGGTTGGCGCAGCTGCCGTAAAGCGGCTGCATGTAGTTGGCTGGCTTGATCAGCCGGGATAATAATGGGCGAATGTGCCGCGATAATGCCTCGGTGGGTTGCTGGATAAAGCCCTAACACACTGGTAATAGGATAACCGGTGAATGCAATTTCAAGCCCTTCCGGTGCCAGTTCGCTTTGGCTACTTAATGTAACAGCGGGTAATTGGTTGTCGATGCTTAACAATGCCAGATCATGCTCAGGTGCCAAGCGGCGCGAGGTGATCTGGTGTTGTTTGACTTGCTGCACCGAGCCCGATAACACCACATATGTCTCCATTTTACTTTCATCTAAGCCGCGGCTGACTACGTGATAATTGGTGACCACTAGATTACCTGGGCTAATAACAAAGCCTGTACCCACTAACTGTATCCGTGGTGAGGCGGTCGGGTTATATATGCCTATCGCTACCACCGAAGGTTTTATTTTTTTAATAACGTCAACTAACTGTGCATTGCTCATCGAAGAAAATAAAGCCAATATACAAAGTAAAAAAAATCGGTACAAATGCATCTTAATTACCATCAGTATTATCCTTAATTGAGCTAATATTATCTTACTATGCTAATTTTTGCCTGGCAGAGCTAGGAAAAAACGCTGTTTCTACACCATACTACAAAAGAGAGACGATAAAATTAATTTTGCGTTTGCAGCCGCATAACTCACTCAAGAAATATTGTTTAACGCTAAATTAATTGTTGCTGCTTATAGATGGCTGATTTATAAGGTAGGTATATAGGCAAGTAAAATTCCATAGCAAGGTAAAGTGATCGACATAGCCTAGATGATTGCTTTGCGCGTTGCTAAGCAGCGAATTGAGATTGTAAATAGAGGATATAATGAAAAAAATCAGCAGCTTTGCAGATAATCCGGTTATTGGGGGCGTAGTAAAAAAAGCGATATCTTCGCTCGCCAGTAAAGATGCTAAAAATATATCTGAGCATTTTTCTCACTATTTACAGCCAACCATTGCTAATAGCCATGCCTTAAGAGAAGAAGTTTACCGTTTACGGCACCAAGTTTATTGTGAAGAATTACAATTTGAACAAACCAATTCCGTACACCAAGAAAAAGATGATTTTGATGAACACGCTATTCATTGTTTTGTTAGACACTTATCTTCAAAGCAACTCGCAGGAACCGTGCGCTTAATATACTCTCGCCAGCCAGAAGAATTATTACCTATCGAAAAATATTGCGCGCATGCCATTACTGATAAACATATTTTCCCAGGGCGTTTTGCCCGAGAAGAGATCTGTGAAATATCTCGCTTAGCGGTACCCGCCGCATTTCGAAAACGGGCGGTCGATAACTTTGCGGGCGCGGCTACGGGTGCCATTGATCACACTACGTTTTCAGCCACAGAATTACGCTGCTTCCCTTATATTGCCATTTGTTTGTATATGTCTGCTGCTGCGATGTCTTATAAAACCAAACGCTATTATGGTTTTGTGATGATGGAGCCTCGCTTAGCAAAAAGTTTAAGTTACGTAGGGATTAAATTTCATCAACTCGGCGATGCGGTCGAATATCACGGTTTACGCGCAGCTTATTTTATCGATTCACGTGAATTACGTAAGACACTAAGTGGTGGCTATCAATCATTATTAAAATCGGTAGAACACGAGTTATTTGGTGAGTTATCAGAAGAAATGTTGTTAGAACCCAATGAACGCTTACTAGGCTGGAGTCTTTAAGCTATTCGTTTAACAAGGAAAGGGTATGTTTGATTATAACCGCGCGTTTTCTCGTAATCTCGGTTGGGTTACAGAAACCGAGCAACAACAGCTCAAACACTTCAAAGTGGCGATTGCTGGGTTAGGCGGGGTAGGTGGTGAGCATTTACTCACATTATGTCGTTTGGGGGTGCAACGTTTCAGTTTGGCTGATTTTGATCAGTTCGATGTGCATAATTTTAACCGACAGGCCGGTGCTAACATCCACACTATTGATGAAGATAAATTAGCTGTGATGGCGAGAATGGCCGCCGAAATTAATCCAGATGCTGAATTAACGTGTTTTGAGCAAGGGGTAACGGCTGAAAATGTAGATGCATTCTTGGCTGGTGCCGATATTTACGTTGATAGCTTAGATTTTTTTGCTTTAGATGCCCGCAAATTGGTTTTTAAACGCTGTGAAGAGCTCGGCATACCCGTTGTTACGGCAGCACCTTTAGGTATGGGCTGCGCTTT
This sequence comes from Rheinheimera sp. UJ51, assembly GCF_020819615.1. Classification (NCBI taxonomy): domain Bacteria; kingdom Pseudomonadati; phylum Pseudomonadota; class Gammaproteobacteria; order Chromatiales; family Chromatiaceae; genus Rheinheimera; species Rheinheimera sp. UJ51. The sequence goes on from NZ_JAJHOG010000003.1 coordinate 231,806, forward strand.
TTTAAGCTTTATGCCAGGTAAAATGAGCTTTGAACAATACTTTTGTTTTGAAAACCACAGCCGTGAAGAACAACTCCTACGTTTTTTAGTTGGCGTATCGCCCGCAATGTTACAACGCGATTACTTGGTTGATGACAGCCGCGTTAATTTTCGAGAAGAGCGGGGCCCTTCAACTGCCATGGCGGTTAAATTGTGCTCCGGTATTGCTATTACCAACACTTTAAAAATCTTGTTAAAACGTGGGCCAGTTATCAGTGCTCCTTCTGGATTGCATTTTGATGCTTACCGCAATAAATTTGCCAAAACATGGCGGCCTTTTGGTAATAAAGGTTTGCTGCCGCGCATTATGTTGTTTATCGCCCGCCGTATCGTTCTGAAAAAATAAGAGCGAAAGTCACCGATAATTAAACGCTGCTAAATGCCGCTACTGCGCGGCGTTTAGCAGAACGATGTAGCCCCAAAAAACCATTTTAAACATCGCTGTGTTAGCGTTTAGTCTTACAGACAATACCGTATTTTGTATTATTAGTTCGAACTCTGGGTTAGCAAAAATGGATAAACAGCTTTATTGTTGTTGAAGAAGGCTTATTACTTTTTGCTCTGAAAAATCGCTCATTTAACCAGCAATATCGACTTAACTGCTTTGAGAAAATCTCTCAGAACGGCTGTTTTTGTCAGGATAATTTACAGATTTTGTTTTGATTTTAAGCTGGATTTTTTAAGTTATTGTTTATATTTGCTTTTTATTTTTGGCACGCGTTGTGCATTAACTAGGAAGAGTTACTTACTTTTTTGAAAGGAACAAAAAATGAAAAAGTTCACAGTTTTAGCAACCGTAATGGCTGCAGGTTTATTTGCTAGTAATGCACAAGCTGCAAAAATTAGTATCGATGCTTCATCAATTGTTGGCCCAGGTGCTAGCATGACTGGTTTATTTGAATCTATGACTTTAGGTTCATTCAATCCTTTATCGATTTACACGCCTTCAAATCCAGGTCTTGGTATTCAGAATGGTGATGTAGTTAAAGACGTTGGTTCAACGAACGTAATAGCACTAAATCCTTTATTTTTAGCTTCTACTACAGGTGGTTTTAATTCTGTTTGGACAATGAAAGTTAGTTGGAATTTATCAGGTACAGCTGTTGTTCTTCCAACAGCACCTAACACCTTTTTAGGTACTTTTGACAGCGGCTTAGTTTCATTTTCGATCTGTTCAATTGCAACTTCAGCTTGTAGTAATGTAATGGATATTGGTATAACAGGTTCTACTGCATCTACTATAACGAATGGTAAAGTTGGTATTGGCATTACAGGTCAAGTTTTATCAGTAGCTGATAACGTATTTTATGATTACAACGGTGATTTTTTTGAGCAAATAGTAAACAATGAAATTATTTTTGCTCTTGCTACCAGCGATATCTCTGGTTTACAAAATCAACCTACTGCTGCTGCTTGTAAAAACTCTAATGGTACATTTAAAGCAGGAGCGGTTGCTGGTGACCTATGTCGCACAACTACTTTAACTTCTGTTGATGTAGCTTTCGTTCCAGAACCAGCTTCATTAGCTATCTTAGGCTTAGGCTTAATGGGCATGGGTTTCTCAGCTCGTCGTAAAAACAAAGATACTGCATAATATCTTTAATTAGATGATAAAAATCCGGCACAGGTTGCCGGATTTTTTTATATATGTTTCTTAATAATAAAAACAGCTTACGGTATGCATTTTTCGTTGCACCTTTACTAATTTGCTTTGTTAAATTCTTATCTTAATGCCGTTTTAATTTCTTATTCACGCCATAATATACAATCACTTAAGTTGTAATCTTATTTAAGCGCCTGCCTTAATACCTTTAGTTAAATCACTAAACCAGCGTCTTGATCTAGTATGCTTAGAGCTTTAGCCATGACGATTTAGCCATCGCACAATCTCTATTTAATGACATCGTTTCTTTGGTTTCAATGTTTAGCTAACTAAACTGATATTTCCTAAAGCAGTTTTGCTTTGAGTTAAAATAATGGGTTCGTAAATATACTTGCTTGTAACGAAGGGTATTACCGTTGAAGTGTAAGAAAACTTAGATAAGTTGCTGGCATTGGAAAGCTTATTCTTAAATATCGAAAGAAAGGCTATAAGCAACAACGTGGCTGAGCAAAACTAGTTATTTGTTAAACCTGTTTAAGCGCTTATGTGTAGTTTAGGAACGAAAGCTTAGAGACAACAACAAAAAAGGCACCGAAACAAACCTTTAACAAACCTTTGATGAGGTGAGTATTACGGTGCCTTTTTGTTTAATAATAGTGTTAATTAGTTATTTTACGTTGTAACTCAGCTTTTTTGTCTTGGTATTCTGGTGCATCACTCACCGTTCTGAGCACGCTGCTAGCTTTCGTCATTTTATTGTCAGCAATTAATGCCTCTACATAATGTAGTTGAACATCAGTGGCATCGGGTCGAATAGCTAAAGACTTTTCAAACTGGCCGACAGCAGCGGCATAGTCTTTTTTCCGCAGCAGTAACAAACCAAAGGTATCCAGAATATCAGGATGGTTTGGTGCCATTTGTAGGGCTTGCTTAACTAGAGGTTCAGCTTTAGCAAACTGATTACGCTCTATCAGTAACCACGCATAGTTATTTAATGTTACTAAGTTGGGGGCATCTTGAACAATTTCTGCAAATAACGACATGGCTTGATCTGCGTCTTGCTCAATTAACAAATTAGCTTTGAAGGTAATTAACCCATTATCACGGCCATGTACTTCAGTGTGTTTATCAATAAAAGCAATAGCCTCATTTACTGAGGTTTTGGCAATTTCATCTACTAGATACACAGCTGTCAGTGCAGTAGGGTTAGCGGCATAACTGGCTTTTAAAGCGCTGCTTGCCTCTTTAGGTTGCGAGGTTGACATATACAACTGAGCCAAAATGTATTGCACTTCGCCTGATTTTTTTAATTCTTCAGGTAGCGTATTAATTCGGCTAATGGCTTGGGTGTAGCGTTTCAACTCACTTAGCAAGCGAATTTGTGCCAATTGCAAACGCGGGTTGTCAGGATAACTAACAGATAAAGTGTTTATGATATCCAGTGCTTTATTGAACTCTTTATTCGAGGTAAGTGCATTGGCATATGAAAACGCCGCTTGCGGATTTTTTTCGTTTTTACGATACCATTTCTCAGCCAATTGCAGCGCCAATGTTTGTTTACCGGTATTTTGATGTGCATCAATTAATAATAAATAATGCAGTGGCGGTAAATTAGGTAGCTCTGCATCAATAGCACTCAGTAATTCTGCCGTTTTATCAAACTGTTGGTTATCAGTATAGATCTGAGCCATTAACAAGCGAAGTGCAAAGTTTTGCGTATTCGCCGTATAGATCTGTTCTATTTTTTGTTTGGCTTTATTTTGGCCATCTTTGCCACGGTTGATACTGTAGTAAAACTCTAAAGCAGGCAGGTAGGTTGGTGTTGCCACAATAACTTGCTCAATACGTTTTGTTGCAGCGCTAAGGTCTTGTTTTTGAGATAATAATACGGCTTGAATATATCCTACAAAGGGGTTATCCGGTGTTTCGGCAGCAGCCAATGTATTAAATTCATTCGCTTTTTCAAAGTCACCTTGTAGCAAGGCCACATACGACTTGATATTAAAAGCCGCGGTCCGCGTTTTAGGATCCGCTTGCCATTGCTCGGTTAAGCGATCTATTTCAGCAAAACGTTTTTCTTCTATATATGCGGTGATCAGCCGCATGCGAGCATCATCCATGGCAGGATCGAGCTGTAAGGCTTTTTCTAAATCTTCAATAGCGCCAGGGCGTTGACCTTCGATATTTAATCGAATGCTGGCTAAGGTAGCTAAGCTGGATGAGTCTTGACTGTGATTATTCTGATAGTTTTGTAGTAGTAAATCAGCTGATTTGTCATTGCCTTGCCGAAGAAGTTGAAATGCGGTTTGCGCTAATAACTCTATATTTTGCTCTTCAACCGGTAAACTGCTTAATATTTCTGCGGCACGCTCACCTTGACCAGCATTAAGTTGTAATACAGCATATAAACGTTGCGCAGCCGGGAAACGTTGCAGCTCGCTTGCAATAGGCTCTAGCATATTTAATGCTTGTGCATTTTGATTTAATCTAGCAGCTGACATGGCTGCAATAATGCGGCTTTCTGGAATTGTCATACCAAAGCGTACGGCGTTTTCACTGAATTGCTTAGCCAGTTCTAATTCACCTTTTTCATACTTAATGATACTCAGTAAATGGTTGGCATAAGGTTGCTGCGGAAATTGTTTTAGCAAAGCATCGAGCTGTGGCTCGGCTTTGGTAAAGTCCTGCATCCGCACATAGGTTTGCGCAAGCAGCAATTTTGCCAAAGTAGCGGTGGGCACTTTTTTCACATAGTGCTCAAATGCAGCGGCCGCCTCCGCATCTTGCTGCTGCGAGGCATAAAGTTTGGCTTTAAAATACATGCTCTCATCAAATAATGGGCTGTCTGCTGTAATAGTTTCTATTGCAGCAAACGCTTCATCATATTGACGCTTTGATGCTGTAACATTCGCTTTAGCAAAAGCCGCCGCATCAGCTTGTGATGATGTACTGAGAGCCTCGAACAAACTAAAGGCTGCGGGCGCATCACTCATACTTATCAAGGACAACGCGCGGTAAGTATCCAATAGTGCACTGTCGGCTACACTGAGCGCTGTACCCGCTAAATCAAAATTTGCAGCCTGTTCAAAGTTATTATTAAGGTAATAGCTTTTTACTAAGAGTGGCGCAATATCTGCTATCGGTGTGCCATATTGCAAAGCACGCTCAAACTCACGTTCTGCGGTTACACTATCACCACTTTTTAGCATTGTTTCCGCTAATGCCGCGCGCAAACGGGCATCTTCAGGGGCTTGTTGAATCGCCGAGCGCAGTTCAATGGCTGCCGCGGCATACTGCGCTTGGTTAATAAAATCTTGGGCTGCATTGTAGTGTTCATCAGGTGTCTTCTTACTACAGGCGGCTAACACGGCTAAAAACACTAAGCTGGTGACAAGTTTTGGGGTTTTCATTTTACACTCCTTCGAGAAAGCGAAATCGTAAGCTTTGTCAGTGACAACGATATAACACACTGACAAACACTTTTGCTGTTTGAGGATATTGCTCATCCAGCGCTTATTTAATTTGAAACAACTGGCGCTTAAATAACCAAGCCGTTGTAAATTGGTGTTTAAAGTATGGCTTTGATGCGTTCTTTGTCTAATGTACAGTTTGGGCTAGAACATGGTGTAAAGTACCAATGTAAGTCCGATGCACGTTTTAATACCAGCGCCTGTTTCAATCGTGCCATTCGATATTGCCCCTCAGAGGTAATTCGGTTATCACCAAGTTGATACCAATATAATACCAATGCTTCCCTACCAAAGGGATCTTGCAAGCGGCGCCATTGGCCTAAACTGCTGTACTCTGTGGCAATCTGTTTCCAGCCTTGAGGAATAACATCGTTTAAATAATAATTAGGGTTACGGCTGGCCTCGGTGCCACTAAACATAAAGTGTCGATAGACAATCTGCTCAGCGTTTTCAGAGTAGGTGCGACTAGTTTGTTGTTCAATAGTGACGATTACAGGGCTTGGGCTAGAGAGAGTTAGCGGTTGCTCAGGTATTTCAGTGGGTTGTGCTGCAATGTTGTAAAGCAGTTGTCCCGAACTGGTTAAGTTTAAAGTTGTCGTTGAAAACACCAATAATACCGCTAATACCGTAACGCTAGTTGGTAACTTAATAGATGATGTTTCAAGCTTAGCGTTGATTGTTTCTGGTTGGGTTTTATCGAGAAAACCGCCAACGTAAAACAGTAGCATAATGAACGGGATATAAAGAAACCAGCCAAACATATTATGATCAGCGATAATTTCGCTTTGCATATCGGTGAAGTGGCCAATTAAGATTAAACCGACAATACGCAGCCAATTGGTAATAAGCGAACCTAAGATAGCAATCGTAAAAAATAGTAAAACACTGCGAGTGCGTTTCAAGTGTAAATAAGAAAATATCACGCTTAGCGCTAACGACACCACAAAATAGCGTAAGCCACTGCAGCCATCGGCAATTTCAAAAATACCCGCCGGTATGTGCACCATATTGCCCTCTACAAAAGTAGGGATGGTGGTAAAACGCATAATAAAACTTACTGCAGCAACAGAAATATCCTGCAATATACCGTTTATACTGCCCCAAATGGGGGTAATAAACCAAAGCAGCGCCGTAGGTACAATAATCGCCAAAGTAAACCTAAAGTAGCTAAGCAGTGCCAGCAAAATGACCATTGGCCACAACACACGGCTTAGCACATTTTGTTGTGCAAATTGCAGCCACATATAACCGAATAAAGCCAAAATAAATAAAGCAAAAAAGATTAGGTTGGTTTTAGGGGATAACTGCTGGTTTTGCCAAGCTTGCCAATAAAAAAAGGCAATAACAAACGGCAGTAAATAGGCGTGAGAATAAGTACCGTCATCAAAACTAAAAGATCTGAGATCGACGATAACTGCAGGGTTAGCAGCTAAAAAAACGAAGTAAACAGCAGTAATAAACAATAACGGCCAGTAGCGGGCGATGCCATTTTGAGATGTATCCACATTTTTCACAATATTAATCCTTTAAAACACGCATCATTATGGCTTAAAAATAAGTTAAACCTAGGTTTTATTACAAGGGTGTACAATACAATGAATAACAGCGTTACGCTTAGGTTATTTAAATGCAAACTCTAGTATTACTGGTTTATGATCACTGCCCAAAGCTTGCTGCACTTCGGCATGTATAGGGCGTATTTTTGAGCCTGTTAAAATATGATCGATTCGGCTACCAAATAACCGACTATTTTTAGTGTACCCTATACCAAATCCTACTTTATTAAAAGCGTTTGACCACTCTGACCAATACTGTTGATAAATTCGGCTTTTTTGCGTTAAGTTAAAATCACCACCAATCATCGACAATCCTTGATCAACACTTATTAACTCAGATGTAACCATACTTTCAAACACTTGGTTTTTATAGGCTCGAGTAATTGCAGAGTAATTGCTAAGCGGGGCATGCAGTAATTCAAAACCGTGTCGAGGCGTATTTAAATGCAGGTTTACTAGATCCACTTCAACCTCATCCAAAGTTAATAAATAGTGTGCAGCGTAATGACCCCAACCTTGTAAGGCTCTTCTGTCTAAATATCTCACCACCTGAAAGTCATGTTGACTTAACAAACAAAGATTGCCGTGGCAATCCAAGGTTAAGTTTGCAGGTAGTTGTTGATTTAATGCCGCCGGGGTACTTTCTTGTAATAATAGCGCGTCGAGGTCTTCGTTTTGATACCAAGCAATGATGGCAGCAGCATTAACTCGACCGCTGGCTACGTTAAAGGTGGCTATTTTATAGGTGTGGGTAGCTGAATTAACATTAGCTTTTGGATCCATAGCTAGGGAGAAATCGAATAGAACCACAACATTAGCTATCGTAGTTAATACAATTGAAATGATGAAGGATTTACTCGGCTTTTTTCTGAATAAGCAGAGAGGAAGTAACAGCAAGACTAGCCAACGTGGCGCATAGTCTAATACCGCAAATAACGGCTGCCATGTTAGCGGCAAAGGTGCATAAAGCGCTAACCAAAGACAAAAACTCGTAAAAATATATAACACAGGCTCGTTGCCAACTTAGAAGAATGAAATTAACTATTACAAGTTAAGGTAATAAACAAAGCATAGCAACCGCTATACAACCCTAAACCTGTGTTTAGAAGAAAACAACTTTATAACCAGTATTCACATCATGCTAAGGCAGGATTTTCATGTTTTAGCTTGCTTTTTAACAGCTGAATGTGTCAACCTAAACGACTATAAACTTCAATGTAAATGCGGGTTTTGTGCGATTCTAGCCTAATTCTCAGCATATTTTGTGTGCCAAAGCGTATCTGGCAAATTCAGGATGATATATGGACAGCAATTTTTCGTTAACAGGGCTTAAGATCGCAATTATTGGTCTCGGTTATGTGGGTTTGCCACTCGCGGTTGAATTCGCTAAAAAATATTCTACATTGGGTTTTGATATTCACCAAAAGCGCATTGATGAGTTATCAGCGGGGCAGGATCGCACTTTAGAAGTTTCTACCGATGAACTAACTGCTGCTACTTATCTTGAGTTCTCCTCTAATATCGAAGCTTTAAAAACTGCTAACTTTTTTATTGTAACTGTGCCTACGCCGATAGATCGGCATCGCCAACCTGATCTCACACCGCTAATCAAAGCTTCTGAAACATTAGGCAAAGTAATTAAACCAGGCGATATTGTGGTGTTTGAATCAACAGTGTATCCCGGCGCGACAGAAGAAGACTGTGTACCCATTATTGAACGCGAATCTGGCCTTACATTTAATAAAGACTTTTTTGCAGGTTACAGCCCTGAGCGGATAAACCCTGGTGATAAAGAACACCGGGTTACCACGATAAAAAAAGTAACATCTGGCTCAACGCCAGAGGTGGCAGAATTTGTTGATAATGTCTATGCCAGCATTATTACTGCAGGTACTTATAAAGCCAGCAGCATAAAAGTGGCTGAAGCAGCGAAAGTGATTGAAAATACTCAACGTGATTTAAATATTGCACTGGTTAACGAGTTAGCGGTGATATTTAGTAAATTAAATATCGATACCGAAGAAGTGTTACTGGCTGCCGGCACGAAGTGGAACTTTTTACCGTTTCGCCCTGGTTTAGTGGGCGGGCACTGCATTGGTGTAGACCCGTATTACTTAACACATAAAGCCCAGTCTATTGGCTATCACCCCGAGGTGATTTTAGCCGGGCGGCGCATTAATGATGGTATGCCAAAGTTTGTGGTGTCTTCCTTAGTTAAAACTATGCTAAAAAAACGCATTCAGGTGCAAGGTGCCCGTGTACTAGTAATGGGTTTAACCTTTAAAGAGAATTGCCCTGATATCCGTAACACTAAAGTGATTGATGTGGTTCAAGAATTAGCAGATTACGGCATGCTGCCGGATGTGTTTGACCCTTGGGTAGCCGCTGCTGAAGCTAAGCATGAATATGGTATTGAACTAATTACCGAGCCAGAAGCAGGGCACTACGATGCGGTAATACTGGCTGTTGCGCATCAAACTTTTAAAGATTACGGTACAGAGCACATCCTGTCTTATACCAAAGAAAACCATGTGTTATATGATCTTAAATATATGCTCGACCCCGCTAAAGTTGAACTTCGCTTTTAATTTCAAGGATAAATAATGACGTTTTACCAGCAGGCGCTGAATAACTTACTAACTGAACCAAAGCGGTGGTTAATTACCGGTTGTGCCGGTTTTATCGGTTCTAATCTTCTTGAAGTGTTACTTAAGCATAATCAGTATGTAGTAGGTTTAGATAATTTTGCTACGGGTTTTCAGCGTAATCTTGATCAAGTGCAAGACTTAGTTACGGCCGAACAATGGCAACGTTTTCAATTTTTACAAGGCGATATTTGTAATAGTGATGATTGCGCTAAAGCCTGTGAAGGCATTGATTATGTGTTACATCAAGCGGCACTGGGCTCAGTTCCACGTTCAATTAGCGATCCTGCGCGTACTAATGCTAATAACATTAGCGGTTTTCTAAATGTGCTTATTGCCGCACGAGATGCCAAGGTAAAATCTTTTGTGTACGCTGCTTCTAGTTCAACTTACGGGGATCACCCAGCACTGCCGAAAGTAGAAGAAAACATTGGTAAGCCGTTATCGCCATATGCGGTAACCAAGTACGTGAATGAACTTTATGCCGATGTGTTTTCTCGTACTTACCAATTTCATTGCACTGGCTTGCGTTATTTTAATGTGTTTGGCCCAAGACAAGATCCTAATGGTGCATATGCCGCTGTTATCCCTAAGTGGACAGCCGCGATGATTGCCAACGAAGATGTGGCTATTAATGGCGATGGCGAAACCAGCCGCGATTTTTGTTTTGTTGCCAATGCTGTGCAAGCCAATATCTTAGCGGCTGTTACACCCTTAGCGCGCAGTGAAGTATTTAACGTGGCAGTGGGTGATAGAACCACCTTAAACCAGTTGTTTGCCGCCATCAAACAAAACCTTCAGCAGCATAATATACATTACGACAAGTCAGCAGTTTACCGTGACTTTCGGGCAGGTGATGTTCGCCATTCACAGGCTGATATTAGCAAAGCAAATAAGCTTTTAGGTTATCAGCCTGAGTACCGTATCGCGCAGGGGCTAAAGATAGCTATGCCTTGGTATGTGGCTTTAGGTGCATAACCGTTGTATTTGATATATAGAAAGGGCTATAAATTTAGCCCTTTTTAAAAAAAATTCTTACTCGCAACATCAAATTTCTAAGTGGTTTAATTGCTGAAAACCAGTATGCGACATAGCTTATCGAATAGACTTTAGTATCTGTATTTACATATTGTGCTTTGTAACTGTTTGCTTTCCCTGCCATCAAATCATAAAACTTGATCTGCTTTTCTCTTGCATGACGCATTGCAATAAGATGCATCGCTACGCCTGTATTGAGTAGAGGGCTGTTTTCATTAATGCCACTTTGATAGTAATACAGCGTATCCTGATGATAAAACCCATAAAAAACAGCGATGCACTCTTCTTGAATAATAAGTTTAAATAAAAGTAATTGGTTCTTATTAAGCAGAGCAGATGCTAAATCTAAATGAAACTGCCGAAAAACTTGTGTGGTAAAGGCCCCAGGCTTACCACGTTTTTGCCATTGCAAAGTATGTAACTCAATCAACTCATTAAAATAGTCCATAATTTTAAAGTCTTCATCGCAGTATGCGATCTGTACATCTTCTCGTTCAGTAAAGCGCCGTGCTTGTCTGCGTAAAGTAGTATGCGGAAATTGTGATATTTGTTGCTGTTCACTAGTAAGAACATCAAGCCTAAAGCGTTTTCCGATGAGCTGCTCTTGGAGTTGCCACCCAAATTTTTTATAGCTTTTCAACCATTGCATGCATAAGGAATCTGGCAAAACATGTTCAAAACTAATTTTTACGCAGCGGTTAAGTTGCTCAACCTGTTCAGTAAAAAGCTTTAGCGATTCTGAAATATACAAAGGGTTAATAATGAAGTCTTGGAACTCACTAGCTACTTCAGCTTTTTCAGTTTCTCCTGTGCCAATAAAGCGTAGTTCATAACCAAAATGAACTTTTTTCAAATATAATGGATAAAATGCTACAGGAACATTATCTTTTGAGTGCAAGCTTAAATACAAGAGATCTAAGTTGTTAATGTTTTTAGTTATCCAAGTGTCTAGCCATAAATAAGAAACGCAAAAACTAATGTCAGTTAGTGGTTTTAAATGTTCGCATATCTTATCTAATCCATTTATTTTGTAGTTTTTCAAATCAAAAATGATCAGTTCAATCATAATTTTTTATTTCTTATGTTTTGTATTGAGTGATGATATTAACGTGATTTTTTAAATATTTTGGACTTAATTAGGCTAATTAATTTTTCTTCTAGGCCGTCAGGTTTGTTTTGAAGATGCCAAATTGAGAAAGAAAAAGTTAAATAAAAAATCACTGAAATTACTATTTGGGTTAGCAAATCTATTAAAGGCGTTGATAATTCTAATGATAATAAATAGAATGTCGCAATGTACATGAATAAAGTTGATAATGCGGGCCTGAATATAGACTTTGAAATATTAAATAAAGATATTCTTATGAATTTTTTTAAAGTTATCTTAGTAATAATTAACATCATTATAGATGTTAAAATCAGCGAATAGCCAACACCATCAACTCCATAAAAAGGTACTAGAATGTATATAAAACCATATATGCTAAATACTTTACATACACCAAAATAAAAAGGGATTTTGGGTTTACCCAAAGCATTAAAAACATAGCTTATGTTGCTGTATAAGCCTGAAAACAAACTTGCTACAGCAAGAAGTTGCATAAGGTAAATAACATGAACCCAACTTTGACCTAATGCTGTTGAAATCAGTTTTGGCGCAATAAGAGCAATACCTATAGCAGCTGGTATTGTAATACTACTTGAAAGAGATAGCGTACTTAGATATGCCACTCTGAGCTCTTTTAAATTAGATTGGAGTTTACTGTAAACAGGAAAAGAAGCTTTGTTGATGGGTGCGGCGACTTCCATTGAGGGAATTGTTGAAATTTCATTAGTCATAGTATAAGAACCAACCGCGGAGGTTCCTAACATTTTACCTATTACTAAATTGATAAGTTTTTCATTTGCATAATATAACGCGTTGTTTAGAATCAGCCATTTGGAAAAGCTCATTAACTTTTTAGCCGATTTCAAGCCGAATTTTGAACGGTGTGGGTGCATGAGGTAACTTGCTAAAAAAGATATGAAGTTTCCAAATACAATACCGATAGCCAAAGCCCAGTAACTTTGAAGTGTATAAGCTAAAAATACTATAACAAAAAAATTGATGAATTTTGGGATTACTTGATATTTCATTTCTTTTTTAAAGTTTAGATCCTTTTGAAAATTTATTACACCAATATTACTAAACCCATTTAAAAGTGCGGTAAGGGAAATCAGATATATTAAATTTTCGAGTCTTAAATCTTCAAAATACTTTGCTATATAAGGAGATAATATTATCAACAAAGCAGCAGAGACAACGCCAAATAAAACTTTAAAAGTCCACGCTGTATTGTAGTCATCGTCATCTGCATCACTTTTTTGAATTAGTACAGTGGCTAGACCGAAAGAGCTGAATAACTCTATAAAGCCATAAATTGCCATTGCTATAGCAATTAAACCAAAGTCTTCCGGTGTTAGGAGTCTAGCAGTTATAACAATACTAACTAGTCCAATTGACTTTACTAGTAGTCTTGTTAAGATCATTAAAAATGACGCGCTAAATAACTTTTTATGAATGTTTTCTGTGAGTTCTAAGTTTATTTTATATTCTTTGATCATTATGTTACCGTTGCAATTTTGGATAATCGTAAAAAAATTAATCAAATAAATTTAATTATTATCATATAATACCATGACTAAATTTGAGTTGATTTTTATTTATGAAAAAAAATGTATTAATGATAGCTAGTGAATTTCCGCCTTGTGGTGGTGGAGGTGTGGGCAGGATTTCAGCAATTGCTGAGTCATTAGTTAAAAATGGTTTCCGCCTAACAGTCATTACTGCAAATAAGGAGCATTTTTCGATTCTTGACGATTCACTGATGTTCAGTCATAAAAATTTGGAGATTGTAACTGTTAATTCCTTTCCAATTAGAAAAATTCTTTGGAGAATTCGTAGATATATCCCCTCATTTAAATATTTAGACAATTATTCATTATGGAGTGTACTAGCTAAAATAAAAATCAATTCGCTTCAAAAAATAAAATCTTTTGATATGGTTATATCAAGTTATCCAAGTAAATCTAACCATTCAATTGCCTTTTTTATATCTAAAAAATATGATATACCATGGGTTGCTGATTACAGAGATCCTCCATCTTTTTTATATGATAGCTCTCAAAGCAAACAAAGCTGTTTTTACAATTATGCCAAACAAGCGATGATCAATTGCGTTACTACTAAAAATACAAAAGAAATGATATCTAGTAATTTACAAGTGGCACATGAAAAAATACACGTTATTCAAAATGGTTGCTCAGAAATTGCTTCTACAATTAATCAAACAAAACCTAATAATGGAATTTTTGAACTAGTTCATACGGGTTCTTTTTATGAAAATGGCAGGGATATAAATCAACTTATAGAGGCTATTGATTTACTATCAATTCCATTGAGAATGAGGTTTATTGGTGATGAACCATATAATTCAACTAAGGAATTATTGCTAAAAATGAATAATTCAGAACGAATTGAATTTATAAGCTATATGAATTCAGATGAAGTTTTAAAGATTTCTGCAGCATGTAGTGCACTTATTGTAGTTCAAGGCGAGCTCTTTACCAATCAAATACCTGGTAAAATATTTGAATATCTAGCGCTCGAAAAACCAATTTTACTTATCAGTAATGAAGGCAGTTCAACACATCTGCTTACATTGGATGAACCAAATGTAATATTCGCTCAGTATGGGAATGTTGATTCAATTAAACTTGGTTTGTTAAATTTGACGATTCATAAAACAGTTGAAATTGATCGAAAGAAATATACAAGAGAAAAAATGGCTAAAAATTTTATTAGTCTTCTAGATTCAATATAGATTTAGTTATTTTTATAAGCAAGTAAAATTAAAAATGAGTAAGAATTTTGAATAAAAACCAGCTTTTTAATAAAGATATTGATAATCAAAACTCTAGTATTGTCTTTTTTATACTTTTTTTTTACTCTTTATTAGTTCTTATAAGACCACAAGATTTCTTAACTACATTTCCTGATTTTCCTCTTGTAATGTTAACGACAATTGCATGTTTTATATTAATAATTTCTTTTCAACGACCTTTACGTTGGGCACCTCAACAAACATTACTAATATCATTATTACCAATTGTCAGTATTTCAGGTTTTTTGAATGGATGGGGGACAAAAGGAATTATTGAGTCACTTAATATTGCATTTTATCTGATGTTGCCTTTATTCTTTTTTGCCACAGTTATATCAACAAATTTAAGACAAAAAAGCATTATGTTTGTGACTATTGTTGCATCACTTTTTATGGTGCATAACGGGTGGGTCCAACAAAACAGCATTGATGGATATGGTTGGACTGGTACCCAAGCAGTAGGTGGTGACTTAAGAAGAATTGTATATGTTGGTATTTTTCAAGATCCTAATGATCTTGGCATGTTATTAGTAATGAATATTCCTTTTTTAGTTTATTTCTTTTACAACGGCGGATTTATATCAAAGTTTTTATCATTTTCGGTTTTTGGAGTATTTTTGTATGGTATTTACATAACGGGATCTAGAGGCACAATACTGGGTACTGCAGCTTTGTTTGGTTTTTATTTATTACTCCGTTATGGTGGTACACGTTTAATTATATTTGGTATCGTGTCTGGTCCAGCAATAGCTACTCTATTATCTCAGTTTGGTGGTTTAAATTCAGGGGAAGCATCAGCTAGAGGCCGTCTTTATGCCTGGTACGATGGCATTCATTACTTAATAAGTAATCCTATTTTCGGTATAGGTAAAGGTAACTTTGCTGATTGGCATGGTCGAACAGCACATAATTCTTATATTCTTGTTGCTGCAGAACTCGGCGTTATTGGTTATACCTTATGGGGCGGCGCTTTAGCATTAACGGTATATATAGGTTATAAAATTTTTAAATTACCTGTTGAACGTTTTGCTAATCATCCTCAAAAAGTTTTAATTCTTGATGAATTAAAACTCAATACTGCATTATTCTTTTCAATGATTGCTTTTATGGTAACCGCTTTTTTCCTTAGCCGCTCATATATATTATTACTTTTTATTTTCGTGGGAATGAGTGTTGCTTCACATTACAGAGTGCTTAAGTATGTTCCTGAATTTAAAGAACTAATGACTACAAAATTCGCATTTAAGTGTGGTTTAGCTTCTTGGGTAATGATTTTAATGGTTTATTTTGCACTTAAAGTATCACTTTAAGCCCATTGCTAAAAATAAATAACTATATTGAGTTAATATTGAAACGTCTATTAATAAGCAGCTCGTTCTACAGAGCTTTAGAGGCAATTTGGGCTGCTGTGACTATGCTTATAGTAACACCTATTGTTATTAAAGCACTTGGTGCAGAAACCTATGGCTTGTGGTTACTCATTTTGTCTAGTGTTGGTTTGTTAAGTTTTTTTGAGTTAGGTTTCGCAAGTGCAATTCAACGTCGTATGGCACAGTTAATCGAGAATAATGACCTAATTCGATTGAATAGTATCTTTAGCAGTGCATTTTTCATTTTTCTTATCTTAAGTATTATCGCTTTTACTTGTGTGATGCTCATTGCAATAAACCCACTAGTTTTAGGTGTATCCTTAAATAACCAGTCTACTGTTTTTAATGCTTTATTTTTGTTGAGTATAAAACTAGTATTTGATTTTGTAGCGAATTGTTTTCATGGTATTTTTAGTGGTCACTTGAGGTTTGATATTGATTCTAAAGTTTCTATTGTTGCTATAACAATAAAAGCTATACTGATGGTTATGCTCGTACATAACTATGGTTTTATATCACTAGTGTTGATAACACTCTTTGTTGACATATCTGTACATATCATAAAATTTATCATTGCCTATCGAATTCAACCTAGTTTGACTTTGTCCTTACCGATAAATTTCAAAGATGATTTGATTGACTTAACCCACTACGCAAAGCATGTTGTTTTTATCGAGCTTTCACGTCTAATACAAGATAAGTCTGTAACGTTATTCATTAGTCATTTATTTGGTCTTGTAACAATTAGTATATTTTCAATTGCGGATCGTTTAATACGGCAAGCATACTCTATGATTCAGACTATTACGGGTGTTTTACAACCTTTTCTTATAAGAAAATTAGAGAAAGGTGAACTTAGTCAATCTTTGATGCAAAGCTCAATGCTTATACACACTTGGCTCTGTTGTGTGATTTTCTTACCAGTTATGCTATGTGGCCCTGCTTTTATAATATTATGGGTAGGCAGTGATTTTTCCGAATCAGCAGATTTACTACATATTTTTGTTTTAGCTTTTTTTTTAAAAGTGTTGGTTTCTCCAATATCTCATCTACTATTAGCCCACGCTAAACATCAAAAAATTGCTTTTCTAGAAATTACAGCTTCGATAATTTATATTACATTATTAGTTATTTTAGGAAATGAATTCGGTTTAGCTGGTGTTGTCTGGGGAGGCGTCTTAGCGTCATTGTTGGTGCACGTTTTTGGTTATGTGTTTCTTGCACACAAAATTTTAGGTATTAAGTTTACTATTGGTATCAGTATAATTGTTAAAACACAAATGATTTTTTGGCTAACTTATTTTTCTAATAACTACTTTGAACTTTTCAGTATGGAAATGACTTGGTTAGAACTAGTTTTCTCTGTATTTACTTGTACTTTATTCTCAGTATTAGTTGGGTTTTATTTTATATTAAATAAAGATTTAAGACGTTTATTACTATTTTTGATATCTGAAAAAAATTAGTCATATGATATTTTATATTTGCTAAAACTGCGGCTTAATCCAAAACCATGTAGCAACAGAATTTGAACGGTATTGCCAGTTAAAAGCTCTGTAATTCTTTCCAATTGAACCTGAGCAATCTTTTGTTTTGTTATCCAACCAGTGTAATAGTATTTTTTCTATCCTTGCTTCTAATCTTATTTTATCTTTGGTATTCATTGAAAAGTAATAGGCAAGTGATAAAGGAAGTATTACTTCTATATTATGTTGATCTGTATACGATTTTTTGTTGTGGTATTCTGCTATTATTTGTTTATTTGCCACGCTTGATGCTGAATACAGTAACTCAACAGCGTCATTATCTTCACCTGTGCAAGCCAGGCGCGCTTTAAAACCTGCTCTTCTCAAGTAATTAGCATTTATTCCTTCTCCATCAACGTAAGTTGAGGCAAAGCCATGCTTGTCTATTGCATTACCAAGTTTTTGTAGCATATCTGCTATTTTTGCTTGTTCAGTTATTTGATATGCATGCCATAAAAAATCTGCAATATTTTCACTCATCCACGGTGAAAACCTAAAGTTATCTGTGTCTGCTTTTTTAGCATTATTTGTTTTTGCTCTGTTTTCATGTACTAACCATGAATGTTCAAACGCGCCACTCTTAGGTGTCCAGCCATTATTTTTTTCCCATTCACTTACGTTGTTTTGCATTTGATGCAAAGTATGTATTCTTTGTTTTAAATGATTAAGTATTCTTTTATCGGCATTAATTTCATAAGCAATTACTTCAGTTAAACCGGTTAAGCCAGCAGCACGCTCTGTAAAGCCTTGGTTCTCTTTGGTAATCGGTTCTCTGGTATTGTACTGGTAATTACCTAGGTCAGCTTGTAGTGCCATATTGCTGATTAATTCGCTGTCCCATTGACTGTTATCGCCTAGTAACGCCCAAGCTAATTTTGCGGGTTGGGTATAAATATATTTACCGTCCTGACATGCAACGGTCTTAAATTGCCAACAGCCACTACCACCATTTGGAGCTGGTTTTGTTTGATCATTTCTGACATATAAAAAATAAAATTGTTTTGATAAAAAGGCTTCTTTTAAAAATGTTAATTCGCCAGTATTTAGATAGGCTTTAAATAATGCGGATGATCTGTCAAATAACCATTCCCCATTTGTACTCGCGTTGTAATCTAACTTTTGTACTAAACGTTTGAATTTTTTTCCAATCAATGATTTCAGTTGCGGTTGTCTTTTAGATATAACGTTGTAAGGAGGCACTATGTCGGTTGTTGAAAGATAAAACGGATCATGTAGCGCGAATACTCTCGGATAATACAAGTAAAACTTATCAGCGCCGGCTTTTACCCAGCCTTGTTCTGGTGGTGTTTTCTTGGGTATCCTTGTTGCTTGATGAGTGTGTTTTTTTATGATCAGTTCAGTTTCATTTAATTGATTGCTCATGTTAAAATTTGTTAATTGGATAGTTACTGAACGTAAAGAGTTATCTAACCAGTGCCAGCGTAAGCCTTCTTCTATATAAATATTTTGCTCAGTTCCGTTATAAAAAACGCTAATATCTTTGATGTCGTAAATACTCGATCTTGCTAAAGGCAAACCGAAAGTTATCACTTCATTTTTTTTACCAATAATGTCTGAATCGAGCTTTAATTTTATTATGGTTTCAAAACTTTCAACTTTTGTACATGCCATTATTAATAAAGACAAAATTAAAAATTTAGTTATTTTAATCATCTTTGCAGCCTTTTCTTGATTAATCTTTAGCTTTCTGAGTATTGTAGCTATACTTCTATTGCTATATAAAACATACATTAAGCCTTAATTACTTTGTAGCTATTTCCTAAATAGGATAAGACATATGCTTTATCAAAAGATTTTTTTTAACGTTTTGTATCCATTTTATGAAGGTATAATTAAGCGGCGGAAAACTTTTTCTTATTACCGCAAATATATGCAAAATGAAACTGTAAGCCGTGACGAATTGAAAGTCCAGCAACTTAAAGCTTTAAAAGATTTACTTGAGCATTGCTATAGTAATGTGGCCTATTATCGCTCTAAATGGGATGAACTTGGTTTTAAACCTTCAGACATTCAGACCGTTGCCGATCTAGAGAAAATTCCATTATTAACAAAAAGTATTATCCGTGAAAATTACGATCAGTTACGAGCTTCTACTCATGAAGGTATTAACATAACAAAAACCTCTGGTGGTTCTACTGGTGCTCCGTTCAAATTTGAGCATGACAGAGAAAATTACAATCGTAGGCAGGGAGTCATCTGGCGAGGATATGGCTGGTCAGGCAGTAAGACTGGTGATAAGACGCTTTACTTTTGGGGAACACCGGTTGGAAGTCTGTTAAAAGGGCATAAAATTAAAGATGCACTTTATAACTGGTTTTATAATAGAAAAATACTGAATGTTTTTTCTATGTCAAAGGATAATATCCAGACCTATGTTGATGCTGTTAATGATTTTAAACCAGATGGTATTGTTGCTTATACTGGGCCTCTGTATGAGATTGCTAAATATATAGTTGATAATAATGTTCAAGTTGCAAAGGTTAAATGGCTGATCGTTGGTGCAGAGCCTCTTTTTGATGTTCAAAGGGAAGTTATAGAGAAAGCTTTTTCAGCCCCGTTGTTTAATACCTATGGTTGTAGAGAGTTTACGCTAATAGCTGCTGAATGTAAGGAAAAAACTGGTCTTCACATTAATGATGATCATCTTGTTGTAGAAATTACAGATGATAGTGGTTTAGCAACTAAGGACGTTGGAAATATTGTCATTACTGATCTTTATAATTATGGCATGCCGCTAGTTCGCTACGTTAATGGTGATATAGCAAAACTTAAAGATAACCCATGTCCGTGTGGTCTTCCATTTTCACAATTATCTTATATTGATGGCCGTCGTTTAGATAAGATAGTTACAAAGTCAGGCAACCTTTTACCAGGCGAATTTTTCATATATATTTTAAAAGATGTCGTTGGTATTGATAAATTTCAAGTAATTCAAAATGCTGTATCAGAAATTGATTTGAAGATTATTAAAACTGAAAAGTATGATGCTAATTTTGCAGAAACCTATGTTAATCAATGCCTGATTGATACCGTTGGTGATGAATTACTTGTTAATTTTTATTATGTTGATGATATTGCATTAACGGTTAGTGGTAAGCATAGGGTAACAGTTTCTAATATTGTAGAATCTCTATAGAAGGAAAGGCTAAATTTATTTAGCCTTTCTTTATAAAAGGTTAGCTATTGGTTGAGTATATTTTATTATATTTGTCTAAAGTCACATTTAGTGAATAATCTATAGCTATAAAGTTGTATGCATTTTCTTCTATGCTGTATAGTAAATGTCTATTGTTGTATAGCTCAATTAAAATACTGCTTAGTGTTTTAGTGTCTGCGTATTCAAACAACATACCTGTAGTCTTATGATTAATAAGTTCAGGATTTCCACCAACGTTAGTTGCAACAGTAGGTATAGAATTTGCCATCGCTTCCATAATAGCAAGTGAAAGACCTTCCATTTTAGAACACACAACTTGAATATCGATTTTACTGTAGATTTGGTTCCGGTCTTTTACAATACCATGAAAAACTATTTTCATAGATTCAAGATGTTGTAATGCATATGTATTTAGTTTTTCAAATTCACTTCCATGTCCGAAAAAATGCAATTCAAATTTACATTGTTGTTCTGTTGTCATCTCAGCTAAGGCTTGTAATAGGTATTTTTGGCCTTTAATCGGATCCATTCTGCCAATTGAGCCTAGTCTTAAAACATTATCTGCTGTTTTTTTAATTTTAGATTTAGGCGGAACAATAATACCGTTTTTGATAACGGTAGATGAAGATAGAGGCCAATTATGATTTTTATGAAAGACATCACGTGCATCATTTGAGACAAATGTTATGTGCTTTACAAAAGGCTTGATTAATTGATGTATTAATTTCCAGATTTTTGTCGCGTAAGGTGCTGCGCCATGTCTTGTATAAATTATTTTCGTTTCTTTTGGTAATAACCAAAATACAGGAAGTAAAAATTTCATTAGTGCAGGGCTGTGGAAATGCAATATTGTAATGTTGTTGCTTTTAACAAGTTTTATAAATTGATTGTATTTATACCAACGTGAATTGCCTGTAGCATGCGTCACGCTAATATTGAGTTTCTTCGCTTCGCTAACTAATGCATCATTTTCAGTACCTAGACTATAAATTGATGAGGATGTTCCTTCTTTGTTCTGTAAATGACAAATATCAATGGCAAGTCTTTCTGCACCACCAAGATTCAAGCTAGAAACTCCATGAAGAATATTTAATTTTTGATTGTTCATTTTCGATTTATCCATATTTTAAATCGAAATTTATGTAAGTTATCATTGTCTATACAGATTCTGTATAAATTGAAAGGATCATTTAGTGTTTTATTGATACCGGATTGATTGTTAAAAGCGAATAAGTATCCAGCTTTTTGGCAAAGTTTTTTCGATGTATCGTTATAACAGTATGAGCTTCCAACAGGGTAAGCAAAAGCAGAAATTGTTGATGCTATTTCCTCTTCAATAATTTGTTTGGATCTAGTAATTTCATATTCTTGTTCATCCTCTGCTAGGCTTGTTAAAATTTGATGACTGACAGTATGCGAGCCTATTTCCATATTGTTAGCGGTCATCGTTTTAATGTTTTGCCATGACATAAATAATGAGGGTGTGTTTTTTAATAATTCTGCTTGTTTAGGTAATGCGTTGTGTAATTCTTCAAGAACTTTTGGGATGTTGTTTTTTCTCTGTCGTTTTGTGTTTTGAATATAATGTTGAATTTGACTCTCAATAATATTTTCATCAAGTAACATAGTTGATGAATTATCCGGCAAAGTTACCGTACTCCCGACACTGCGGCGCAGCATGAATGTTATTTCATCCCACCAAGCAATTTTTTTTGAATTAATTAGTGATGTTGAAAGGAAGAAAAGTGCAGGGACTTCGTGTTTTTTTAAAATTGGGTAAGCGACTGTGTAGTTATCAATGTATCCATCGTCAAAAGTAATTAATGCTAATCGTTCATCGATATTTTTTTTATATTGAAGCTTTTGTTCTAGTTCGTTAGTAGTAACGATCCTAAAGTTTTGTTTTATATCAATTATTATTTTTTCGAAAGCAGTTTCCGAGCAAGAAAATACATCCCTTGCAAACTCACTATCTTGTTTTGAACCAATGCGGTGAAAATTGAAAACATATAAACCATTTGGCAGTAATCGCAAGATTAGTTTATCTATTTGGAAATGGATAACTGTTTTTTCTATTATTTTTCTTATTGTATTTTTCATGAGCTACTTCTTAACTATTCAGTTTAAACGATGGTTTAGCTAAGATGAAATCACGGTATTTATTTGGGTTTCCTGACATGTCGGCTTCTGCTGCTTTAGCAATGTTATACATTTCACGAGCAGATACATAATGTAAAATATATTCTTCGCCATCGTTGTATTGCGTTTCTAAGTAGCTATGCAAAAAGTCACGAGGTTCACCTAACAAGGTATTCATATCGCCTTCTTGTGCACCGTGGGTGTGTACTTTAATAAATACCCACTCTGGGCGGCCTTTAACGTGGATGTTACTGTTAACCCATTGGTCTATTCTGCTTTTTAGTGGCGGAGCCGTTTTGCGAACATCACTATTTTCAATATGCGGCATACCGCTAGGCGTTCGCCACTCAAAGTTTAATCCAATGGGGCCTTGTAAGATCATTAAGTCACCCGTTGCGGTTTTATTTACTTCCACATCGATGCCATTATTATGCGATTTACATTTGCCGTCTTGGCCGGTAGCGTAATAAATACTGTTAATTTTGCTGGTTTGAGCAGGGCTTGGTGCACAGGGCAGGGTCATATCTATATAACAACCTGTCTCTTTTAACACTTTAAGCTCGTTATTTACGCCACAATGTTTACCATCAGGTAGTGAATTGTCTAATGACCAATTACCATGAATAAAGGCATATTGAATTTGTCTTGTTGTAGGGTTTAGCGGTAATGCGCCATGTTGTTCATGTAATACTTTGGCAAAGCCAGTTAGTGTGTTGCTAAGATTCTCTGCGGTATCATCTTCATGGTGTAAATGGATTTCTATTTCTCCAAAGCCTCTAGCACAAAGATCGGATAGTTTGGCTAGGTGTTCATGCCGGTATTCTTCTTCAGGATAAAAGAATACATGTTTTGGATAATGGCCATCAGCGTCGCGGTGTTTTTCTGCCATTTTGGGGTAATCGTTATACCAGCGATCAACTCTGGCGCGTTCTAGTTCGATATCGTTTTTGTTTTTCCATTGCGGCTCAAAATGGTCGACGAAACAGAATAGAATATGTTTTGGGCCTTTAACCTTTGGCTTGGGTTTTAAACACTGCCACAGATAAGCGCCAATCCAGTTGTGCATATTTTTTTGTTTCAGCACAAAATAAACAGCTGCAAGTATTAGCGTAATTAAAAGCACAAACAGCAAAACCATTGTCATTTTATTTCTCCTTGTCTTGCTGTTCTTTTCCAGCCGCCGCGTTCGTTATTTCGAATAAAACGCACAAACCCAAAGGCTAATGCTAAGTTCATTGATACAAAGAAGCTAATAATTTGAATTAATTTACCCACTTTAGCACCTTTATTTATCTGATAGGTTCCTATTACTGCGATTGCATAGAAAGTGATTTGCCCAACAAACAGTGTGAGATATAAAGGCGAGCTGATAAGCAACATATTGCAGATTAAGGCGAGTAACAGCAGGTGAGGTGCAAACCAGCGTAAAACCTTGTGCGACCAATAACACAAGCTGAAAAGACCTTGTGACGGTGATAGTGCCCATAAGGTACTGCTAAAGGCTCGGTAATTACCAAGGCCAATTCTTACTCTGCGGCCAAATTCGTCCTGTAAGGATGGAGCAACTTCTTCATAAGCAATCGCTTTTTCGTTATACACAATATCGTAATGTTGTTTTTTGATGTTCATGACGATACAAAAATCATCCACAACAGTGTTAGCAGCCAGCGGTTGGAATAGCTCACGTTTAATCGCATAGATGGCACCATTAGCACCAAGTAGCGCGCCGAGTGTCGATTCTTGCCGCTTTAAAAATTGTTCATATCGCCAATATAAACCATCGCTATTTTGATTACTGCCTTCGGTAACTAAGTGTAGTTCACCGCAAACGGCGCCAATATCAGGTGTAAAACTTAACATAAGTTGCCGAATAGCATCAGTAGCAAATTCGGTATTTGCATCTGTTAATACTAAAAATTCTGCTTTAGCATTTGCTACTAAGTCGTTTAATACGGCAATTTTGCCGCGATTTTCTTCAAAACAGAAAGGCGTTATACGTTCATCGTTGAAAGCTTTGATCAATACTGCGGTGTTATCACTACTGCCATCTGATGCGACTAAGATACGCAGGTTACCTGGGTAATCTTGCGCTAAAAGATTGTCTAAGCGTTGCGTGATACAAAGCTCTTCGTTATAGGCAGACAAGATCACATCCACGTCTGGCCAATGTTCAAAAGTTTGCGGTTGTTGCTTTGTGGGTTTAGCCAGATATTTTAGTAATATTGGGTATAGCACATAGGTATAGAGCAATAAGCTTATACTTAGCCAAAATAAAAAAATGCTCATTATTCAGCTCGCTTACTGACTATTTTGGCCGGGATGCCAACGACGGTAACATTATCAGGCACATCTTTAACTACTACGGCATTAGCGCCAATTTTTACATTGTCACCAATTTTCACATCACCAATAATTTTTGCGCCTGCGCCAATAAAGATATTATGCCCAAGCACGGGTGCTTTACCTCTTTCATCACCGATCACAACACCACTTTGAATAATAATGTTGTCGCCACCCGTTACTTTAGAGTTAATGATGATACCGACAGGATGCATCAAAATTAGCCCGGGGCCAAAGCGGCAACCAGCACCTAGCATACAACTATTCAGTATTTTATTAAGCCATAAGAATATTAAGGCGAGTGGCTGCAAGTGATGCCACTGCAGCCAACTGGTCAAACGGTATAAAAAGTTGGCCGAGCTGCCATCACTCAGAAAAGCACGAAGTAGCGATGTGCTGTAGCCTTGTTGTTGGAAATACTGCTGTTTATAGCGGATATCTCGTAAAAAAATACGCATCTTAGTCCATCCGGCTAATAAAAGTATCAACATTTTTTGGCCAACTAAACTGTTTGGCATGTTGTAATAAGGCTGTTTTTGACCACTGGTGCTGCAAAGCTTTATCTATGGCAACGCTCAATGCTGCGCTATTTTTTGCGGGGACTAATATCCCGGTTTCTTCGCTAACTACTTCGGGTATTCCCCCCACATCAGTAGCAATGGCAGGTACGCCGCTAGCTAGTGCCTCTAGCACTACATTAGGTACGCCTTCACGATAGCTAGGTAATATTAGTAATTTGGCTGTGCGCAGTCTCGCTGCAACTTCTTGCAAGGGGAGTGCACCATGTAAAAATACTTGCTGTTCAAGCCCTAGCGCTTGGATCCGTTTTGCTAATTTTTGTTTTTCGGGGCCTTGGCCAATCAAGTGTAACGAAGGAAAGTGTGCATTTAAGCAGTTAACTCTGCTTTGATGATAAGCCTCTAATAACTCATAAACGCCTTTTGTGGTCAATAAATTACCAATAAAGAGGATGTCTGCTGTTTGCGCCTCTGTGGTTGCAGGGTAAAAAATGTTTGGGTTAACACCATTATAATTTATACAAACCTTAGCTGGAGCAATGCCAATGGCTATGAGTTTGTCGGCTAACGCTTTGCTTGCACAAAACACCGTTTGTGCTTGGTTGAGCCAATATGCCATTTGCTTTCTGCGTGCTGCGAATTCAGTATTTTCATTAACATCAGTACCATGTGCTTTAACCAGCACTTTGGCATTAAATTTTTCGGCTAACATTAAACAAGCAATAGCATCAGGGTAGGCCCAAGAGGCAATGATGTGGCTAGGATTACTTTGCTTAATCCATTTGCGTTTAAACCAAAGCGAAATAGCCTGAAAATAAGGCGTTAACCTACGACCGAACCGCGGTAAGTAAAAGTAGGGCACGTAGCAACGCTCTGTGTTATTGCAACAGTCTTTTCGATGTTTTAGCCATTCTAACCAAGGAACAAGAATCATGATTCGAAACGGAAATTGTTCCGCAAGCAAGGCAAACTGCTGTTGATTAAAACTGGCGCGGTGAGGTGCCCAAGGTACTGGGAACAAATTAGTTATAGCCAGTAGAGAGACGGATTCTTTTTTCATCTTCTCATTCTCAGCTTGTGACACAATTTGTTTCTGTAAAATCTAGAGTAACTATCTGAACCAAACTATTAGGCCCCATGAATTTTTTTATATTCATTATGTTTAATACCAAACAAACCTGCGATTGTGCCAGCAGCAGAAGCAAATCTGAATAACCCTTCTATCCAGACTTTTTTATTTAATGTCAGTGCACCTTGTATGCATTTTATAAAACCGAAACCGAGCCTAACTAAAAACATTAGTAAACAACGGCCTAAAGCTATTATTGCGCTTTCTTCAAACCGATGACTTCGACTATAACCAATGCCTGAGCGGAAACCCCTGCGTAAAAACCAACTTAGGGAGGCTCTAGATTTTGGAAATTCTTCAATTACGGGCGCTTCAGTAAAGTAGGCTTTGTAACCGGCTTGAGTGCAGCGCAGTGCAAAATGATAATCGCTTGCACCAGTCATGGCAAAACGTCTATCAAAGGTGGGTTGAAACTTTTCCAGAACAGTTCTGCTGAGTAAAAGATTATTAGTATAAAAAATCTTAACTTGCTGACCTTCTGTTAAATGATTTTCGCCATATAAAAGTTGCGTTGCCCAGTTTGGTGTGCCAGTTTCACCGACAGAAATTACATTACTAGTAACAATATCACATTGGTATTTAAGTTGAGCTGCTACTAACTTTTCTAACCAATCTTCTGCCGCAGGCCACTCATCATCATCAATAAATATTAATGCATCATAATCGCGGGTTAAAAACCAACGAGTACAGTTGTTTCGTGCAGCAACAATACCTGGTTCTGCTTCCTGTTGATAATGTATTTTGAATGGCGCTTCTTCGGATATTTGATTGATTAAACTTGCGATTTCAGTTTGGCATGCATTATCAACGACTAAAATTTCAGCTGTCGAATGGCTCAATCTTTGTTTTAACAAAGCGTTGACTAATCTAGTAAGGCCTTGAGGTCTGCGGCAAGTAATAATAGCTACAAGCAATTTAGTTTGCATCTTACAATTCCATAAAATTGCTTGTCTCAAATACCGTTAAATTGGTTCACAGTATTAAGCCTAAAAGTTAAATACAACTTAGCAAGCACAAAAAATGACTATATTGTTATCTGCCCTTACCCAAAACTACGATCTCTACAGTTCTAATCAGAATCGTTAGATCAAGTAACAAACTGCGGTGCTTGATATAGTAAAGATCGAATTTTAATTTTTCTAAGGCATCTTCTGCTGTCGCACCATAAGGGTATTTCAACTGTGCCCAGCCAGTTAAGCCGGGGCGAACGTTATGGCGCTGGGCGTAGTAGGGGATATCTTTAACCAGTTGGTCTACGAACTCAGGGCGTTCTGGGCGCGGGCCTACAAATCCCATTTCGCCTTTAAGCACATTAATTAACTGCGGTAACTCGTCAACACGATATTTACGGATAAAACGGCCAACGCGAGTGACGCGCACGTCATCAGTGGTAGCCCATTGCGCACCGTCTTTTTCAGCATCAATACCCATGCTGCGGAATTTAATGATATGAAACGGTTGGCCATCAAAACCTACTCGGATTTGACGGTAAAGCACGGGGGCACCGGTTTTTCGGCCATCTTCTAAATAAATTAAAAAGGCAGTGATCAGCATGATTGGCCAAGTCAGTAGCAGTGTGAATATGGCTAAGATGGCGTTTAAGCGGTAATCTAAATTCGTTCTAAATTTTTTGCTGCGTGCTAAACCATTAGAGTAAATCACCCAACTTGGGTAAATAAGGTTTACAGCAATTTGCCCCGTTTCACTCTCAATAAAGTCGAGGATGTCGGTAACGTCAATACCGCGTGTTTTGCATTTAAACAACAAATCCACAGGTAACATATTGCGTCGCTCGTCGCAGGCAATCACTAGTTGTTCAATGTTGTGTTTTTCAGCATAGCTAAACAGGTCGTTTAGATAGTCCATGTCGATAAGTTTATCTTCAGGAATATAGCCTTCTTTATCCCCTTCAATACGCACAAAACCGACTAAGTCAAAATAACGTCGGTCGACATCACGGCGCATTCTGTTTTCAATAATAGCTGCGCGCTCGCCTGAACCGAGCACTAAGATTCTACGGCGGTTTAGCCTGACTAAGTCGTGGTATTGGAAAAAGGTGCGGAAGCTACTAATTAGCAATACAGTAACCAATGACGAGAGTAGTAGCGGGATAAAGCCTAAATCAATGTGGTCGGCGATGCTGAAAATAATAAATTCAAGAAATAAAACGTTGAAGCATTGAGTGAGAAATACGCGTTTAACAATACCCGAGCTCGTTTCGCGCAGTTTATGATCATAAAGCCCTAAGGACAGGGTGCAAAGCATGGTAGAAAATGTGAAAACGGCGATATAAACCATTTCCCACTCTAGTGTTAGCGATACCATGGGTTCTGCTGAAACGAAGCCAGCGAGGATGAAACCAAGATGGGCAGATAACAAAATTAAACTGATTTCACCCAACATCAGTATCTTATCGGATACTTTTGAGCGATTAATCCTTGTGCTGAACATAACACATCCTTGGTACTAGCTGGTGTTTTAACTCGTTTTGCGGAACGTTAAACATCACGAATTGCAGTTTAGGTAATATAAATAGACATTCTCATGATAGTACCTTTAAACTAGTCGAATGTCGATCTGTAATCTAGCTGAATTAACGCTGAATTCCTAGTTGCGTTTTTGAAATTAACCTTTAAAAAGTGCAGCCAAATGACGAACTTTTAGTTATATTGATGATGCATCAGACACAAGGACACGTTTTATGAATAACAAGTTAAACGTTAAAATAACTTTCTCCGCGCTTGTTGCTGCAACTTTGCTGCTTAGCGGTTGCGCTCAAAATAGTACTCTGCCGCGTGCATCAGTGCAGAACTCGGTAACGACTTCTGTTGATAATTATCAGTATTTGATTGGTCCTGATGATTCACTAACTATCTTTGTTTGGCGTAACCCAGAGCTTTCTGGGAATTTTATTGTGCGACCCGACGGTAAAATCTCAACCTCACTAATCGAGGATGTAGAGGTTAGCGGTAAAACCCCTACGCAACTAGCGCGTGACATGGAGCTTATTTTAGCTAAGTACATTCGTGATCCGGTTGTAACAGTGTCAGTGAATAATTTTGTTGGCCCTTACAGCGAACAAGTTCGTGTTATTGGCCAAGCGCTCAATCCGCAAGCCGTTAATTATCGCCAGTACATGACATTACTCGATGTAATGATTACGGTAGGCGGCTTAACAGAATTTGCAGATGGCAATAATGCTAAATTAGTGCGTACCACCAATGGTTCGCAACGTACTTATAACATCCGTTTAGATGACTTAGTTCGTGAAGGTGAAATCTCCGCTAACGTAGATATCTTACCTGGTGACATCATTATTGTTCCTGAAGCATGGTTTTAATCGACAGCGCTGGGCTTTTACCCTTATCGCAACACGGAGTTAGTAGTACATGAAGGAGTTAAACCACGCTATCGAGCAACTGTTAATTCAGCTGCATGGTATTTGGATCCGTCGTAGATACGTCATTATTACAGCTTGGTTAATATGCCCTGCTGCATGGTTTGCTATTTATAAAATGCCACCGGTTTACCAAGCCGATGCGCGTGTCTATTTTGATACTCAATCTATTCTTGAGCCGTTATTGCGAGGCCTCACGGTTAATCGTAACGCAGAGATGGAAGTCCAAGCTCTAGCGCGGTTAGTGTTAACGCGGCCCAACTTAGAAAATGTTGCGCGTAAAACCGATTTAGGTAAAGTCGCTTTAAGCAGTAAAGACTTTGAAAAAGTCGTCGATGATTTGGAAAAAAGCATCAAGCTTACCGTGCAAGGCGGTCGGCGTGAAGTAAACATTTATACCGTTTCCTATGAAAATAGTAACCCGCAATTAGCGTTAAAAGTGGTGCAAGAAATGCTGAGTGTGTTTATTGAAACTCGGTTAGGCACCAATCGGTCAGATCAGCTTTCTGCTGAGCGATTCATTACAGCGCAAATTGAAGAATACGAACGCCGTTTGCTAGAAGCGGAACGAAAACGTTCAGAGTTTCGTCGTAACCAGATGACCATTCTCGAGGGCGGTGAGGCCAATTATTATAATCGGATCAGTCAAGCTGAAGCTGAACGTGCATCGGCAGAGTTGGAGATACAACAGCTGCAACAACGTATTTTAAGTGCCAAGCGTGACTTAAATGAGTTAACTAGCCTAGGCGGTGAAGGCCGGGCACCTTCAACACAGTTTGACGCGCGCATTACCGAGGTAAAGAGCACGTTATCTACTCTAAAATTACGCTTTACTGAAAATCATCCCGATGTTGTTGAGTTTACTCGTTTACTTGAGCAGTTAGAACAGCAACGTAAAGATGAAATTGCCTTGTTAAAAGAAACCGGTGGTATGTCAGAAACTAACGCCGCTTTGCTGATGCAAAGCCCGCTTTACCAAAGTTTGGTTACCAGCATTTCTAATTTTGAGTCAGAAATTGTTTCTAGAAAAATTCTAATTAACAAGTTAGACGAAACGATTCAAACGCTAAGAAATAGTCTGCATTTAATTCCGCAAATAGAAGCTGAGTACGCAGCCTTAAATCGTGATTATGATACTAACCGGGCGCAATATGAGACGTTGTTATCACGGCGTGAGTCTGCAGAAATGGCACGTAAGGTAGACTCAACAGAGTCAGAAGGGCAGTTCCGCGTTATAGACCCGCCACGAGTGCCAATGCTCCCTTCTGGTCCGAAGCGGCTTCTTTTCTATACTATTGCGTTGTTTGCAGGTATTGCTGCTGGTGTGGGTATGGCTTTCCTAAGAAACTTACTGTCACCGGTGTTAACCAGTGCGGCACAACTAAGAAGTATTTCAGCCTTTCCTGTGTTTGGTGTGGTATCGCATACCAATAAGAAGCAAATTCAAAAAGTCAGTAGAACGCATTTGTTTTATTTCATTATGTTAAGCGGTATGTTGTTGATGGTGTATATGGGCTTGATGGTGAACGAGTTACTATTTGGTAAGCCTGCTGAAATGTTGTTGAGGGTGATCCAATGAGTTTAATTGAAAAAGCAATACAGCAACAGCAAGCCAATCAACAAAGCCAACCGCAGTCAGCCTCTGCTGCAGATCCTGTTATTGAAGTGACAATGGCTGAACATGAACATAAAGATAGGCCGGCCAAGCCAATAATAACCCTAAATCTTGATGCGTTACGTCAAAAAAACTTTGTAAGCTTATCTGCAGAGCGGCGGTTGATTAACGAAGAATACCGTGTGATTAAACGTAAAATTCTTAACAATGCATTTGGACAATTAAGCACTACCTTGCATCATCCTAATTTAGTGTTAGTTTCTAGCTCACGGCCGGGTGAGGGTAAAACTTTTACCTCCATCAATTTGGCGTTGAGTATGGCGTTAGAGCAAGATAAGACCATTTTGTTGGTCGATACTGATGTGCTGCGCCCTTCGGTATCAAAAACACTTAATTTAAATTTAGAGTATGGTCTGACCGAGTATTTACTGTCAGATAGCCTAAGCGTTGAAGACATTATTTACTCTACCAATGTTGATCGTTTAAAAATTATTGGCGCAGGGCAACCGCATCATTTATCTACTGAGTTACTCGCCAGTGAAAAAATGTTGAAATTATCCAGAGAGTTTGCCGAACGTTACCCTGATCGTCTGGTTATTTTTGATGCACCGCCTTTGTTAGGTGTGAATGAAACTGCGGTCTTAGCGGCAATGTGTGGCCAAGCAATTATTGTAGTAGAAGAGAATCGGTCTAAAGTCTCTGAGATTGAACAGGCAGCCTCATTATTGCCTGAAAATCTCGCTGTGGGTTTTGTTATTAACAAAGCGCACCGAAATCAGGGCAAAGGATATGGTTATGGCTATTATTATGGCGCGGAATAACAAGCAACAACATCTTGCTAAAGCGAGGTTGCACTCGTTGTTGTTACTATTACCGGTTGCATTGCTGCCTACAGCATTAAATGCTGCTGAAACCAAGATTACGCCGTTATTTAAAACGGCTTTATATGGCTATCAGATTGAAACTACCGAGTCTGATCAGACGGATGATGGCGCGGCTTGGGAGTTATCTCCCGGCCTTGTTTTCAATCGCCAGTCAGCCAATATGCAAACACAACTGCTTTGGCAGCATGAATCCGTTGCTTATGATGACGCCCAGCGCGATGGTGGCAGTTATAACGAGTTTCAATTTGTTAACCAAATCACCGCTTTAAACAAGCGTTTATCTTGGCAACTTAACGCCCAACAAAACTATTTAGTGAGAAACAGCCGTTTCGGTATTTTTTCTGACAAAATCACCGGTGCTGAGAATCTCAGTAAAGCCAATAGTTATGGAACACAAGTCCGTTATAGTAATTCGCCTTCAGCTGTCTATATCACTGATATTGCAGTGCAATATCGTAAATCTGAAGCTGCAGCAAGTATTGTTGATGATGGTTTTACTAATTTTGATACTGATACCTACAATGCTAATTTACGCCTAGGTACTAATAACCGTGGTTTAAATTTTTTCTGGTTATTTGAGGCAAGCTTACAAGAAACTGAGCGTGATTTAGGCAATGACATATCGGGTAGTTTGTATAACATTGCTATCGGTGTGCCTTTTGCGCCAAACTTTTCGTTTTTTGGGCGGTTAGGCGCGGAAAAAGCCGATAACGGCTCAATTTACGATAACAGTTTTGATTATTTTGGCGGTGGTGTTGAATACCGTTTTGGCGCTAAGTCGCGTGTAAACTTGACCATGAACCGCAGTGACTCTAATGCTTTTGATCAAAAAACAGAAACAGACACCTATGTCGCATCTGATTTCTTGTTAGCCTTAAGCCGCAGAACCAGTTTAGAAGGTTCATTTGATCGCCGCTATTTTGGCCGAACTATGCGCTTAAGTGGTAAGTATGATTTGCGGTTTTTGTCGGTGAGGTTAAGTGTTTCGGAAAATGTTCGCACGCAAAACCTGTTTGACAACGAACTAGATGATTTAGGTGTGTTTGTTTGCCCAGATGGCGCATCTGACTTTAATGCCTGCTTTAAGCCACCGACAAATCAATATGTGCCTGTTTTTGGTGAGTCGTTACAGCAAGTCAGTATCAATAACGCTGAGTTGCGCCAAGAACTAGTAAAAGTGCGAACTGAAAGTATCAACATTGCTTATAGCAAAAATCGTTTAGCGTTGAATCTGCTGTTTTCAGACAGTGAAACTGAATATGTAGAAACGGGTGCGGCTAACTCCAACCAAAGTGCGAGTTTGCAAGCATCATGGCTGCTCAATGAGCATAATAAACTGTTGTTCGATGTAACGCATTACAACACTAAGTATATTACTGAATTAAGAACAGATAAAAACTTGTCTGCCTCGTTAAGTTATTTACGCACCATCAATACACATTCTACTGCAAGGTTAGCTTTACGCAGGTTAGATCGAGATTCAAACCAATCGGAATTTGATAATGCTGAGAATCGGGTATGGCTGGAATACCAATATCGTTTCTAAGCTTAAACCTGTTGTGTTTAAAATAAAACGGCGCATTAAGCGCCGTTTTTATGTGTATCGGTAGCTGTAGCTTATTTTGCTTGTTGCTGACGTTGCAAAATAAGTTCATCAAGCTCTTTTATTAACTTAAGCTTCTGCTCTAAAGACTCATCTAATAACTGCTGCACTGAAGCACTGCCAAGCGCGGCAGGCGAGGGTGATGTAGTTACTGGAGCTTCGCTTTCACTTTTAATATTTTGAGGGCTGGCAGGTGTTTGGTGAGCAATTTCTTCGGAAATTTCATTAATCACGCTTTGTACATGCTCTGCACTAATCGTTTTATGCTGCTCCAGATAACCAAGTAGTAACACGCGGTCCATTAGCAGGTTAATGCGCCTTGGAATACCGCGGCTGAACTGCTGTACTAGCGGGAAGCATTCATCTTCTAATAAAGAATGTTTTACCCCTGCCATATTTAAACGAAATTCAACGTACTCTTTTGTTTCAACTTCAAGTAGTGGCACTAAGTTACTAGAGGCAATAATGCGCTGTCGAAACTGTTCCATATTCGGCGCCTGGATAACAGGGTTAAGCTCGTTTTGTCCCAATAAAAAACTCTGTAGTAGTGGCTTACCGTCTATTTGAAAGTTCGATAGCATGCGCAACTCTTCAATCGACTCTAAAGGTAAGTTCTGCGCCTCATCGACTAATAACAGCGCCCTGCGATGCATTGAGTGTAAACGCTTTAAGAAGATATAGATGGCATCCAGATAGCTAGCTTTGTTGTTCTCTTCAACTTTTAAATTAAATGAGTTCGCAATCATCCGAATAAGGTCGTCAGGCTCTAATTTTGAGGTTACGATTTGTCTGGCAACAATTTCATCTTGATTGAGCATTGATAGTAACTGACTGGCCAGCGTGGTTTTGCCGGTACCAACATCACCCGTGATAACAATAAAGCCTTCGCCTTGGGTTAAACCATACTGTAAGTAAGCGAGCGCTTTTTTATGCAAACGGCTAGCAAAAAACCAATTGCTGTTATGAGTAAGTTGAAAAGGCCGCTCCGTAAATCCATAGTATGACTCGTACATCGTTAATCCTTCCAGAAGCTCTTCATCGGTAAACTGAGCGTAGTGTATACAAAATCCAAGGCTAACACTAAACAAAAGCGTGTTAATGGCTTAAACATGATTAAGGCTGGTGATAGTTTAAAATTTACTCGAACAATCGGGCTGTTATAAAAAACTGTTGACACTTTTGAGGCACCACCCTAGAATGCGCCCCGTGTTCAGCGATAAGCTAAGTTTAGAGTTGGCACAGAAAAGTGTGGGGCTATAGCTCAGCTGGGAGAGCGCTTGCATGGCATGCAAGAGGTCAGCGGTTCGATCCCGCTTAGCTCCACCAAAATTTTATTGCGTCCCCTTCGTCTAGAGGCCTAGGACACCGCCCTTTCACGGCGGTAACAGGGGTTCGAATCCCCTAGGGGACGCCACTAAATTTTACACTTTTCAGACTGTTACAGCGTCCCCTTCGTCTAGAGGCCTAGGACACCGCCCTTTCACGGCGGTAACAGGGGTTCGAATCCCCTAGGGGACGCCAATTCAGTCACGCTTTTCACTGTTATGTCCCCTTCGTCTAGAGGCCTAGGACACCGCCCTTTCACGGCGGTAACAGGGGTTCGAATCCCCTAGGGGACGCCATTATTTATCAGTGGCTGTAAATTCCCAGACCGACTTTACATTTCGGGGCTATAGCTCAGCTGGGAGAGCGCTTGCATGGCATGCAAGAGGTCAGCGGTTCGATCCCGCTTAGCTCCACCAATTTCCAGTGCGTCCCCTTCGTCTAGAGGCCTAGGACACCGCCCTTTCACGGCGGTAACAGGGGTTCGAATCCCCTAGGGGACGCCATCTTTATTTCTGCTTCAAAACTCAAAACTCAAAACTCAAAACTCAAAACTCAAAACACCTACTCGCCGTGATGGCGGTGTGGACACCGCGCTATTGTCTTGGCACGGCGGTAGCAGGGGGCGAATCCCCTAGGGGACGCAATCTATTAACCATTATCATATTAATTTCTCTACTGCTTTCGCCGTGAATGGCGGTGCGGACACCGCGCTTTTTTCTTGGCACGTCGGTAATAGGGGTTCAAATCCTCTAGGGGACGCCATTCTCACTTTAAAAATCAATTAAACATCATACTCTGCTGCCGTGAATGGCGGTGCGGACACCGCGCTATTGTCTTTGCACGGCGGTAACAGGGGTTCGAATCCCCTAGGGGACGCCAATTTCAAACTAATTCTTCCGCATTTTAATTGTTTCCACGCCGTGATGGCGGTGCGGACACCGCGCTTTTGCCTTTGCACGGCGGTAACAGGGGTTCGAATCCCCTAGGGGACGCCATCTTTGTTTATGCTTCAAAACTCAAAACTCAAAACTCAAAACACCTACTCATCATGATGGCGGTGTGGACACCGCGCTTTTGCCTTTGC
The DNA here is from genome assembly GCF_020819615.1 of Rheinheimera sp. UJ51. NCBI lineage: Bacteria > Pseudomonadati > Pseudomonadota > Gammaproteobacteria > Chromatiales > Chromatiaceae > Rheinheimera > Rheinheimera sp. UJ51. Next base: position 268,189 of record NZ_JAJHOG010000003.1, read on the forward strand.
ACGGCGGAAGCCGGGGTTCGAATCCCCTAGGGGACGAAATTCTTAACTTAAATGCTGATATCTCAATTGTGATGCTGCTGAAATGCCCTTTAGCTTATGAAAGGCTTCGCATTTGAACAGGGTAATGTGCTAACCTGCTGCGCGTTTAGGTATCCTTCCGAGTCATCTGTTGGTAGAGGTAAGCAAATGGTTTTCGCTAGAAAACTGGCTATTTTTATTTTCAAAGCCTTTGTTATATTTGCTTTAATAATGTCGTTATTGTTCTGGGGGCTAACCACTTCTGGTCAGGTAGTTTCACCTACCTTAAGCAGTGACGATGTGAAGATCTCGCAACAGGTGCTATCTACCAATTTAGCTAAATTTCAAAAAGCAGCCGGTAATATCGAGTTAGTGTTTAATCAAGCTGACTTTGATGCCATGAGTAATGTGGCCAGTCATACTTTGCAGCCTTTAGTTTTTCAAGTTGCACTATTTGAGAGCAGTGCTGTTTTTAATGTTGTCTACAGCTTGCCTGAACTGTTTCAGCCGCGTTTAATTCATGCTTATTGTTTTTTTGCGGAGACGTCTCAAGGCTTTGCCATTGACACTTGTAAAATAGGCCGATTACCTGTTTCGGGTCGAATAGCCAATTACCTGCTCAAAAAGTCTGTTCTTTTATTATTAGACTCACCTTCTGATCAGCAAGTATTACAGCTTCTTAAAACGGCTCAGGTACGTGAACGGCAACTAAGGTTTCATAGTGAGCAGCCTGAGAGTATTTCTTTAGCTTTAAATCCTAGTCTGTTTAACAGCCAATCTGGGGTGGAAACGTTATGGAATCGTGATGCGGTGTTAGCTGATCTCGATATTGAATTTTACCTGCAAGCGCTAAAGCAACTGGTTTTGGTTCATCCTGCTGAGCGTCGCTTAGCTTTTTATCTGCAGCAACTGCTGAAAACAGCTTTAATTCGTGCTGAGTCTAGTGATCTTGAAACTGAGTATCGTAATGCCTTGTGGGCTTTGGTCGTGGCATTTGGCAATAAGAAATTTTCTGCATACTTAACAGAACCTATTGATAAGAGCTTGCTAAGTGGTTTTCCAAGATTAACCCTAGCAGGGCGCGCTGATTTAACGCTGCATTTTTTATATTCAGCGGCATTTAAAAGCATGAGTAATACCTACTTTGCCGGGCAAATAGGTTTTCTAAAAGAAATTAATGATGCCGGTCGAGGGGGTAGCGGTTTTAGTTTTGTTGACCAGGCCGCAAATAAAGCGGGTGTGTTTTTAGTACAACAACTTGAAAATATTAACCCTCGATTATTGCATGAGCTTACTCCTGCAGAGTTTGAGCAAGCCTTTTTTCCTGCCATTACTGATTTACCTGAAGGAATAACGGAAGCCCAGTTTAAACAAGAATGGGGTGGCGCATCCGACCCTCGCTATCAAGCAAAGGAGCAGTTGATCGAGCAACGCCTTGCTGATTTAATTTTATATAAAACAGACGCTAACTGAACGGGCTAAGGCGCCTGTTCAAGCTGCATAATTAACGGCAGCATAATATCCCTTATCAACGGCTGCGCCTCAGCCGTCGGGTGAATACCATCCTGCATCATCAATTCTGGTTTAATCGCAATCTCATCCATAAAGAACGGCCATAGCGGGATCTGATGTTGCTCGGCGAGTGTCGGGTAGATCGCGGTGAAGCGCTCAACGTAACGTGGTCCGTAGTTGGGTGGAATGCGTATTTGCATAAGTATCGGTTGGGCATTATGCTGCTTGGCTGTGATAATAATTTGTTGCAATTGATCTTCGATTAGCTGTGGCGTAAACCCCCGTAAGCCATCGTTGCCGCCAAGTTCAACTAATACCCAAGTGGGTTGATGTTCTTTTAGAAGTGCCGGTAAACGGGCGAGGGCGCCACCGGTGGTTTCGCCGCTGATGCTGGCGTTAATTAGCGTGAGCTCGGTTTTTTCGGCCAATAGGGCGGGCCAGCCTTGTGATTCTTGTAAGCCATAAGCCGCACTTAAGCTATCGCCAAGGATCATGAACTTTTGGGCCAGAGCGTTCTGGCTAATAATAAACAATACAAAACATAAGATGATGCGCATGACTAAACTACCTGAAATTCATATTAAAGCGGTTAACCTTGCTAAACGGGTGAATGTTAGCGAAGGATCACTGACTATCCTGCATGATATTAGTCTGACAATCAATCAAGGCGAGACTGTCGCCATTGTTGGTGCGTCTGGTTCAGGCAAATCGACCTTATTGAGTTTATTGGCCGGCTTAGATGTGCCCAGTGCCGGTGAAGTGTTTTTAACCGGGCAGCCGCTACATAGCTTATCTGAAGATGACCGTGCCGGGATCCGCGCGGCGCATGTTGGTTTTGTGTTTCAATCGTTCTTATTGCTACCCAGTTTAACCGCCATTGAAAATATCACCTTACCCGCCGAGCTTGCCGGCGATAAGCAGGCAAGACAACGCGCGTTAACGCTATTAAAACAAGTTGGCCTACAAGACCGTGCAGATTTTTATCCAGCGCAGTTATCGGGGGGGGAACAGCAACGCGTGGCCATTGCTCGCGCCTTTATTACGCAGCCGGCCATTTTATTTGCCGATGAACCTTCCGCCAATTTAGATGCCACGACCGGCCAGCGTATTGAAGATTTATTGTTTGAATTAAACCAGCAACAAGGCACCACCTTGGTGTTAGTTACGCACAATGCAGAACTTGCTGCACGTTGTCAGCGCCAGTTAAAAATGCAAGCAGGGCGTTTTGTTGAAACAGAGGAGCCAGCTGATGTGGGCTAGTATTGCCTGGCGCTTATTTTGGCGTGAATTAAAACGCGGCGAGTTGTGGGTGATTGCCTTTGCGCTGTTTTTAGCGGTTTTCTCTGTGGTTAGCTTAAGTGGCATTACCCAAACAGTGCGCGTTGCGCTGGAGCAGCGCAGTGCGCAATTTATTGCTGCGGATCGCGTTCTTGGTTCTAGTCAGCCATTTAACCCAGAAATTATTCGTTTAGCTCAGCAGCAAACATTGCAAGTGGCGCAGCAAATGCAGTTCGATTCCATGCTGTTTAGTGAACAACAGATGCAATTAGCAACCATAAAAGCCGTTGATAATGCTTACCCACTTCGCGGTGAGTTGGTTCTTCACCAATCCGATAATGTGTTAAACGGTGAGTTGGGCAGCTTAACGCCCGGGCAAATTTGGGTTGAACCGCGTTTGCTGGGATTACTTGAGGTGTCTATTGGTGATGACATTGAATTAGGCAGCAGCCGTTTGCAAGTTGCTGGTGTTATCGTTAATGAACCGGATGCGCCTTTAAGTGTATTTGGTGGTTCGCCCCGCGTGATCATGCACATCGCAGATGTTGCGGCCACCGGCATTGTGCAGCCGGGCAGTCGTATTAGTTACCGTTATTTATTTGCCGGTGGCAATGCTGAATTAGACCGTTTTGCTACTGAGGTAACGCCTTTAATGTCGGTACACGAGCGTTGGCGCAATCGTGATCGGCAAACCGCCGTGGGTGGCGCGTTAGAGCGGGCTGAGCGGTTTTTATTATTAGCTGGCTTGCTGGGTATCGTGTTAGCCGCTTGTGCTGCTGCGGTAGCCGCAAGCCGTTATAGTCAGCGGCATGCGCAAGCCGTTGCCATTATCAAAGCGCTTGGGGCGAGCACCGCCCAAGTTCGGCGCATTTATAGCAGTCATTTAATGTTGGTGGTGTTGTTTAGCTTAGGCTTAGGTTTACTGCTGGGGCAGGTAACCTTGCTGGGCGTAGAATCGGCCATTGTGCTTTATGTCGGTGATTTTCGGCCTGAGTTTAGTTTGCGGCCAATATGGCTGGGTAGCCTAACCTGTATTTTATGTGCCTTACTGTTTGCCGCGCGGCCTTTATGGCAATTAACCATCACCCCTGCCATCCAAGTACTAAAACAACCGGTGCAGCAGTTGGCGTTTGATCGTTGGCAATTTATCACCGGCGCTGTCGCGGTATTCGGTTTAATGTGGCTATTTTCAGGTGAATGGTTAATTAGCATCGGCTTGTTTTTGGTTTGTGGGGTGTTCGTCGGTGTGCTATTAGGTATCGCCGCCTTAATGGTGAAAGCCGCTAAACCGGTAGCCGCGGGCCAAAGCAGTGCTGGCAAGTTGGCGCTGGCCAATTTACGCCGTAGATTATGGGCGAACAGCTTTCAGTTAATTACCTTTTCTTTAGCGTTGTTCTTGGCGTTGTTGCTGTATTTTGTTCGCGCCGAATTAATTGGTCAGTGGCAACAGCAGATCCCAGAAGGTGCACCCAATCACTTTCTGGTGAATGTCAGCGAAGCGCAGCGTAGCCAATTAGCAGACTTTGCCAAAGCGCATCAACTACAATCCGAGCCGTTTTATCCGGTGGTGCGGGGGCGTTTAGTGCAAGTGAACCAAGAGCAAATGCGCGATGAAGCCACAAAAGAAGATCGTACTGAACAACGCACAGGGGTTGGGCGCGAGTTAAACCTAACGTGGCTATCCACCTTACCTACGGCCAATAAAATCTTAAGTGGTAACTGGTTTTCAACTGAAAGTCGCGGTGAAGTGTCGGTAGAGCAAGAACTCGCTGAGCGTTTAGGTTTGAAATTAGATGACCAGCTGCAGTTTTCTATTGGCGGGCAAATGGTCTCGGCCAAGATCAGCAGCATTCGTCAGGTCGATTGGAACAGCTTGCAGCCAAATTTCTACATGATTTTAAGCCCAGATTTGTTGGAAGCTTTTCCAGCGAGCTATATCACGGCGTTTTATATCGAGCCGGATCGCTATCAGCTCGTCAATCAGTTAGCGCGTTTGATGCCTACGGTCACTGTATTAAGTGTCGAGGCAATAATCAAACAGGTGCAAGACATTATTGCGCAAGTCACGGTCGCACTTAGCTTTATATTACTGATTATTATTTTGGCTTCTGCATTGGTACTGGTAGCACAGGTGCAAGCGACATTAGAGCAGCGCGAGCAAGAGTTAGCCATATTGCGTACCCTAGGCGCGCGTTATGCTTTTTTACGCAATGCGCTAATCTTAGAGTTTACTTTTTTAGGGGCGTTAGCGGGCTTGTTTGCCACAGTGCTGGCAGAAGTGTTGTTATTAACCCTGCAACAGCGCTTGTTTGAATTACCCTTTAGTTTTCACTATGCCTTATGGTGGATGGGGCCGCTCAGTGGTGCGCTGTTAGTGTCGGCTTTGGGCTGGTGGCAGTTACGCCGTTTATTGCAAGTGCCAGGTGCGGTATTGATCCGCCGGGTGCTGCAAGGATAATGGCTGAAAAGCCAGTAGAAGCCGCTAAAACTACAAAACCCCTAACAATCTGTTAGGGGTTTTGTTATTTCGCTTTTTGCTTTGGCATCACAATGTTAATGCCGCTAAGGCCTGCGATAGCTGCGGATAACGGAAGGTAAAACCGGCTTTCAGTAGTTTTTGCGGCACCACGCGTTGCCCGTAAAGCAAAATGTCGGCCATTTCACCAAACAACAAGGTCGCCATAAACGCAGGCATTGGTAATACCGCAGGGCGTTTTAGGCGCTTAGCGAGCTCCGCCGTGAAAACTTTATTGGTCACTGGGCGCGGAGATACGGCATTCACCGGGCCGGTTATCTCGTCGTTTTGCATAATAAAGTCGATAAGGTTCACCATATCGTCTAAATGGATCCACGACATATATTGCGTGCCGTCACCCATTACCCCGCCTAAGGCCATTTTGAACGGTGGTATCATTTTGGCTAAAGCGCCCCCGTCTTCAGCCAGCACAATACCGGTGCGCAATAATGCAACTCGTGTTTGCTCACTACTGGCTCGCATCGCCAAGTTTTCCCATTTCGCACAAATATCGTGCGTAAACTCAGGGAAGAAAGCGTCGTAGTTTTCCGTGATCTCGGTATTACCCTGCCTGCCATAAAAGCCCGTAGCAGAGCCACTGATCAGCAATTTTGGAGGCGTTGTGGCTTGACTGATCAGTTGGCTAAGTTGCTCGGTTAACTGCCAACGGCTTTGGCAAATAAGGTCTTTTTGCTTTTCGCTCCAACGGCGCTTAGCGATAGGTTCGCCAGCCAAGTTCACCACCACATCAATGGTATTAAAATCCGCTTCTGAGAGGGCATTAATATAGTGAATATTGCTGTTAGCACTTTTACGGCCGGTACGGCTGAGGATCAGCAGTTTGTGCTCAGCTTGCCAAAGTCGTACTAAAGCACTGCCGATTAAGCCAGTGCCGCCAGTAATGAGGATCTGCATATCAGGTACCCTTACTTACGTTGTTGTTACAAACAGTTGTAACACATCAACCTTTATTGAAGTATAGCGGGTTATTTGTTAACCGATAAGGTTAGCGAAACAGAATCGGCAAAACGCAGGGCATGCGGTTTGTCGATTTCCACTTCAGCGTAGCTAACAGAGGCATGCGCACTGGCTAAAGCGAGGACATCAGAGGTGAGTTTTTCTAATAAACCAAAGCGATTGTTTTCAACCAGGGCAATAATTTGTTTGGTGATGGTGCGATAATTTAGCGCGTTAGCCATATCATCGGTTTGTGCGGCTGTTTCTGCGCGATAAACAATTTTAGCGTTTACTACTACGTCTTGTTTGTTCGCAATCTCATCTTCGTTAATGCCGATGTAAGTGCGTAAGCGCAGGTTTTTGATTCTGATTGTTGCCGGATTAAGATCCATAATAATACCCTTAATTAATTTTAACTGCTTACGCTACGCTAACGCGCTGCGATCAATCAGTACAGTAATTTGTTTAGGTATTTAGGCATCGTCATTGAATACAAGGGTAAAACAGGCACCGCCTAACTCACTGTCGCTAATGGTAATGTTACCCGAGTACGAGTTTACCAGTTCAGAGACGATAGATAAGCCGACGCCATGGCCTTCGACATAGGTGTCGAGTCGTGTGCCACGCTGAAACAACTCTTGGCGATTTTTTTTCGCAATGCCAGGGCCATCGTCTTCGACGATAATTGAAAAGGGTTGTTGGCCGATAGTTACCCGCACTTGATGACGGCTGGCTTTACAGGCGTTATCCAGTAAGTTACCCAACACTTCCATTAAATCGGTTTCATCACCACGGAAAAAGGCCTCTTCGCTGCACACTAGCTCAATTTCACAGCCTTTATCACGGTAGATTTTTTGTAGGGCGTTAATTAGCTTTTCAAGCAGTGGTAAAATCAGCGTTTCTTTTTTCCAAATATCCTGTCCTGAGCTACTGGCTTTTTTTAGCTGATGCTCGATCATCGCAGTAATGCGGTCAATTTGCTCTTTTAGTTCAGGCTGCTGAGCTAAAGGGGAGGTTCTCAGCACCGCTACCGGGGTTTTTAAGGCATGCGCTAAGTCACTTAAATGATTGCGATATCGCAGCTTTTGGCGGTTTTGACTGGCTAATAATAAATTCAGATCTTCTTTAATAACACTGAGTTCAGACGGATAATTGCCCATTAAGTGATCTTGTTTACCGCGTTCAAGTTGTCTGATTTCATGGTCCAAGCGGGTTAACGGTTTGGTCGTCCAGTAATAAGCCAGAATACTAAGCAGTAATAAACCTAACGCAATGCCAATAAACCAACGTAATAGTGTTGAGCGGAAGCTTTTGTGTGGTGCGAGTAACAATTCTGCGGTTTGCACCACATGAATGGCGAGCGGGCGAGCGCTTTCACCAGAGTCAAACAAAAAAGCGATACTGAGAATTTGGAATTGGCTGTCTTGCTGCTGTTCAGCATAAAAAATATGCTGCCCTGGTACTAAGGTTATATCTGGCACACGAAAGCTTTGATTAAGCGAAGAATCGGATTGCCATAACAGCTGTTTACCGTCGGTAACATAAGCACTTAAACCCGAGTCTGGCCGATAGAAGTCGGGGGCCAGCGAGTTGTTGGTTAATTCTATTTTGTTATTATCCAAGTTAAGCTCAGACAAAATGGCGTACATATGTACTTCCATTTTTTGTTCCGCATTGGTTAACAGCTGCGTGTGAAAGGCTTGCTCAATAGCCAAAAAAGAGCTGGGCAACAGCAATACTAACAATACTGCGCTGACCAGCCCTTGACGGAGCTTAAGAGGGATAACTCTCATTTACTCACTTGTAAATTAAAGCGATAACCACGGCCACGCAGTGTTTCGATCGGTTTTAGCTCGGCATCGGGGTCGAGCTTTTTACGTAACCGCAGTACAAACACTTCAATAACATTACTGTCTAAATCAAAGTCTTGATCGTAGATGTGCTCGGTCAATTCAGTTTTAGAGATCACCTTGCCTGGGTTAAGCATAAAGTACTCTAGCACTTTATATTCATAGGCGGTTAAACTCACTTCGGTTTCACCCAGCCACACCTGTTGTGTGCGGCTATTTAAAGAAATAGGACCCGAGCTTAGGGTCGGATCCGGTTGACCGGCTGCGCGGCGGATCAGTGCGTTACAACGGGCTAATAACTCTTCATTGTGAAAGGGTTTCGTTAAATAATCATCAGCACCAGCATCTAAACCTTCCACTTTTTCTTGCCAGCTGCCACGCGCCGTTAAAATGATGATGGGGGTTTTTAATTCTTGTTTGCGCGCTTTACGGATCACCGATAGGCCGTCTAGCTTGGGTAAACCCAAATCAATAATGGCCAGATCATAAGGGTATTCGGATAATTTAAACCAACCTTCGGCACCATCTACCGCCAGATCAACGCTAAATTGTTGTTGTAACAGGTCGTTCTTAATTTGCTCAGCTAATAATTTTTCATCTTCGATGACTAAAACTCGCATGCTTAATCTTCCCTTTTAACACGGCCGCTGCGGCCATCGACAATAACATTAACAACTCGACCATCATCTTGCATCACTCGCACACGATATTGTCGAGATTCTGCTCTTACTTTTAAAATGCGGCCAGGGAAACGTTGTTGCGCTAATTGTGCGGCAGTTTCTTTAGTAATGTCTTTTGTGGGTAAGGCAGTGGGTTGTTTTGCTGGTTCTTTGTTATCACTCAACAACATAGCGCTATCGTTTGCCTGCACGGGCGCAACAAGCACCAGCAGCAAACTGCAACTAAGTAAAAATGTGAGTATTTTTGTCATATTATTCAACCCCCTAGACAGTGTGGAACACCGCTACGACTGGTAAGGTGTGTTAACTACAGGTCTTGTTTAATCTGTAGAAGCCACAAAGTAATGCGCTGTGATTGGCATAAGCTAACCGCTGATTTATCTCTAACTTGATAATCTGTTTGTATATTCTTGCTAATGTACTGAAATATTATGTTGGCGGCAATCAGCAATGTGCCAAGAATAGGCGTTGATGGCTTAATTCAACCTGAATGTGAATGTAGCCATTTAATTAATTTTTTTAAAATAAAGTTGCAAAATAATTTAATGCGTCTAGATTTAATGCGGTCGGTAATTTTGCTTGCGATGTCTGCTTTGCGAATGCTGTAGCTACCAGCGGCTACCGACTCTGGTAGGTAAGTAAGGTTTATGTCAGTGTTAACTGCTGCGGCATCCAGCCATTTCGGGAGGAAAGCTGTTATGAAAAATGTTATTGTTGCCACATTGCTAGCTACTGCCGTATTGGTAGCTAACCACAGTTTAGCCAATAGTAATGTTCAAGAAGTCACTAAAGCGACGGCTAGCCAAGCGACAAGTAAATTACGCTTGAATCAAGCCAGTGTAGAGCAACTGGTTGCCGTGCCAGGTTTAGGCAAAGTGAAAGCAGAAGCGATAGTGGCGCACATTAGTGAAAAAGGCGCCATTAACAGTGAAGCGGATCTGACTAAAGTGAAGGGCATTGGTCCAAAACTGGCGGCACGCGTGGCGCAATATGTCAGTTTTGACTAATGGTTAAGGCAAAGCCTTAGGCGAGTTCGCCTAAGGCTTTCATTTGTTCGTTAGCCCACTGCACCGCTTTATGATAGGCATCGGGTACTTTTTCAACAGGTAGATTCAGTTGTTTGATGGTGTTCGTCGCTTCCGCCCAGTGCGCCGTTTCGTAACACTGAATTAAGCGAATATAATCGGCAAGCACACCTTCTTTATTCACTAACGCGTTTTTGATATCAGCTGCCAGCGGTAACTTCTCCATGACGCTTTCAATCGACTCATCCAAAATCGCATCCATTAACGACATCATACCGGTTAAGAAGGCTTTCTCTAACGGTACTGTGCCCGATAACGCCGCTAAGCCTTCAGCAAAGTTTGCCCGAGTCATGGCCATTCGCATCAATTCAGCCGGTTTGTCGGTACTGATTTGCGCGGTAAACAGCAAGGATAAAAATTTCTTTAACTCAACCTGACCCAGCACCACAATAGCGTGCTTAATGGTATCAATTTCTGCGCGGCGGCGGAAAATGGCCGAATTGCTGTAACGTAATAATTTATAAGACAGCGTCACATCGCGTTTAAACACTTCGGCGATTTGCACTAAATCCATATCGGCTTTTGATGTTTCATATAACAGCTCAGCTAAGGCTAACTGAGCTGGAGACAGCGCTTTGGCTTGCATCATTTCCGGTTTAGAGAAAAAGTAGCCTTGGAAATAGGCGAAGCCTTGCTGCATCGCTTGTTGAAACTCTTGAATCGTTTCCACTTTTTCGGCTAATAATTTGATATGCGGAAAGTCGGCAATCGCCGTTTTAATCTCTTCAATTTGTTCGCTATTGGTGCTGCGAAAATCGATTTTGATAATATCAATGTAAGGGTAAAAATGCCGCCAAACATGTTTGTGCTCGTAATCGTCGAGCGCCAGAACATAGCCTTGCTCTTTAAGATGCTGGCATTCTGCTAGCAGGCGTTTGCCCGGCTGCACCGTTTCCAGTACTTCAATCACTACCTGTTCTTTTGGCAGCATACTGGGGTATTTTTTTAGCAGTGTTTCTAGTGTGAAGTTGATAAAGCCCGGTTTATCGCCCAGAAAGTCGTCTAAGCCAAAGGCAAATTGACTGCCTTCAATCATTTTTGACGTGGCTTCATCACCATCAATGTCTGGAAATGCGTTATCGACGCCATCCCGAAATAGCAATTCATAGCCGAAAAGCTCTTTATTACGGTCCAAGATCGGTTGGCGTGCTGCATAAAAAAACATTCGTGAGGTTTCTCCGACAAGTAAACTTTGCTTAATGTAACAAAACGCTGGCTATGAAAGCCAGCGTATCTTCACCACTATCAGTAAAAACAGCCTGTTTTGTCACAGGCTGTTTCAATTATAGCGCATTAAGTGTTTGCTTTTAGGGTAGTTAGCATCTTAGTGAACATCTGCTGCACACTTTCTGATGGCATTTTACCCATTAAGCTGACAACAATAATGGCTATAGTGCTGAGGATCACCCCTGGTACAATTTCGTACATGGTAGCACTTAGCGTTTGACCATTAATGCTGATAGGTAAGTAGATCCACAGTAATACGGTGCCCGCACCAACAATAATACCGCTAAGCGCACCGGCAAACGTCATGCGAGGCCAATACAAGCTCAGGATAATCAGTGGGCCAAAGGCCGCACCAAAACCGGCCCAAGCATTGCTCACTAATTGCAGTACTGAACTGTCGCGATCGTAGGCTAGCGCGATAGCCACTAAGGCCACTAATAATACCGATAAACGACCCACCACCACTAATTCTGTTTGAGTGGCGCTGCGATTTACAAAGGTTTTATAAAAGTCTTCGGTTAACGAGCTCGATGTTACCAACAGCTGTGATGAGATGGTACTCATAATGGCCGCTAAAATAGCCGCCAGTAAAAAGCCACTGATCAGCGGATGGAATAAAAATTGTGAGAAGACAATAAAAATGGTTTCAGGATCGGCGATGTCCATTTTGGTTTTCGCCACATAAGCGATACCTACAAAACCGGTTGTAATGGCACCGACGATGGTCACAAACATCCAGCTCATACCAATGCGACGAGCCGTTTTGATATCTTTAACCGAACGGATCGCCATAAAGCGTACGATGATATGCGGCTGGCCAAAATAGCCCAGGCCCCAACTAAGCGCCGAGATAATCCCCAGTACTGAACTGCCGGCTACCCAATTCATTAAATCAGGGTTGATGTTAGTGACAATCTGGTTAACTTCACTGATCCCGCCAAGGTGATCGATCGCCACAATAGGCACTAATACCAAAGCGATAAACATTAAACAGCCTTGCACAAAGTCGGTAATGCTAACCGCCATAAAGCCGCCAATCAGGGTGTAAATGACCACTACACCCGCAGTAATATACAGGCCCAGTTCGTAGTTAAGATTAAACGAGCTTTCAAATAATTTACCGCCGCCAACGACACCTGAAGAGGTGTACAGCGTAAAGAAAATAACAATAACTAAAGAAGAGACAATGCGCAGCATGCGCGTTTTGTCTTCAAAGCGTTTTTCAAAGTAATCCGGAATGGTAATCGCATCATTGGCTATTTCGGTATACACCCGCAGCCTTGGAGCAACAATCAGGTAGTTCAGGAGGGCACCAATTAATAAACCGACCGCTATCCAGGTGCTACTGAGACCAGAAACATACATGGCACCGGGTAAGCCCATTAACATCCAGCCACTCATATCAGAGGCACCGGCAGAGAGCGCTGTCACGCCAGGGCCGAGTTTACGACCACCAAGCATATAGCCTGAAACATCATTATCTGTGGCATTGTAGGAATATAAACCGATGCCGATCATGGCAAGAAAATAAATACCCAAAGATATTAGGGTGGCAGTTTCCACTACGCGAGCTCCTTTTTTTAGTTTTATTAGGCATTACAACGAGGTTAACTGACCAGGTAATTAACCTTGAGTGTATCTCGCTATAATGATGATTGAGCTGACGTTTGCTGACGCGGCAACCCTTTCAATGCCCATCAGCAAAAGTCAAATCACGTTAAATGTTAACAACTAGGCTGCTCAGATACCAGTCATTTTCGGTAATGCGGTCTCAGCCGCAGGTCATTCTAACGTAAAGCCCCGGTAGCTAACACAGGGGCTTTAGGTATTCAGTAAGTTATTATGGGGTTAACCGCAATTTATCAAGGATAAAGTGACGCCAGCCCTTGCGGCGTAGGCTGTTTTGCCGGCGCTTGCCATTGCCGCCAATGCTGATAAAGGCTGTCGCCCTGCCACGGGTTGTCGGTGTTACTGTACAGTTGTTGTTCCAGTTGCTTTAACTCGGCTAATAAAGCCTCATCTTGTAATTGGCCCATGAGCTGCCCTAAAGAGCGGATCGAGGGGCCAAATTGTTGTTGCCCCCAAAGGAGTAATTGCTGTGCCGCTGTTGCTGCATCACCGGCGGCACAGGCTTGTTGTAGCAAGCGATTATCCGCCATCACTTTGGCGCTGCGTACCCTGTTTGCCGTTGTCGGTTGCGCAGAGCGTGACTTTAAAAAGTACAGGGCGATCAGCATAGACGCAAGCCAGAGCAGGCTAAGTAAGCTTGAGGTGTAATTCCATTGCCAAGGGTTGCTAGCCACTGACGGTGTGGCAGCCATTGGCGCAGGCAGCGTGTTGCCTGTAGGTGTGGCGCCTGCTGCTGCAATAACCTTAAAGGTACGTGCAGGTAACACCGTAGTTTGTAATTGATCCGTTTGGCTATTCCACCAAGCCAAACTAATTTCTGGCAGTGTGACTTCCCCCTCAGCATTAGCAATTAAAGCCGTGGTAAACACTTTTTGCGCGACCAAGCGGCCATTGCGTTCAGCGCCGACACTTTGCGGTTGTTCATCATATGAGCGTAATTGCGTGGGCAGTGGCTGAGATAACTCGGGTAATTGACTGGGCGACACATCTACGGCCGATAAGGTAATGATCCGCGTAACGGGCTCGCCGACCACTAATTCGGTGTTATTAGGTTGCCATTCTTCGGTCAGCGTGACTAAACCGGCGACAAGCCAATTTCCAGGGAAATCATCTGGTTGCGGTAATACCTGCAGGGTAATGGGGTTGGCTTCCTGCATCACGGTTTTACTGCGGGCAAAATAATTGTAGTTGCTGTTATCACGATCAATCACTTCACCGGTAAATACCGGCGGGTTAATCACCATATCTCCGCTGCGCTGCGGGATAACACTATAACGACGGGTAATAGTGCGATAACGCACGCCATTAACAATAGCGCTGCCTTCGGCATCTTGACCCACCCGTTTAATCTCGGCGCCTTCAAGTTGCGGTTCAGTTAAGGTGCCGCGCTGTAAATCACCACTAAAATAAATCACTACATCGTAATACAACATTTGTTGCACATAAACGTTATTGGTGGCAATTAAATTGGCTTCAACAAACAGCTCGCGTGAGGCATCTTTTTTTATTGGTTGGTCTAACACTTCCACGGTGAGCGGTAAAGAACGAATACCGTTAATTTCAAAAGACGGGATAGTGAAAATACCGCTGTTAAGCGGAAATAAGGTCAGTGACCAGCGGGTACTTTGGCTACTTTGGCCGTTAATAATTTGCGTGCTTTGGCTAACCGACGGCGCCATAACGCGGAAGTGTTGCTCTAACTGCCGATAATTTAAGGCGTCAGCCGATAAACGGCTATCTGCCGTGACAACCAAGGTGATGGCTTCACCGGCCAGTGCCGGGTTTTTATCCACTTCACTGGTGAGTGAACTAAAGGCCGCCAGCGGCATGCTCATAACCAGTAACAGAAAAATAAAGCTGTTAAATACCGATGTCACCATTCCTGACGAGCTCCTGGAGGGGGTTGAGTACGACGTTTCTGATGTTCTAATAACATTCTGTTGCGCAGTAAAATACCCGGATCATCCTGTACCTTGCGCAGCAGGTTTTCTAGCTCTTGTTGTTGCTCTGGCGTGGCATTGGGCCAGTTTTCAGTAACAACTTGCTGTTTATTGCTTGGCGGTTCGTCGCCGGGTTGCTGTTCTGTTGCTTGCTGCGCGGCTTGTTGCTCACGTTGTGCGGCGTCTTCTTGCTGCTCGGCATTTTGCTCGGCTTGTGCGCTGCTATCACCGGCACTGCCATCTTCTGCTGAATTTTGCTCGGACTCAGCCGACTCTTCAGCGTCTTGCTTTTCAGATGAAGCGTCGTCGGCAGCATCGCCGTCTTGCTGACCTTGTTGTTTATCTTGCTGTTGCTGATCTTGTTGTTGCTCTTGCTCTTGTTGCTGTAACAACTTGCGCATCAGCTCAGCATTGGCCGCCGGTGATGGCGCCTCGGGATCAAGCGCCAATGCTTGTTCGTAAGCCGCTAAAGCTGCTTCATATTGCTGTTGCATCGCTAAGGCATTGCCTAAATTGTGCCAGCTATCCACCGAAGGGGCGTCGTTGCTGGCTCGCTGATAGGCTTCTGCGGCTGCGGCATAATCTTCGGCCCGGTAAGCGGCGTTACCTTGCCATAGAGGATCACGAAACTTCTGTTGAGCTTGTTGATAGTCTTGTTGCTGATAATCCTCTACGGCTTGCTGTTGTTTTGTTTGCCATAAATCACGCCAACTTGCGGCATCTGCTGGGGGTAGATATAACAAGGGCAAGATCACTAAAATAGGGGCTTTACGCGCTAGCCACAGTGCTAAGGGTAAGAGTAACCACACCAAATAAACGGCATTGTCTTGCCATTGGTCGCCTGTCATCAGGGGCTGTGGCTGTCTGTCATCATATTGCTGTTGGTTTTGTTTCAGTAGTTGTTGTAAATCCGTATTATCGGCGCCGGCTTGCACTAAGCTTCCGCCGGCTTGGCGAGCTAATACGCGCAGTTGTTCAAGAGGAACACGAGGCATCACAACACCGCCTTGAGCATTTTTCAGCAGCTCGCCATTTTCTAAACGCACCACTGCACCTTCGGCTTGACCAAAAGCCATGATGGCTAATTGATGTGGCCAATTGTTCAGTAATTGCTGAATAGACTGATAACTGTCAGCATCAAAGCCGTCGGTAAACAGCACAATTTCACCGCTGGGGTAACCGGCTTGTTCTAATAACTCGGCGGCTTGCTCTAGCGCGCGTAGCACATTAGAGCCCTGAGCCGGCATCAATTCTGGGCGTAAGCTGGGAATTTGCAGGCGGATATTATTGTGATCCGGCGTCAGTGGCGAAATCACAAAGGCATCGGCGGCGTAACTGATTAAACCCAGATCACCTTCTTGTAGCAAATCAATAAAATCTAAAGCTTTAAAGCGTTGCTGTGTGAGGCGATCGGGCGTTAAATCTGTTGCCCGCATTGATAACGACATATCCATGACTAAAACCGTGGCTTTTTTCACCGTTAAGGCCGGCTGCGGCAGTTTCTGCCAGCTGGGACCACTTAACGCTAATACGGTCAGCAGCCAACAGCTGGCTAACAGCGGCAGAGCCCAAGGTTGGCGTTGCTGAATATGTTGGCCCAACAACATCACGTGCTGTAAATGCGGGGCAATCAGTTGTTGCCACGGGCTAGTATCTTGTCGCCGCTTTTGCAGTAACCAGCAAAGCAGTGCCAGTGGCAGCAACGCCAGTAACCAATAAGGTCGTAAAAAATGAAAGTCAGCGAACATCTTTCGTTACTCCAGACCAATTGATACGCCGAACCGCTAAAAAGCATGAACAGAGCAAGGCGAGGGCCAATGGATAATGCAACAGGCTGCGCTGTGGCCGAAAGGTCAGCTCTTCACGCTCAATCGGTTCGAGTTCATCTAATAACTGATAAATTTCTCGTAATTCTTTCGGGCTGCGAGCACGAAAGTAGCGTCCGCCGGTGCTTTCAGCTAATTCTATCAACAAGGGCTCATCTAAATCTTGCGACGGATTGATATTGCGCTGTCCGAACAGGCTTTGCTGGATCATTTGTTCTGCACCTAACCCAACCGTGTAAATTTTTACGCCCGCCGCTTTAGCCAGTTGCAATGCTTCTCGGGGTTGAATATCGCCGGCATTGTTAGCACCGTCACTGAGTAAAATCAGGACTTTATTGCTGGTTTCAAAATTATTAAAGCGTTTTACCGTTAAGCCAATGGCCTCACCAATCGCAGTGCGCTGGCCAACCAGCCCGATAACGGCATCATCAAGAAATTGCTGCACTGTGGCAAGGTCAAAGGTCAACGGGGTTTGCTGAAAAGCGGCATCGGCAAATAGCACTAAACCGATACGATCACCTTGGCGCGCTTGAATAAATTCACTCAGTACCGTTTTCATGGCTTTTAATCGGGTGGTATTACCCATCTCCAATCGCATATCGGGGATATCCATTGAGCCGGATAAATCAATCGCTAACATGAGCTCGCGCCCGGGCTGTGGCAAGCTTACCGGCTCATCCAGCCAGCGGGGCTGTGTGGCACTGATCACTAATAACAGCCAAATCACCGCTAATAAAAAATGACTGACGTTGCGCTGCTCGGCTTTGGCTTGGTTGGCACTGCCTAGTTTAGCTAAAGCCGGTAAATTAAGGGCACTGCCATTGCTCTGCGGTTTTTTCTTAAGCAGCAGTGGTAACGGCAAGGCTAATAATAACCAAGGATAAGCGAGATCAAGCATGGGTGCCGCCTTGCTTAAGTGGGCTAAACCCTTGTACAGGATCTAATTGTTTAATGATGTGCTGGGTTGCCAGCCAAAATTGCTGTTGCAGTGCCGTTTTATCTGGCCCGGGTGCTTGATAAAGCAGGGTAGCCAAAGGCGGTAGCGGCAACTGCGCCGGTAATTGCTGTTGTAAAAAAGCTTGCCATTGCTCGGTGCTGGCGCTTAACAGCGGGTGGCTGGGTTGATAGTGCTTTAACAGCCGTTTTAACAGCACATTTAATTCGGTGGCGGCTTGCGGCGATTGCCAATCAATGTGTGCCAATTCGGCCAGTGCCGCGCGTTTCACCCGCGATTGCTGCTTTGCCCGATAGCGCCAAAATAATAAAGCGGCTAATAACGTTAATGCCAGCACGGCGAGCAGCCAATAACCTAGTGGCGGCAGCATACTGCTTAAGAGTTCAGGCTCATAAATATCCGCTAATTGCGGCAGTAAATCGTGTTTATCGGCCATGATAACGCCTCGACAATTGGGTTAATAACGGTTCAGCACTGCTGATGCTAAGCCATTTACAGCCGAGTTGTTGGAGTTGCTGTTGCATTTTTTGCATGGTCTGTTGTTGCTGTTGTTGATAGCGTTGCTGCAGCTTGCGATCGCCAAGTGCCACCAACAGTGGTTCTGCATTGGCTTGCACCAAGGCAGAGCCTTGCGCTTTGGCAGGCAGTTGTTGTTCTAGCGGGTCGACCAACTGACAGCAATGCACTTCATTATGCTGTCGGATCAGCTGTAAATGGCGCATCGCTTCATCATCTAAGGCGTTAAAGTCAGACAGCACATACAACAGGCTGCCTGGGCGCAATAAGCGGCGCACTTCAGCCAGCGCTTGCGCTAAGGATAACCCTTGCGCAGTGGTGTCGGCTTGATGCACATCGACTAAGGCTTGCAGGTAGCGCAATACGCCACGCGTGCGACTGGCCGGCTTCAGTAAACGATGTTGCTGCTGACTAAAGACAATGCCGCCAAGTTTATCGCCATGTGCTTTGCTGTGCCAACTGATCACCGAAGCGAGATGCGCAGCTTGAATCGATTTTAATAATAAGGTGGAACCAAAGCGCATACTGCTGCTCAGATCGGTAAGAATAAACACCGGCCGTTCTTTTTCTTCACGAAATAGCTTGGTGTGCACCTTGCCGGTCCGTGCGGTAACACGCCAGTCAATCGCTCGCACGTCATCGCCAGGCTGATAATGCCTTACTTCGTCAAACTCCATGCCGCGACCTTTGCTTTTGGCCAAATAACTGCCGGCCAATTTGCTTTGAATGGCAATCGTCGGGCGCAGATCCAAAAGTTGCGTATGGCGCTGATACCACAACAGCTCAGCTAAACCAAGGTGGTAACCGCTGGCTTGTAGGGTGGCTAACCATTGTGAAGGCGTGGGTTCAGGCATGTTCATTTATGGCACAGCGACCTGCTGTAAAATTTCATCGAGCACGTGATCGGTACTGATCCCTTCTGCTTCTGCGGCATAGGTCAGAATTAAGCGGTGGCGCATCACATTATGGAACACCGCTTGAATATCTTCAGGCGTAACAAAATCACGCTCTTGTAACCAAGCACGGGCACGGGCGCAGCGATCTAACGCTATGGTGGCGCGCGGGCTGGCGCCATAGCCAATCCAACTGGCCAGTTTACTGCTGTAAGCGGCAGGTTGACGACTCGCCATAATCAACTGCACCATATAATGTTCAAGACTTTCCGAAAGGTGTAACTTTAAAATCGCTTGGCGGGCGGCAAAGATTTCTGCTTGGCTGATCGGCTTTGCCGCTGCAGCCGCTTCGTGCCGAGCTTCGGCGCGGGTTAGGCGCAAAATGGCTAATTCGGTTTGGCTATCAGGATAATCCACTTTTAAATGCAGTAAGAAGCGGTCGAGTTGTGCTTCTGGTAAGGGGTATGTGCCTTCTTGCTCTAGCGGGTTTTGTGTGGCCATCACTAAAAACAACTCCGGTAACGGGTAGGTATTACGCCCAACGGTAACTTGTTTTTCGGCCATCGCTTCCAGTAAAGCAGATTGCACTTTGGCGGGCGCACGGTTAATTTCATCCGCCAAAATAATATTGTGAAACAATGGGCCTGATTGAAAAGCAAACTGGCCGGTCTCTGGCCGATAAATATCGGTACCTGTTAAATCGGCAGGCAGTAAATCTGGGGTAAATTGGATCCGATGAAATTCGGCTTCTACACCCTGTGCCAGCGCGTTCACGGCGCGCGTTTTCGCTAACCCCGGCGGCCCTTCTACTAATAAATGACCATTGGCCAGTAAGGCCAACAAGATCCCTTCGGTCAGTGCTGGCTGCCCCAGAACTTGACTGTCTAAATAGCTTTTTAGTGATGCAAATGCCTGAACCATAATAATGTTAGTCTTTTAGTCAATAAGTGAATGATTTTTGCACAATTAATGGCAAAGCTAGCTACGCTAAGATGTTATAACCTTTATAAGGTTCCCGGTAGCAGAAAACAAGAGTATTAAAACAACTGTTTTAATTTTTGCTGAGTGTGGTTACAATCGAGCTACACTCAGAGGTCAGACCTGTAATCAAACAGAATTGCAAAAAGAGGATCACTATGGCTGCGCCAATTAATCTCACTACTCGGCAGGGCGAACGTATCGCCATTGTGGCTGGGTTACGTACCCCCTTTGCTAAACAGGCAACGGAGTTTCACGGTGTGTCCGCCTTGGACTTGGGCAAGTTAGTGGTCAATGAATTATTGATCCGCACCGAATTAGATCCTGCTTTAATTGAGCAGGTGGTGTATGGCCAAGTTATCCAAATGCCAGAAGCGCCCAATATTGCACGTGAAATCGTGTTAGGCACCGGTATGCCATTGCAAACCGACGCTTACAGCGTAACACGGGCTTGTGCCACTAGCTTTCAGTCGGTGGTAAGTGTTGCCGAGTCGATGATGGCGGGCATTACCCAAGTTGGTATTGCTGGCGGTGCCGATTCAAGTTCAGTATTACCTATTGGGGTCAGTAAAAAACTGGCACGCGCCTTAGTGGATTTGAACAAAGCCAAAACGCTCGGCCAAAAATTAGCCATAGTGCGCAATTTAGGTCTAAAAGATTTAATGCCAGTGCCACCGGCCATTGCGGAATACAGCACGGGCTTATCGATGGGCGACACGGCAGAGCAAATGGCCAAAAGCCATGGTATTAGCCGTGCAGCACAAGATGAAATGGCGCACCGTTCACACAGCTTAGCCGCGGCGGCGTGGCAATCAGGCAAGATGACTGGCGAAGTGATGACTGCGCATGTTGAGCCTTACAGCCGCTTTTTAGACATGGATAACAATATCCGAATGGACTCTAAACTTGAGTCTTATGCCAAATTAAAGCCGGTGTTTGACCGAGCGCATGGCACGGTAACTGCGGCTACCAGCACCCCTTTAACTGACGGAGCCTCGGCGGTATTGATGATGACTGAAGGTCGAGCCAAAGCGCTCGGCTATAAACCGCTGGGCTACATTCGTAGTTATGCTTTTGCGGCCATTGACGTATGGCAAGATATGTTAATGGGGCCATCTTATGCTACGCCAATTGCGCTGGCTCGGGCAGGCATGAACTTAGCCGATCTTACCTTAATTGAAATGCACGAAGCTTTTGCTGCGCAAGCGCTGGCCAATATGCAGATGTTTGCCAGTCGCAAGTTTGCTAAAGAACAGCTGGGCTTAGATCAAGCGATTGGTGAGATTGATATGGCGAAATTTAACGTCAATGGCGGCTCTTTGGCATATGGACACCCATTTGCGGCGACGGGCACGCGCTTAATCGTGCAAACGCTGAATGAATTAAACCGTCGCGGTGGCGGCGTTGGCCTTACTACGGCTTGTGCAGCCGGTGGCTTGGGTGCGGCAATGATTGTGGAGACAGAATAATGAGTGACAGCAACAGCTTTAGTTTAGCGGTACGCGACGATCATGTAGCCATTTTAACCATGGATATCGTTGGCGAAAGCATGAACGTGTTAAAAGCCTCTTTCGCGACTGAAATTGAGCAGCTATTACAAAAAATTGCCAATGACAGCAAAATCAAAGGCGTGGTGTTTATCAGTGGTAAAGCGGATTCGTTTATTGCCGGTGCCGACATCAGCATGCTAGACAGCTGCAAAAGTGCAGATGAAGCCGAAAAAATTGCGCAAATGGGCCAACAAATGTTTGACCGTTTGTCTCAGTTGCGTGTGCCTGTGGTTGCCGCCATTCACGGCCCTTGTTTAGGTGGAGGCCTAGAGTTGGCTATGGCATGTCATGCGCGTATTGCCACCGACAGCCCGAAAACGGTGTTAGGTTTACCCGAAGTACAACTGGGCTTATTACCTGGTAGTGGGGGAACGCAACGTTTACCTAAACTGGTAGGCGTACAAAAAGCCTTAGACATGATTTTAACCGGTAAACAGCTGCGTGCTGCGCAAGCAAAAAAAGCCGGTTTGGTCGATGACGTGGTGCCGCAGAGTATTTTGTTAGAGGCGGCGGTTAAAAAAGTTTTGGCGGGTAAACCGCCGGTAGTGGTTAAAAAGCAAAGCTTATTAAACAAGCTGTTAGAGCAAACCTCGCCTGGGCGTAAGCTGGTGTTTTCGCAAGCGTTAAAACAAACCTTAGCCAAAACGCAGGGTAACTACCCGGCCGCATTAAAAATCATCCGGGTTATTCAAACGGGGGTTGAGCAGGGCTACAACCAAGGTTTGGCCGCCGAAGCCAAAGCCTTTGGTCAGCTTTGTATGACTGCCGAGTCGGCAGCACTGCGCAGTATTTTCTTTGCTACCACGCAAATGAAAAAAGAAACCGGCGCTGGCGCCGTGATCCCTCAAAAAATTCATAAAGCCGCTGTGCTCGGTGGTGGCTTGATGGGCGGCGGTATTGCCAACGTTACAGCGACTAAAGCCGGTTTACCGGTGCGCATCAAAGATATTAGCGAGAAGGGTATTAGTGCAGCGCTGAAATACACCTATGATCAGCTGAATAAAAAAGTAAAAAAGCGCTTTATGCGCAAAACCGACATGCAAAAGCAGCTACTGCGGATCACCGGCACCACCGACTTTAGCGGCTTTCATGATGTTGATATCGTGGTAGAAGCGGTATTTGAAGATTTGGCGTTAAAGCAGCAAATGGTTGCCGACATTGAGCAACATTGCCCTGAACACACCATTTTTGCTAGTAACACCAGCTCGTTGCCTATTCATCAAATTGCGGAAAAGGCAGCCAGACCTGAGCAAGTGATTGGTTTACATTATTTTTCACCCGTGGATAAGATGCCATTGGTTGAAGTGATTGCCCATGAAAAAACCTCAGCGCAGACCATCGCGACGACCGTTGCTTTTGCCCGTAAACAAGGCAAAACGCCCATCGTGGTGAAAGATGCAGCTGGTTTTTATGTCAATCGCATATTAGCGTTGTACATGAATGAAGCCGCAAATATTTTATTAGCGGGTGAATCCATTGAAAAAATCGACAAAGCTTTAGTGAAGTTTGGTTTTCCGGTCGGGCCTATTACCTTATTAGATGAGGTGGGTATCGATGTTGGCGCGAAAATTTCGCCGATCTTAAGTGCTGAACTGGGCGAGCGTTTTACTGCCCCCGCCGCTTTTGAGAAGTTACTGGCAGACGGTCGTAAAGGTAAGAAAACAGAAAAAGGTTTTTACCAATACGGTAAGTCAGTGAAAAAAGGCAAAAAGCTGGTGGATGAATCGGTTTACAACGTACTGGGTGTTACGGTGGCACCGGCGCTGAATGCAGATGAAATCGCCAGTCGTTGTACCGCGCAAATGTTAAATGAAGCAGTACGCTGTTTAGATGAAGGTATTATTGCTTCAGCGCGGGATGGTGATATCGGGGCTATCTTCGGTATTGGTTTCCCGCCGTTTTTAGGCGGGCCGTTCCGCTATATTGACAGCTTAGGCGTAAATAACTTAATTGCGACCTTACGTCAGTTAGAAAACCGCTTTGGCAGTCGTTTTACGCCGTGTCCACGCTTGTTAAAAATGGCCGAGCAGGGCGAGCGCTTTTATCCAAACTAAGTTAAAGCAACCGCCCTGGTTATGGGCGGTTGTACTTTGCAATAAGGGCCTTAGGGCCCTTTTTACGTTTATGCGACTAAAGATTAACAGGAAGACGTCAAGATCGCTGTTATAATCAGCAATACAGTAAGGACTGACCCGTATCAACAGTAAAGCAGCAAAGGGGGCAATTGTGGTTGTAGTGCCATTAGTATGGTTAATGGTTGTTATAGGCGTATACATTGCGGCCTTACGCAGTGGCATGCGAGCGTTGCAATGGGCCATAGCGGCCATATTCACCGGGCCTTTATTACTGCCGCTGTTTAACAGTTACAAACGTTTAGCCATTCATCGCGCCCGCACCAAAAACGCGCGTATCTTCAGGCCTTAATTCGCCGGCCGGTGTTAGGTTTGCCATTGCTGGAGCAAGCGCATCACTGCTTGCAGTTGCGGTTGATATTCTTTATCAGTTAAATAGGCTGCATATAAGTCGAGCGTTAAGCTGGGCGTTGCCTCAAGCGGTTTTAAGGTACCTGCAGCCAACTCTGCGCTGACAAACTGCGCGGGTAAATAGGCACAGCCGCCTTGTTGTAACAACCAGGCTTTGGCCAAACTGGCGCTGCTGGTTTTTAACTGTATCGCCTGCTGTTCGGCAAAATGACGCTGGTGTTTAACGTCAAAGCTGCTCCCCCAATCGACATAACAATATCGTTGATCGGGTTTGCCCGCGGCTTGTTGTTCTTGGCAGCTACTGACCGGCAGTAAGGTAATTTCGGTTAATTTAACCAGCGTGATCTCATCGGTTTTTGGTGGATCAAATAAGATGGCAATATCTAATTGATGTTCCAATAATTGGCGGGTACTGGTTTCACGGTTTAAACTGTCAGTACGCCAGGTAACATCGGGTTTTGTGGCGGCTAAAGCTAAAAACACCGGCAGTAACACGCTTTCCCACAAGTTGGCTGTTGCGCCGAGTGATAATGGCTGTAACTGTTGTGTGCTTTGTGCCACATCCTGACGGGCGCGTTGTAACGCACTTAGCATGGTTTGGGCATGGGGCAGTAAACGTGCACCTGCCGCCGTTAATTGAATATTATTGCGATGGCGCACAAACAGATGAACACCGAGTTGTTGTTCCAGTTGTCGGATACGAAAACTCACCGCCGATTGGGTTAAATAGAGGTTCTCAGCAGCCTTCCCAAAATGTCGAGTATGCTGTACTTCTAAAAAGGTTTTTAATAACTCAGTATCCAAAATGATTCCTTTGTGATATTTATCGTAAGCATAAAAAATTTTTGTTTTACGACAGGAAATTTGTTAACCATACTCCGCACAGTTTAAACAGGCTGGCTTGATATTCAACGAGATGAGAGGAAAAAAGTGATGCAGCAAAGTTTTGTCGCTAATCGTCGCTTTTTCGATGACCGGAATTTCCCACGTGGTTTTACCCGGTCAGGGCGCTTTACTCTGGCAGAGGGTAATCTGTTAGAGAAACATGGTTTGGCAATGCAGCAACTGGATCAAGGTGCTAGAGCGCCAGTCAACGAAGAGGAAGAGCGTTTTCTGCTCGTCTGTCGCGGCGAAGCTGAAGCAACGACACCTTATGAGAAGACCTGGCAAAAGTACAAACAACGCTTAGCAGAAAAGCGTAAGTTCCATACCGTATTCGGTAAAAAACGCATTGCGGATGGGGCAGACGATTTCTCTTACGTTGAAACAGATTCTGATTAAAAAAAGCCCCTGAGGGGCTTTTTTTATATCTACTGTTTGGCTGCTACCAATTATTACCGTTTGCTGTCAGGCTTAAACGGGGTTTCTTTTGCTCTTGTAAAAAAGCTGCAAAATCGTCCGCCGACAGTGGCTTACTGTAATAATACCCTTGAATAATTTCGCAGCGCAGTTTTCTTAGCTGCTCTAATTGTTCAATGGTTTCAACGCCTTCAGCCACCACCGATAAACTTAAGTTATGCGCGATGGTCACAATCGTATCCACCATATTGCGGCCACGGGCGCTATTCATATCATCAATAAAGGCTTTATCAATTTTCAGCGTATTTAATGGGAATTGCTTTAAATAGGCCAGTGATGAATAGCCGGTGCCAAAGTCATCCATGGCGAGGTGAATACCGCGAGCGCGCAGTTTTTTCATGGTGTCGATGGCCAGTTTCGGCGATTCCATTACCGTGCCTTCAGTGATCTCTAATTCTAGGTGATAAGACGCCAATTGGGTTTGCTGTAAAATATCGTCGATTTGATCACATAAAAACGGCAGCATAAATTGCTTAGCCGATAAGTTTACCGCTACCCGTCCATGAAACAACCCTTGGTCAATCCAGCGGCGCACATCTAAACAGGCTTTGCGCAACACCACAGTACCAATATCGACAATTTGTCCGGTTTCTTCTGCAACCGGAATAAAACTCGCTGGGCTGACTAAGCCGCCTTTGGGCGTAATAAAGCGCACCAGCGCTTCCATACCGACCACTTTACCGCTGAGTAAGTCCATTTTCGGTTGATAGAACACCGTAAACAGATCTTCTTTTAAACCATGGCGGATTAAATTTTCGACTTGCAAGCGTTTAACCGCTTGTTTGTTCATGGTGTCATTAAAAAACAGATAACGATTCGCGCCAGCGCTTTTGGCGTGATACATCGCGGTATCGGCGTTGCGTAACAGCGCTTGTGGATCTTTGCCGTCTTCTGGAAACAACACGATACCGATACTGCTGGTGACGACCAGTTCATGTTGCTCGATAGCAAAAGGCGTATTAATTTGCTGCAGCATGGCTTTGGCAACACTGGTAATGGCATGAATATCATTGGTATTGCTTAGTAAAATGGCAAATTCATCGCCACCTAACCGATATAGCTTTTGCCGGAACAGTTTGTTGTTGTGCAGTCGCTCAGACAATTTACATAACAGCGCATCGCCTAATTCATGGCCGAGTGAGTCGTTAATTTTCTTAAAGTTGTCTAAGTCGAAAACTAAAAGCGCATGCTGGGTGTTGTCTTTGACTAAACTGGCCAGTTTATTCATAAACACCGCCCGATTGGGCAGTCCGGTCAACGTATCGCTGTTGGCCAATCGATTGAGTTCAGCATCACGTCGTTTGCGCTCTGAAATATCAGAGAATACGGCGACATACTGAGTGATAAAGCCTTGTTCGTCTTTAATCACATCAAAGGTTAATTCAGCTTGATAATAATCACCGTTGGTTTTGAGTTCACGGATCTCATCACTCCAGCGGCCTTTTTGTACCAAGGTTTTTTCAATTTCTTGTAAGAAGCGCGGCGGATATAAGCTAAGTTTAAAGCGGGTTTGTAGCACGCTTTCCCGAGTATTACCGGTAATGCTGCTAAACGCGGGGTTCACTTCGATAATATTAAACTTGGTATCGCAAATCACCACGGCATCTGAAATGTTTTCTAGACAGCGTGCAAATAACTGCATTCTGGCTTCGGCTTGTTTTAACTGACTAATGTTTTTCAGCGTGCCGGTCATTCGTTGTGCTTTGCCTTCGCTGTTATAGGCAACAACTTTGCCGCGATCTAATACCCAGATGTAATTATCGTCTGCCGTGCGTAAGCGATAACTGGATTCAAAAAACGGGCTATTTCCGGCCAGATGCTGCGAGAGGGCGCTACTGACACGTTCTAGATCTTGTGGATGAATTAAATTTTTGTTCGGAGGAAAGTTTTTACCTTCAGGCGGCGCAGACAGGGGTTCAAGCCATGCGCTGGAGCGATACAGCTCGCCACTTTCGATATTCCAATCCCATAACTCATCACCGCTACCCCAAATGGATAAGCGTAAACGCTCTTCACTTTTTGCCAGAGCTTGATGGTAAGTGCGCATGCGACGTTGATTAAATTGGGCAAGCAAAAAACCTGCAACGGCAATCGCCATCACAGTGTAAAGCAGATAAGGTTCAATGATGGTCCAGTCGATTACTGTTGCCGCAAGATACGGCGAAAAAAAAGCCAGTAAAATCAAACTACCAAGCGTAAATTTTTTATAAGACATTTATTATTGTTTTAGCGAATACTGAAGCTAAGTTAACGAAGATCAGCAGGGCTGTCAAAGCAAATTCAGCCCCGTGTTAGTTTATCTAGTAATTCAGTTTTCAAGAGGGTTTTTACATGGCTATGGCTGGGCGCCGGATCGGTTGCTAAAAACAGCACATCGTAGTCGGGTGCGAGCAGTTGTTGTAAAAACGCAATAAAGGCTTGCCGGCTTAGCGTTGCTAAGGCCTGTTGAATATCTGCGGTAAGACTAAACTGATAATCTTGCTGACCAAGGGCTAGCCACAAGCGCTTGGCACGTGCGCCTAAACTGGTATCACGCTCGGCCAATTGCGATAGCATACTTTGTTTTAATGCGGCGAACTCGTCAGACGTTAACTGCTGAATTTGTTCTAAAAACTGCTGAAAAAACGCCACTGTCGCGGCATACAGTTTATCTGCTGTTGAGTCGGGCGATTGTACGTAAAAGGCTAAACCTGGCAGGGTATTAATCGGCACATAACCGGTACCAACTAAATAGCCTAACTGTTGCTCTGTGCGTAATTGATGAAAATAGCGTGGCGACATCACATGGTTCGCCAACATAAAGCAGGCCATTTGGTCGGCCGTTTTTTGCTGAGCCGCAATATAAATCACAATGGCATGGTCGGTTTGACCACAGGCGACACTTTGCAACCAAACCGGGCCAAGATCTTTAATGCCGTTTTGCCGCGCAGGCAAAGCAGGGCCGCTAGAGTGCTGTGCCGCTAACCACGTCACTAATAGCTGCTGTAAATCGGCCGCGGCCGTAGCAGGCCAGTTGCCCACCAGTAAAGCTTCCAGATGGATCTGTTGTAACAGTTGCTGCTGAAATTGCTGAAACTGCTCAAAGCTTAATGCCGCTAGGGTGCGTTGTAATAAATCTAACTCAGGGTTTTGCGGCTGCAAAATGGCTGATAACTGACTAAATAACTGGGCGACGGGTTTATTTTTACTGCTGTTTTCCCAGTGTCGGCACAGTTGATGTTTGAGCTCATTAAAACGCTGTTCACTAAATTGAGGCTCGGGTAATTGGCTTAAAATATCGCTGAGTAAACGAATTTGGTTCGCGGTCAGGCCAGAGGTTTGTAAACTGACACCTTGCCGATGCACATGCAGATAATAATTTAACCCCGCAGTGGTCGCGGCATACAATTGCTGGTTAAAGCGATCCAGCACCAGTTCTACCCACAAGCGAGTGGCAGCTAACTGCGTTAAGGTTTGACAGCTATTAGGCAAGGTTAGCTGCACAAAGATATGGCCTTTGGGGGTGTTAAAATCCGTGTCGGCTTTATACCAAATGTGCAGATCATCACGCTGACATACCGCTTGCGGTAACGGCATATGCGCACTGTCCGGCAATAACGACAATTCGGTTTGTAAATACGGATTCGGCGCTGGCAATTGCATGGCGCCTTTGAGGGGTTGTTGGCTTAATTGCTCAAGCCACTGCTTATCTAAACGGACAATACTGTAGGGGGTATGATACCAGCGCGCTTCACGATTAACCGGCACCTCATCGGCCACCAGCATAATGCGCATATTGTCACTTCGAAAATATCCCAGCAGTTCTTGATACAGCGCCTCGGGCGGCAATTCCATGCGATAATCGCCGAAAATAATATCCTCAGGCGCGTAATGCTGCATATTTAGCGATAAATCGCCCGCGGTTTGTAAAGCGCTACTGGGCTCATAAAATTGAAATGACCATTGTAATAAGCGTTGCCGCTCGATAAACAGCGCTTGATTGAACCCGGATTGTTTTAGCAGCTTAATTTGACTGAACAGTGCTGCCACAATATCGCGATAATGCGCGCGGCCACTGGCAGTCAGTTCAAAGGCGACGGTGAAATCTTTGTAATTACTGCCATCAATACCGCCACCGGCACTTAATTGATTAACCAGCTCGCGATCTTTTAAATAGGCCAGTAAAGAATGTTGCCCTTCATCGCCCAGCAGATGTGCGATAAAACTCACCAGTTTATAGCGGTACCATGGCTGAATATCAGGCATGGCAAAGCTAACCACCAAACGGCTGCTGCTTTTATGGGGGCGGATATTTAATTGAATCCCTTGCTGTTCAGGCAAATACAATGGCACCTGTACCGCAGGTTTTTTCGGAAGATGCGTTGGCAGTGCCGCAAAATGTTGCTCGGCCAGCGTGGCTAATTCAGCAAGTGATTGAGGACCCACTAAGCACAAACTCATGCGGCTAGTGCTGTATTGCTGCTGATAAAACTGGCTGACGGCTTGTTGCAGGCTGTTGTTCGGTAAATCGGCGAGTGTTTGGGCATTCCCTACTGAAAATTTAGCAAAAGGATGCGCAGGGTTAATGCTTTCTTTGTGCGCTTGATAAATGCGGCGGCTATCATCTTTGAGTTTCATGGAAAACTCAGCTTCGATAGATTGCCGCTCTTTATCAACGTAGCTGGCGCTAAACAACGGCGCACTAAGCATATCACCAAAACGGGCCAGGCCTTGCGCAAAAGCGGCGTGTTCAATATCAAAATAAAAATGACTATGCTCGGTACCCGTCCAGGCATTATGGCTACCGGCATGTTCACTGATAAAGTGTTGAAACCCTCCTGCGTCGGGATAGTGTGCCGAGCCTAAAAACAGCATATGTTCTAAAAAGTGCGCGAGGCCTTCTCGTTCTTGCGGATCGTCAAAGTGTCCGACATTAATGGTTAAGGCGGCGGCACTTTTTTCACTGTCAGCTTGGTGAACCAAAAGCACAGGTAAACCGTTAGCTAACTGCAGATAGCGGTATTGCTTTGGATCATTTGGACTTTTTATTAGTTCATTATGTTGCAAAGCGGTTCCTTTATTCAACATGGGTGCTTGTTGACGATTGCGGGTTATCCGACGAAAGTTTCATAGCGATAAGTAATAACTAAGCGCTATATTATGCACAAATGATAGTTACGCTGACGGCAGACTTTCTTTATCATAGCGCACTATTTTCACCTGACGCATGCTAATTTGCTCAATAGCAGACTGAATGGGACAAAACAGCAGTATGGTAACAATTTCATGGTAAATCTCGTGATCATGCGACATGGCGAAGCACAGCCCTATGCGGCGGATGACAGCTTACGGCAATTAACACCAGACGGTCAGAACGATGTGCGGCAAATGGCCTTGTGGTTAAAAACGGTCTATGCCAATTTCGATTATGTTTGGAGTAGTCCATACCTACGTGCCCAGCAAACAGCTGAGTTAATGTTAGAGCAGCAGCCCGCAGAATGCCAATTTACGCTAATACCCGAATTAGTGCCTGATGCGCCAGCGCAAACAGTGAAGGCGCAAATTGATGCCTTATTGTTAGCCCAACCCAACGCTAAGCTGTTGTTGGTATCACATATGCCGTTGGTGAGCTTTTTAGTTGAAAGTTTAACTGAGCCTGGCCAAGCTCCAATTTTTAGCACCGCCTCGTTAACTTGTATCAGTTACCAGCCAGGGCAAGGGGGCGTGGTGCAAGAGCGTAATCGGCCACTGGCGTTGTCGGTATTACCCGAAATCTGAAAGGCGCACGGCGTTAGCGGCCAGGCAAATCCCGAAACTGTTGCTCGGTGCTTTGGTTGATTTTCAAAAGCAGTAATAAAGCGCCTTGTTTGCCCCATGCTTTGGGCGCGGTATGAAAGGCACGCACATTGGGATGCTGCACTAACCAATTCGGCACTTTTCGCGCTAAAATCCCTAACCCTTTGCCATGTACCACGCAGGCACAGTTAAATTGCTGCTGCTGGCAATAAGCTAATAACCCCGCTAATTCTGTTTTCGCTTGTTGGCCGGTCATGCCATGTAAATCCAAAACGACTTGCGGCTCGATTTCTGCGCGGCGCAGGCGTCCGGCTAAATGCGGATCATCACCGCTTTGCACATAAGACAAGCTGCCTTGGGTATCGCTAAAAACTTCGTATTCATCAGAGAAAAAGAACAGCTTTTCAGCAGTTGCGCTATTCGAGGCCGCGCTGGGGCGTTTTTGCTTGCTGCGTTTGGCAACTGGCGCTATCTTGTCTTGCTCAAGCGGGCGGGTGCCAGCAACAAACTCCCGGAACAATTCCAGCTCCTCTGGATCAAGGGTTTTGCTAGCTGAGTTTTTTTTCTGCATGCGCGCGGGTCTAATCAATATTTTGTTAAAATCTGGAGTGCAGCATACCATGACTGAGCAACCGCTATCACCTTTTCATCCTGAACAGTTGCAGGGGACTTTATCAGAACTGTGCACGGTACATGATTGGTTACGTTGGGCAGTAAGTCGTTTTCATCAGGCTGGAGTGTATTTTGGTCATGGTACCGACAATGCGTGGGATGAAGCGGCAGTGCTGTTAGCCCATGTGCTATTTTTACCGCCACTGACCGATGACAAACTGTTGCCCGTACGTTTAACCCTGCATGAGCGCCAAGCGTTTATCGATTTACTGCAGCAACGCATTGAACAGCGTATTCCCGCCGCTTACCTGACTCAGCAAGCCTACTTTTGCGATCTGCCGTTTTATGTGGATGAGCGGGTGTTGATCCCACGCTCGCCGATTGCCGAATTAATTAAAAACAAATTTGCTGACTTACTTGAGCCGGGTTTTACACCCACGGCTATTTTAGATTTATGTACCGGCTCTGCCTGTATTGCTATCGCTTGTGCTTATGCGTTCCCTGATGCACAAGTGGATGCCGTGGATATTAGTCCTGATGCGTTAAATGTTGCGCAAATTAATATTGCGGAGCATCAATTAGAAGAGCGGGTATTTCCCGTGTTATCTGATGGCTTTGCCGCCTTACAAGGCCAGCATTACGATTTGATAGTGACCAACCCGCCTTATGTTGACGCCGAAGATATGGATGACTTACCAGAAGAGTATCGGCATGAGCCCGAATTAGGCTTAGCCTCGGGTGTGGATGGGTTGGCATTAACGCGGCAAATTCTTCGTGATGCGGCAGCACATCTTACCGAACAGGGCATTTTAGTTTGTGAAGTTGGCAATAGTATGGTTGAATTGCAGTATAGATATCCAGACGTCCCATTTAATTGGCTTGAGTTTAACAGCGGTGGCCTGGGCGTTTTCGCGTTGACAAAGCAGCAGCTTATCAACAGTCAGCATTTGTTTGAGGAAGCATAAATGGCAGGTAACAGTATTGGGCAGTTATTTAAAGTCACCACCTTTGGCGAAAGCCATGGCCCGGCTATTGGCGGCGTGGTTGATGGCTGTCCACCTGGTATGGCGTTGACCGCTGAAGATCTGCAGTTAGATCTGGATCGGCGCAAGCCAGGCACGTCGCGTTACACCACCGCGCGCCGTGAAGAAGATACGGTGAAGCTATTATCAGGGGTGTTTAACGATACCACCACCGGCTGCTCTATCGGTTTATTGATTGAAAACACCGATCAGCGTTCACAAGATTACTCGAACATTGCCGCTTTATTTCGTCCTGGGCATGCCGATTACACCTACTGGCACAAATTTGGGATCCGCGATTATCGTGGCGGTGGTCGTTCATCTGCGCGGGAAACGGCCATTCGAGTGGCTGCCGGTGCTATCGCTAAAAAGTATTTAAAAGAACATTGTGGCATTGAAATTCGCGGTTATTTAGCCCAGTTGGGCCCGGTAAAAGCGGAACAATTACAATGGCATGAAGTTGAAAACAACCCGTTTTTCTTCCCCGATCCAGATAAGCTCAACGCTTTAGATGAGTACATGCGGCAACTGAAAAAAGACGGTGATTCGGTCGGTGCTCGCGTTAATGTGGTGGCGAGCGGCATGCCTGTTGGCTTAGGTGAGCCGGTGTTTGATCGCTTAGATGCCGATGTTGCGCATGCCATGATGAGCATTAATGCGGTAAAAGCGGTGGAAATTGGCGATGGCTTTGCGGTGGTCGAGCAGCGCGGCTCAACGGGTCGTGATGAATTAACGCCAACGGGCTTTAGTGCCAATCATGCTGGTGGCACCTTAGGCGGCATTTCCAGCGGCCAAGATTTATTAGTCAGTATTGCGCTAAAGCCCACTTCGAGTATCAGTGTGCCGGGTAAAAGCATTAATACCGACGGTGAAGTGGTCGATATCGTGACCAAAGGGCGGCATGATCCCTGTGTTGGCATTCGAGCTGTACCTGTGGCCGAAGCGATGTTGGCGATTGTGCTGTTAGATCACCTGTTAAGACAGCGCGCGCAAAATGCCATGGTGCAGGTAACCACGCCGGATATTGCTGCTATCGCTCGTCAACAAACTCCCAACGAATAAGCGATTATTGTGTTTAGATTAACTGCCAAGCCAGCGTTATCGCTGGCTTATTTTGCTTACTTTGGTGTACTGGGCATCTTTGTGCCGTATTTTGGCTTGTTTTTAGATGGCCGCGGTTATCAATCGGCACAAATCGGTTTGTTACTGGCATTGGTTACCGCCACCCGTATTGTAGGCCCAGCGCTTTGGGGCACTTTAGCCGATCGCACGGCTAATCCTTTAGGGATCATGCGCTTTGGCGCCAGTATTGCTATTGTTGCTTGGCTTAGCAGCTTAGTCGATTTTGGCTTTTGGCCATTATTACTGGGTTTTGCGGTATTCAGCTTTTTCTGGACAGCGATTTTACCGCAGCTGGAAGTCTGTACTTTTCATAGTTTGAATGATGATACCGGCAGCTACAGTAAAATTCGTACCTTTGGCAGTATCGGGTATATCGTATTGGTCATGCTGGGCGGCTGGCTTTATCAGCGCTTTGGTAGTGAGTTTATGCCGGGCACCGCGTTGTTATTTCTGTTCTTGTTGTTACTCAGCTTGGTTAATTTACCGCCGATGCCACCGCCACCGAGTAAAGATCAGCCCAAATTATCTTTTGCTGAATTGTTTTCCAGTAAGGTGCTGTGGCAGTTTATGGCCGCGGCATTTTTATTACAGATGAGCTTTGCACCGTTTTATGGTTTTTTTACGCTGTATAGCCGCGATCTGGGTTACAGCGGAACCCTTACCGGCTTGTTTATAGGTTTAGCGGTGCTGGCTGAAATCATCGCCTTTTATTATGCCGGGCGTATTTTGCAGCGTTTTTCTTTTCGTCGGTTGTTGGCCTGCTGTTACGGTTTGACGGTGATTCGCTGGCTTATGTTAGCTTTTGTTGCCGATTCGCCGTGGCTGTTAGCGCTAAGTATGTTGTTTCATGCGGGGAGTTTTGCCATTGCCCATAGCTGCGCGATGCAGTTTATTCAGCAGTTTTTCCCCAAAGCGCAGCGAGGGCGAGGCCAAGCTTTTTACGCCGGTATTATATACGGTGGCGGTGGTGCGCTAGGTGCTTATATCAGCGGTATTAGTTGGCAAAATGGCTTAGGTGCTGAACAAACCTATGTGCTGGCAGCGATAGCGGCATGTTTTGCCGCCATTTTAGCTTGGTGCTTACCTAAACAAATGCCTAAAGCGGCCTTGGTTTAACGCCTTATCGGGTGAGCCAGCGTAATAAAGCTTGAAATAGCGGCCGATCAAACGGCGGATAAATAAATTGGCTGCTACTAAAGCGGCCTTTTTCATGGATGGCTTTAAGGTGCGACATGCGTAAAAAGCCCTCTGGGCCATGATAATAGCCGAGGCCTGATGGCCCGACACCGCCAAATGGCAAATCATCTTGCGCCACTTGCAGCAAGGTATCATTAATGGCCACGCCACCCGCATGCACTTGCTCGAGCACTTGACTAATTAACGCTGAGTTCTCGCTCATCAGGTATAAAGCTAAGGGCTTAGGCCGTTCTCGGATAAAGGCAATGGCCTCGTTAATATCATCATAGGGTAGTAGCGGTAAAACCGGCCCGAAAATCTCTTCTTGCCATAACTGACACGCTAACGGGGCATCCACTACCAAAGTCAGCGGCAATAAGCGCTGCTCCGCGTTGCCGCCTTCGCTACAGGAGATTAAGGTTGCGCCGGCATCTTTCGCTTCTTGCAAAAGATGGCTGAGCCGTTGATATTGTCGCTGATTGACGACCGCACTGTATGAGCTGCTGTTTGGGAAATCGGGGTAAAAACGTTGAAACCCTTTCTTGAGCAGACTGATTAACTCGGGCAGTTGGGCACGAGGTACTAATACATAATCTGGTGCGACACAGGTTTGACCGGCATTAGCCGTTTTACCAAACAGCAAGCGCTCGCTGATGCGTGCTAATTTGGCATCAGGTGCAATCAGTACCGGGCTTTTTCCGCCAAGCTCTAAGGTCACCGGCGTTAAGTTGGCGGCGGCGGCTTGCATCACTTTACGCCCAACCTGGGTTGAGCCGGTAAACAGCAGATGATCAAAGGGTAGGGCAGAAAAGTCGGCAGCGACATTCGCATCGCCTTCGATAATACTGACGCTATCTGCGCAGGCTTGCTGGCATAATTGGCGCAGTACTTGATTGGTTGCTGGGGTAAATTCAGATAATTTAACCAAGGCATGATTGCCCGCTGCCAGTGCCGTCATTAAAGGGCTCAGTGCCAAAAATATCGGATAATTCCACGGTACAATAATACCCACTACGCCAAGCGGTTGTGGCATCACGCGATTACTGGCTGGCGCAAAAGTGTAATGAACATGCCGCTTTTTCGGGCGCATCCACGCTTTTAAATGGCGCAATTGATATTTTAAGCCTTGGCGACATGGCGCGATTTCCAGTAATCGGGTTTCATCATGACTGCGCTGGCCAAAATCGCTGGCAACGGCTTCGCATAGCGCGTGCTCAAATTGCTGCAAAGCACGCATTAAGGCAGTTAAACGCTGACGGCGACGGGCAAGGCTTGGGTAAGGATCTGCATGAAATGCCTGCTGGTGTTGCGCAAACTGCTGTTCGAGCGAGGTCATAAAAACTCCTGATAAGAAACGATATTCAAGGATAAGTAGCAAAATCGGCGTAAAAAACAGTTGGTGTAGCGCATAAAACCAAACCGTGGGGCGCGAATGCCGACTTACTGTAGAGCACTGACGGTCTTGCCGCAAGCCTGCTGAAATTGCCTACCCATGCTAGGCGGCTGTTACTGGGTTGCGATGCGCTGGTCTGGCGGCTGATCGCTGGGAAATAGCCAGATTAGCAGGTACAATGCGCGGCAATTGCAATACGCCTGCTTTTAAGAGGCAGCGAGCTATAGGTAGCAGTAGTTATGGCGAAACGATTTCGATTAGGCTTAATTATTAACCCATTCGCCGGCTTGGGCGGCAGCGTAGGGTTAAAAGGCAGCGATCAACTGGCCGAGCAAGCCTTGGCGCTTGGCGCTACGCCGATGGCCGGCGCGCGCGCTCGTGTTTGTTTAGAGCAGTTATTACCTCTGCAGCAGCAAGTTGAAATTCTCACTGTTGCCGCGGAGATGGGCGAGGCTTTGGCCGCCGAGTTGGGTTTTCAGTATCAGGTGTGTTACACCCCGACACAACATCCTACACAAGCACTGGATACGGAACATGCTGCCGAACTGATTGCAGCGGCGGGCGTTGATTTACTGTTATTCGCAGGTGGCGATGGCACCGCGCGCAATGTTTGCAGTGTGGTAGCAGATCGCACCACGGTGCTGGGCATTCCTGCGGGCTGTAAAATTCATTCGGGCGTGTATGCCATATCACCGCTGGCCGCAGGGAAGTTACTGAGCAAGTTAGTCGCAGGTGAATTAGTTAGCCAGCAGGAAGCAGCGGTGATGGATATTGATGAAGTGGCGTTTCGCCAAGGCGTGGTGAAAGCACGGCGTTATGGTGAAATGCGTATTCCGGCTGAATTACGTTATGTCCAAAGTGTAAAAATGGCGGGCAAAGAATCCGCTGAGCTGGTGTTGGATGATTTAGCAGCTTATGTGGCCAGCCAGTTAGAAGATAACGTGCGTTATGTGATGGGCTCTGGTTCAACCGTGGCTGCAGTGATGGCGGAGTTAGGCTTAGAAAACACCTTGCTAGGGGTAGATGTCGTTGAAAATGGCCAACTATTAGCGCAAGACGTGACCGCCAGTGAACTGCTTGATTGGGTAAAAGATTATCCCAGTAAGTTAGTTATCACGTTGATAGGCGGGCAAGGCCATGTGTTTGGTCGAGGTAATCAGCAACTATCCCCGGCGGTGATCCGTGCCGTAGGCCGTGACAATATTATATTACTAGCCACCAAAACGAAGTTACAACAATTAGACGGACGGCCGTTGTTGGCCGATACCGGCGATGTCGCATTAGATCGTGAGCTGCAAGGCTTGATCAGTGTGCTAACCGGTTACAACGATTATGTTATTTACCGTCTAGGATATGAGGATGAGCATTAAGATGCAGCAACAAGAACATACCGAGCAGTTTATTGAGCAGGCCGCCGCCTATTTTGATCAGTTAGTGCCCATTGCGACCGATGATGAGTTATTTGCTGCAGGTTACTTACGCGGCCATGTTGATTTAGTGGTGGGGACCTTGCAGGTCACTGAGCAGCCTTTTCACGTCAGCGATATTGTGGCGCAAGTGGAGCAGAGTTTGGCGCAAGCCATTACCGGCGGTGAACTGACTGAGCAAGATCAGCAGCAAGTTCGTGCGGTTTGGCAACAGTTACAATCGTCTTGCGAGACAAGTTCTTCTAATTAGCGTAAGATAAGCGCAATTTTAACTCTGATGGTGCTTAGCGCCATCCGTCAAGGATAAGTGGAACGCATGTCAAAATTTACCACCTTAGAGCAACACGCAAGTTACGGTATTGGTTTACAGATGGGTCAGCAGCTTGCTGATCGTCCATTTGATGGCTTAGATATTACTGCCGTGGCCGCAGGTTTAGCCGCAGCATACAATGAAGAAGCGCCAGAAGTGACTGAAGATCAAGTTCGTGCTGCTTTTACGGTTATCAGTGAGCGTATGCAAGCCGTTGAGCAAGAAAAAGCGGCGGCTTTAGCCGAAGCGGGCGAAGTATTTTTAACGGAAAACGCCAAGCGTGCAGAAGTCACCACCACCGCTTCAGGTTTACAATATGAAGTGTTAGTTGCCGCCGAAGGTGAAAAACCGACTGCTGCTTCTACCGTGCGCACGCACTATCACGGTACTTTAATTGACGGCACGGTCTTTGACAGCTCTTATCAGCGTGGCGAGCCTGCTGAGTTCCCAGTATCAGGCGTGATTGCTGGCTGGACTGAAGCGTTACAAATGATGGCGGTAGGTTCAAAGTTACGTTTATATGTGCCACATAACCTCGCTTACGGCGAACGTGGTGCCGGTAATGCAATCGCCCCATTTAGCACGCTGATTTTTGACGTTGAGCTATTAGCTATCGTTTAAACGCGCGCGGTATTCATTCTTAAAAAGCGCCGACATTGTTCGGCGCTTTTTTTATGATGAATAAGAACGCGGTAAGCGTTAATCTTACGTTTTTCATGCCTTTATACAGCAGTATGTCAAAACTAGGCTTATACTGACTGTTGAATTTAGCCGTTAACATGGAGTAACTGATGGCCAACCTTACCATCCAAACCCGAATTTTATTATTAGCCCTGATCCCCAGCACCTTGCTTGCTGTGCTGTTAGTGAGCTTTAGTTTGTTGCAAGCCAAATCTTTGGGGCAGCAAGGGGTTGATAGTTTTGAAGAGATGTTTCAGCAAAGTCAGCAAGCCTTAATTAAAAACTATATGCAATTAGGCAAAAGCGCCATTGCCCATCTTTATAACGCGCCTGATGCCGCCACTAACCCAGCAGTTAAAGCTGAAGCTATCGAGATTTTAAGGCAATTGCGTTTTGATGATAGCGGCAGTATGGGCTATTTCTTTATTTATGATCAGCAAGGCGTCAATGTGATGCATGCGGCTAATGAAGCCTTACAAGGCCGTAACCTGATGGATCTAAAAGATCCAAATGGGGTAGAGGTGATCCGAGGTTTATGGAATGCGGCGCGAAGTGGTGACGGTTATTTATATTATCATTGGAATAATACCCAGACTAACCTGACTGAGCCCAAATTGGGGTACGCTGAAGAGTTAAGTAAGTGGGGGCTGATGCTTGGCACGGGTTTTTGGATTGACAGTTTAGATAAACAAGTGGCGCTGATGCAGCAAAAAGTGGATGAATCACTCAGTACCAGCTTTTGGAGCTCACTGGGTACCGCCATCGCCTCGTTAATCGTGATTATGTTGTTGGCGCTGGTTGTGGTGCGCAGCATTATTACGCCGTTAAAATCAGTTGTTACGGCAATGACCGCAATAGCGCAAGGGGGGGGAGATTTACGCCATCGCTTAACCGTGAGTGGTAATGATGAATTAGCACAGTTGTCTGAGGCCTTTAACCGCTTTGCCAGTCAGGTACGAGATTTGGTTGCAAGGGTTGCCGGTTCAACTTCGACTTTAAACAGCAGTGCCGGTGAGTTAAACACCATCATGCGTCAAGCCACTCAGGGCGTGAGTCGTCAGCAATCAGAAAGTGATCAAGTCGCTACTGCGATGAATGAAATGGCGGCATCTTCACAAGAGGTGGCCGACAGTGCCATGCAAGCATCATCCGCCGCAGCGGATGCGGAAGATCTGGTCAGTAACTCGAAGCAAACACTGGAGAAAACCGTACAAGTAATTGATGGTTTAGCTTTGCAAGTGAATGATGGCGTATCGGTTATTGCAGATTTAAGCAAAGAGTCTGATCGGATTGGCGGGGTGTTAGATGTGATCCGCAGTATTGCTGAGCAAACTAATCTGTTAGCGTTAAATGCGGCAATTGAAGCGGCCCGAGCCGGTGAAGCGGGGCGGGGTTTTGCCGTAGTCGCCGATGAAGTGCGCACGCTGGCCAGCCGCACGCAAAAAAGCACTCAAGAAATTCAGCAAATGATTTCACGCTTACACTCGGGTATTAAAGGCGCGATTGAACTGATCAGTCAGTTAAAGCAAAGCAGTCAGAGCAGCGTGGATGAGATCCGCCAAGTAGAATTGGCATTAAATCAAATTAGTACCGCGGTAAATACCATTAATAACATGAACGCACAAATTGCCACCGCAGCAGAAGAGCAAACCCATGTTTCTGGTGCCATTAACGAAAATGTGCATCAAATTGTTATGGTTATCGAAGAAACGGCTGGTGGTACCAAACGGGCCACACACACCAGCGAACAACTCACGGCACTCGCCACAGAGTTGGATCAATTAGTCAGTAATTACCGAGTGTAAACAGGGTTTGTGGGTTAATCCATGTAAGGGTTTTTGTTGAGCCGGCTAAATTGGCTGGCCAACACCACTACCGCGACCACACTGTAACTTAACATGATGATCCGGCTCCATTGCGCCATGCTGAGCGAAGCAAATTGCCAACTTACCCCGCCACAAGTACCGGTGACTTCAAAAACCGCGGGAAACCAGCGATCTAAAGCTAACCAACTAGGAAAATCGGCAAACAAGGCACAAGTGGTAAAGCCGCCGCTGGCTAATGTTTGCTCTATCACTACCAATTCTTGTGCTTGCCAGAAACCATAAAGCGCAGCGCCAAGCCAAGCTAAGTTAGCCACAAAACGGCCTAAGGTATGACTAGGCGCAAAAGCACCGATTAAACCGGCTACCAGAATACCGAGAAAGGCTGCGCGAATATAAATACACTTAATACAAGGTTGAAAATTAAGCACATACTGAAAATATAAGCCGGAAGCTTCAAATAATAACGCGGTGAAAGCCAGTAAAAGCCAAGGCCAACGTTTGAGAGAAAGTGATTTAAGCGCTTGAAACATGCTGCTGCCTGCAAAGTTAAGCAAATATAGCTAAACAATTTAAGGTATTTCAACAGAATACACAATGAAGTCTGTCTTAGTGTAGCGAATTTTGCCGTGTGTCTTGTTAACTGCTATCGCTCTGGTACAATCAGTGGATAATTTTAAGACTAATGAGACGGATTAATCCGCATGACCAACCTAATTAAAGCACAAAGCCCTGCTGGCTTTGCTGAAGAGTATATTGTTGATTCAATCTGGAATGGCAAATTTGCCCCAGGTTCTATTTTACCGGCTGAGCGTGAGCTATCAGAATTGATTGGTGTAACCCGCACGACCTTGCGTGAAGTGTTACAACGTTTAGCGCGCGATGGTTGGTTAACCATTCAACATGGCAAACCCACTAAAGTGAATAACTTTTGGGAAACCTCAGGTTTAAATATTTTAGAAACGCTGGCGCGGCTTGATGAAGAGCATATGCCAGACTTAGTAGATGAACTGCTTTCTGCCCGGACTAATATTAGCGCTATCTATATTCGTGGCGCCATTAAGACGCATCAGCAGCAGGTGATTGATTATTTAAGTAACGCTGAAACCTTAGACGATACTGCAGAAGCCTTTGCTGAGTTTGATTACAACCTCAACCATGAATTAGCGCTGCATTCTTCTAACCGTATTTATGTGTTGATCTTAAATGGCTTTCGCGGCTTGTATAACAAAATTGCCCGTTTTTATTTTTCACAACCGGCAGCCCGTGCGCTCGCCCGCAGCTATTATGAACAGTTAAAGCAGATGGCTCAGGCCGGTAAGCATAACGACGTGATCATGGTCGTGCGTAAATACGGTATTGAAAGCGGCAAAATTTGGTTAGAGATGCGCCCACAGATCCCAAATGATTTGATTTAATCTACTGTAGTGTATAGAAAAAGCCGCTATTGTTATCAATAGCGGCTTTTTTATTTAATGCTGTGCCAAGCAAACAAAATGATATAACATATAACCTTTAGTTATAAGTTGGTTTTCGCCACGTTTTTGGAGTTTCCTCGATGTCAGCATCCTCCCACCGCTGTCGCACTTTGGCCGAAGTGTATTTAGATAATAATGCGACTACACCGGTGTTGCCGGCAGTGGCCGCTGCCGTGATGCAAACAATGCAGCAAGACTTTGGTAATCCAAGCAGCAGTCATAGTACCGGTATTAAAGCTAAGGTTGCCTTGGAGCATACTCGCAGTTTGGCGCGGCAATTATTGGGGGCTGCCACAGGCGAGATTATTTTCACTTCGGGGGCAACAGAGGGCATTCAAACGTCGGTGATATCCGCGTTGCAAGCGCTGCGTGCTCGCGGCTTATGTGGGCCTGAAACCTTATTATTATATGGCGCGACCGAGCATAAAGCCGTTCCGGAAAGTTTAAAGTACTGGAACAAGCTTTTACAAATTAATGCGACGGTACAGGCTATTCCTGTACTGAACAGTGGGCTAATTGACACTGATGCGTTACGTCAATTATTACCCCGTGCTGCGATGGTTTGCACTATGGCGGCTAATAA
This sequence comes from Rheinheimera sp. UJ51, assembly GCF_020819615.1. Taxonomy (NCBI): domain Bacteria; kingdom Pseudomonadati; phylum Pseudomonadota; class Gammaproteobacteria; order Chromatiales; family Chromatiaceae; genus Rheinheimera; species Rheinheimera sp. UJ51. The sequence continues at coordinate 310,842 of NZ_JAJHOG010000003.1, forward strand.
CGAAACGGGGGTAAAACAAGATTTAGTGGTGTTAGAAAAACTGATCCGTGAAGTGAAACCGGATGCGTATTGGTTGGTTGACTGCGTACAGGCTCTGGGCAAAATGTCTTTAGATTTTGCGAAGATCAGTATCGATTATGCGCCGTTCAGTGGCCATAAGTTGTATGGTCCTAAGGGCATTGGTTTTTTGTATGTTCGCCCAGGTGCGCCTTATCAGCCATTAATTGCTGGTGGTGGTCAAGAGGGCGGATTACGCTCGGGTACAGAAAACTTACCGGGTATCGCCGCTTTAAGTACCATCTTTAGTCAATTACTGAACCCTGAATCAAGTGTGTTCTGCGCGGATGCGGTGCTGTGGCATTACCGGCAACAGCTGCTAGCTGCGCTTCGTCAGGTTTTCCCGGCCTTGGTATTAAATAGCGCTGAGCCACACATTCTTGCCACAACCTTAAATTTTGCTGTGCCAGGTTTCTTTGCCAAAGATATTTTAGATCTGTTTGATGCGGCGGGTATTCGCGTGAGTTCAGGCTCTGCGTGTAGCTCAAAAGTAACCGGTAGTTTTGTCTTAGATGCCATGGGGCTGGAGCGCTGGCGCAGTGAAGGCGCTATTCGTTTATCTTTTGGCCCCGCAATGACAGCAGAAGAATGTGACGAAGCGTGCAAGCGTATTGTCAGTTTAGCGCCAGTGGTGCGCCAACACTGTTTAGTGTTAACGGACGCGGATCCGCTGAATATGAGCGTGGCGGCCGGTTTATCACAATTTAAATATGATGCTAATTGCAGTTATTTACTCAGTTGTGAGCACAGTCGCCAAGCCATTATTATTGATCCGGTTATGCCGTTAGCAGAGCGTTTAGTGAATATTATTCAAGGGCAGGGTTTAACATTAGTTGCGGTGCTGGATACGCATTTGCATCAACAAGCCAACCCCGCGTCAAAATTATTACGACAATTGTTGGTCGATGCAAAGGAGCAGGATGCAACCGGTTGGCCGTTGGCACAAGATACGCTGCAAGTTGGTGCTTATCAATTAAGCCGCATTGCTACCCCGGGCCATAGTTCGCAAGCTTATAGTGTGTTGTTAAAACAAGCTGACAGCATCACTGCTGCCTTTATTGGCGACATTTTACTGCCAGCAGGTATTGGTCGCACCGATCTTGACGGTGGCAGTGCCATGGCTTTACAGCAGAGTCTGCAACTTTTGCAAGCAACGGTTTCTGAGCAAACGCTATTATTTTCAAGCCATGATTACGCCCAGCGCTTTGTTACCACCTTCGCCTTAGCTAAACAAGAAACCCCTTTATTACAACAAATTTTAGCCGGCGCTGAGCAAGAGCAATGGCAACAACGATTGAATGAACAAAGTGCGATTTTGCAACAAGCCAGCACGCATTTGTGTGGTTTGGTTGAAGTGTCTCATCAAGATGCCATTGCGTTAGTACAGCCCAATGATTTAGAGCAGTTATTAGGCTCGCAACAGATCACTGTGCTGGATGTGCGTGAGCCCTATGAGCAAAGCGCGGGAGCGGTACAAACCTATTTACCGGTAGCGGCTGAGGTGCTGCAGATCCCTTTATCACGGCTTTGCAATGCCATGCTGCAGCAGCAATTACAGCAAGATCAGCCCTTATTGTTGATTTGTCGAACGGGTAATCGAAGTTTATTAGCTGCGCGAGTGCTTCGGCGTTTGGGCTTTCAGCAACTGTGGAATTTACAGGGTGGTGTAGCCTTATTAAGCTAAAAAAGCGCCGGCAAAAGCCGGCGCAACAGTGCTACATCAGAAGTACATGTTGAAACGGGTTTAGTAAAAAAACTGCTGTAACGGGTTCAATAAACGCACTAAGCCTTTGTTGAACTTTAATGGCGCACTCAGTACCGACAAACATAAACAATCTTCGTCAGCCCGAGTGTGCGGCGTATGCGTATCGTCAGGTGAATTAATTAATAGATCACCCGCACCGTATTCACCGCTTTCATCATAAATACGACCGCTTAATACCAGTGTCATTTCCATGCCTAAATGGCTATGGTTTGGCACTTCGGTACCTTTATCAATATACAGCAAAGAAACATGGGTTTTTTCACCGGCAGGCAACTTGGCAGTGGCAATGCCGCCTAACTGTAACCATTTGCTTTGTTGCGTCACTAAACGGCTTAGTGCACGCGGTATACGAAACTCACGCCCATTGACGTTTACCGTTACTGACTCTTGTTGCTTCGGCGCGTGTGAGCCTGTGTTAGGTTGCTGCGCCGTAATGAACTCAAGCATCTGTGCGAAATCATCAGCGTTGTTATTTGTTTCTGGGGCTAACTTGGCTAATTGACTGCCTTGATCGTTGTGTAAATCTTGGCACAGGTGCTGACAGTGCGGACACAAGTCAATATGTGTGGCAACTGCCAAGGCAACTTCAGCAGAAAGCGTGCCTTCTACATACTGTTCCATCAGCATCATTCCAGGATGAAATTTAACTGCGTGTGTCATCTAATGCCTCTCTCAATCGATCTAGCGCCAACCTGATCCGTGACTTTACTGTGCCAAGCGGAATTCCTAGCTCATCGGATACTTCTTGATGAGATTTTTCTTCTAAATAAACTTTTTGCATTACCATTCGTTGTGCTGGGGGTAAAGCATCGAAATGGGGAGCCAGCTTTTCACTCATTAGCATGGTTTCCCATTGCTCAGTAGTGCTGCCTTCTTGCTCTGGATAATCACCATCAGCCCATAAGTCATCGGCGCTGATGTCATCTTTACGACTTTGCTTTTTGCGCAGCATGTCAAAACGGACGTTACGCGCAATGGTAAAGATCCAAGTAGAAGCGCAACCTCGACTTGCGTCGAACAGATTGGCTTTTTTCCAAACATTAAGCATGGTGTCTTGAACCATCTCTAAAGCTTGCTGCTCGTTACCGAACATCTTCATACCAAAAGCTTTTAAGCGTGGCGCAAAGTAGCTAAATAGCTCAGCGTAAGCTGCTTTGTCAGCATTTACAGCGACATAAGTTAAAGCGTCTTCCCATTGCCCAGTGCGGATATTGGGTTCTGCACTAATAGTCATACGGTCGGGCATCCTCGTTTTAGCTCTCGAGTTGTCATGATGCCCTGATAGCACGGTAGATTCCAACATATTCGTTATTTCCCGGCGATTAAGTGCGTTTTTTGAAACGTGCAATTTATACGCAGCGAAATAGGAACTGGTTTTAAATATAATTAAAATAAAAAATAGAACGTTAAATCCGAAATTATCCGTTTTTAATTCTAAAAAGTTGCATGTAACATCAGCTAAATTTTTTTAAACGGAGAATGTTGATGAAAAATATCTTAGTGATAAACAGCTCGATCAGTGGCTCTGCCGGTAAATCTGTAGAATTAGTGCAACACTTTTTAGCACAGTTGCCGCAAGCGCAGCACAAGGTAACTGAAATTGATTTAAATGCGACGCCACTGGCGCATTTGACAATGCCTGAGATGGGAAGTTGGATGACGGCTGCCGCAGAGCGTAATGCCGAGCAACAACAACTCGCGGCAATTTCTGATGATTTAGTGGCTCAGATTAAAGCGGCTGATGTTTTAGTATTTGGTGTGCCCATGTATAACTTTGCGATACCTAGCCAATTAAAAGCGCTGTTAGATCGTTTAGCACGAGTAGGGGTAACCTTTAAATACACTGAGCAAGGCCCAGTCGGGTTGTTAAACGACAAGCCCGTGGTTTTCGCACTGACTCGTGGTGGCGTATATGCAAATAGTCCGGCTGACAGTCAGGTACCTTTCTTAAAAACCTTTTTTAATTTCTTAGGGCTAACGCAATTGCATTTTGTTTACGCCGAGGGCTTAAATATGGGGCCTGACAGTGCGGCACAAGCCATGAGTAAGGCAAAAACGCAACTTAGCGCACTCGGCAAGCAGTTATTTGCTTAATGTTTGTTTTTTAGCTGCAACACAAACCGGCGTGATGCCGGTTTTTTGCTTTTTAGCGTATTGGCTTTGCATTCAGGCGCAATCGGTTGCGTTCTGATTTCAAGCTTTGTATAACAGCAGGGTCTTAGGCAGAAATGAAGAATAACTCTATGAAAAAATTTCACTGCGCCATACTGGCTTTAAGTGTCAGCTCGTTATTGTGTTTTAGTTCGGTTGTGGCTGCAAAAGGTGAGCCTCGTACTTGGGCAACCGATACCATCAGCGTTGTGCAACAAAATCAAGTTGATCCGTCCATTCGATTGACGATGGAACAAATTATGGCGGATCCGGATTGGTTGGGTCGTCAACCAGAAAGCGCTTTTTGGGCTCCAGATAGCAGCACGGTGTATTATCAACGCAAACGTGAGCAAAGCGAATTGCGCGATTGGTTTCGTCGTCCGGTGCAAGGGGCAGGCAATGGTGAGCAAGTTAAACTCGCTGATTGGCATCAAATGGGCGCAGAGCAGTTGGTTTTTAACGCTGATCGCAGCAAAATGGCTTATATTTTTGAAGGAAACCTGTTTGTCATTGTTGATGGGAAGTTGCAGCAACTGACCCGCAGTAATAGCAGTCAAAGCAGACCACAATTTTTGTTAGATGGTCGTTTAGCCTATCAACAAGGTTGGGATTTTTTTGCTTATGACTTTAACAACGGTAGCCACAGCGAAATTGCCAGTTTAAAAACAGAAGATGCCCCCACCGCACCTGCACCGGCAAAAGGCTATTTGGGTCAAGAGCAAGCGAAGCTGATCCGATATATTGCGCTACAACAACAAAATCAAACCGAGCGTTATCAGGCCGCACAGCAGTTACGCACTGAAAATAATAGCATGGCTCCGGCCGCGATTTATTTGGGTAAAGGGCAACAAATTGTTGATGCCAGCTTATCGCCCAAGGGTGATTTTTTGATGCTTGCTACGCGTAAATCGAGTGCGCGCAATGACAAAGATATTATGCCGAATTATATTACGGCTAACGGTGATATTGCCGCGCAGCAGGTGCGTGCACGTGTGAATGATTTTTCTCTTGAGCCGCAAAAGTTGCTTTTAGTTGATTTACAACAAAACAGCATGCAGGAGCTCAGTTATAGCAGTTTGCCAGGTTATAACGAAGATGTGCTGGCAGAAGTGAAAGCAGAAAATGCCAAGGCACAGGGTAAAAAGTATCAATCGGAAAAAGTGATCCGTGATATTGGCTTAATGACCGATTGGTATTGGAGCCAAAGTGCCATGCGTTGGCACAATAACGGTCAGCAAGTGGCGGTCATGTTAAAAGCCTTTGACAATAAAGACCGTTGGATTGCCACTGTCGATTTGGCGAAAAAGCAGTTAGTACCTCAGCATCGTTTGCATGATAAAGCTTGGGTTAATTACGCTTTTAATGATTTTGGTTGGTTAAACAACAGTGAAACCTTGTTCTTCTTATCGGAAGAAAGTGGTTATGCCCACCTTTACAGCAAAGCATTAACTGCGAAAAAAGCGACAAAATTAACTTCTGGCACATTTGAAGTGACCGGCCCGGTGTTAACGCATGACGATCATTACATTTATTTCACCGCTAACAAGAGCCATCCTGGGATCTACAATGTGTATCGCCAAGTGCTGGGCACTAACCAGACTGAACAGGTGACCAATTTACTGGGCAGTACGGAGTTTACTTTATCGCCAGATGAACAGCAGTTGTTGCTGCGTCACTCAACCAACCTGATGCCACCTGAGCTGTTTGTAGCAGAGGCGAAGGCAGGTACAACGGTTCGTCAGTTAACGGATACGGTTTCTGCAGCGTTTCGGCAGTTACCACTAGTTGCACCTCAGGTTGTGGCTGTGCCTTCAAGGCATGGCTCACATCCGGTATTTAGCAAATTGTATTTACCGGCTGATTATCAGCAAGGCGAGGCCCGTCGTGCTGTCGTGTTTAACCATGGCGCCGGTTATCTGCAGAACAGTGATTTAGGTTGGTCTGGTTATTTCCGTGAATTCTTGTTCCATAACTTGTTGGTTCAACAAGGGTATGTGGTACTTGATATGGATTACCGCGCATCAAAAGGTTACGGCCGTGATTGGCGCACTGCGATATATCGGCAGATGGGAACACCTGAAATTGAAGATTTAGTTGATGGTGTGGACTATTTAGTCAAAAACGCCAATGTCGACCGCAAGCGTGTGGGTACTTATGGCGGTTCATACGGTGGTTTCATGACTTTTATGGCGTTGTTTAAAGAGCCTGAGTTATTTCAAGCAGGGGCAGCGCTGCGTCCAGTCAGTGATTGGGCTTATTACAACCATCCTTATACCTCCAATATTTTAAACACGCCGGCAATCGATCCTATCGCCTATGAGCGCAGCTCGCCCATTTATTTCACCGAAGGTTTGAAAAAGCCCTTACTGATCAATGCTCCCATGGTTGACGACAACGTGTTTTTTCAAGATGTGGTGCGTTTGGTGCAGCGCTTAATCGAGCACGAAATTGTCGACTTCGAAACAGCGATTTACCCCGTTGAAGCGCATGGCTTTCGTCAACCAAGCAGCTGGTTAGACGAATACCGTCGCATCCACAAACTGTTCGAAGAAAACCTCTAAACCGCTCATTCCACACAATAAGGGCCTCACTCAGGCCCGACCACACTCTGACACTGGTACGACCGCACTCCGGTACAGGTCGTACCACACTCTGACACTGGTACGACCGCACTCTGGTATTGGTTGTACCACACTCTGACACTGGTACGACCGCACTCCGGTACAGGTCGTACCACACTCTGACACTGGTATGACCGCACTCCGGTACTGGTTGTACCACACTCTGACACTGGTATGACCGCACTCCGGTACTGGTTGTACCACACTCTGACACTGGTAAGATTGCACTCCGGTACTGGTTGTACCACACTCTGACACTGGTAAGATTGCACTCCGGTACTGGTTGTACCACACTCTGACACTGGTACGACCGCACTCCGGTACTGGTTGTACCTTACTCTGAGTCTGGTATGACCATACTCAGAGACGTTTTGAGGGGAGGATGTGACGGAAGGCGCTTAGCGCAGGCGTTTGCCGCTGGCAGTGACGAAATCGCTATCGGCATTAAAGGTGAGTGTTTGTTGGCTGTAAGGTTGTTGCAGTGTCAGTGTGGCGGCATGGAGTAGTAAGCGCGGTGCAGCTTGTTGCACCTCGATAGGGGCATAAAAAGCATCGCCTAAGATCGGATGCCCTATTGCTGCCATATGAACGCGTAATTGATGTGAACGGCCGGTAACGGGCCTTAATTCTACTAAGGCCGAGTTAGCGTATTGCTCTAAAACTTTAAAATGCGTTTCTGCTACTTTGCCTGCGGTATCAACTTGTTGTTTGGGAGGATTAGCGGGATCGGCCGCTAAAGGCAGAGTAATGCAACCTGCCGTTTCAGTCAGTTGCCCGGCAACAATGGCAAGATAGCGTTTTTTTACCAAACGTTCGGCAAATTGCCGTTTTAATTCTCGCTCGGCTTTGCGCCTTAAAGCAAAAGCCACCACACCGGATGTACTGAGATCTAATCGATGAACTAATTGCGCTAGTGGGTAGAGCGCGCAAACTCGGCTGAGCAAACAATCTGCTAACTCAGGCCCTTTACCGGGGTTGGTTAGCAGGCCACTGGGTTTATTGACGACTAACAGATCTTTGTCTGCATATAAAATATCTAGCGCAGTTTGCGGAGGGTTATACCGCAGCGGAGCAATCATCATGCTGTTCCTGTGTCAGTGTTTTTGCGCAGCTTAACGGATTTATGGCTGCTGGCTAGGTTTTTTTGCGGCATAATGCCTGGGTTTTTTAGTATTTGAGCGTAACTATGTCTGTTGAACCGCAAGCGTTAGCCATATTACCGGCAACCCAAGACGCCTACCGCATTATTTATCAAGATGATGTGCTGCTGGTGGTGGATAAACCGAGCCATCTCCTCACTGTGCCTGGTCGACATCCGGCGAATCATGACTGTTTAATTAGTCGGGTGCAGCAGAATTTTCCAACTGCCCAGGTGGTGCATCGTTTGGATTATGATACCTCAGGCTTGGTCATTTTACCGTTAAACAAAGCGACACTCTCAGCCATTAGTAAGCAATTTCAGGCACGAACCATAGAAAAAGATTATTTGGCTGTGGTTGCGGGTGACTTACCAGACAGTGGCGAGATTAACTTGCCGATAGCGGCGGATGCTGACAATCGCCCACTGTATAAAATTTGTGCACAAAGCGGTAAACCGGCTTTGACGCATTTCACGCGCTTGGCTGATCCTGCTTTAATCGACAGCTCCCGGGTTTTGTTACAGCCGGTGACCGGTCGCTCGCACCAGTTGCGTTTGCATTTGCTCAGTATTGGCCATGCCATCTTAGGGGATACCTTATATGGCACAAAAGCCATTGCAAAAAGAGCCCCGCGTTTACTGTTACATGCTTACCAAATTCGTTTTCAACACCCGCTTAGTGGTGAGTCGGTGCAACTGACAGCGGCCCCGCCTTTTTAGGTAGGGTGGAACGTAACTGGATAAGCACGCTAACCCCATGGCTGGCAGGATAAATACTGATTAAACTCGGCTCGGTGTGTGAGGGCAGGGTAAACCACAGCTGACTATTTTGTTTTTCAGCAAAGGCCCGTTGGATCGCGCTGATCAGCGGGCTAAAATCGACTTCTGATTGATAGAACACTTCAGTCATGTGTTTACCCGGTGACAAGGCTCTATTACCGGCAATCCATTCCAGAGCTTGCTGGTTGATATAGCTAAAGTGAAAATGGGCATCTAGCATAAATAAACCATCGGTCACATTTTCTAAAATCTGATAAAGCGAGCGCTTAAGCTCATCAGTTTGTAGCCATAGCGCTTTTTGTTTACTGATATCCATGGCTGAACCAAACCAGTAACTTAACTGCCCCGGAGCCTGATAAATGGGTACGGCATGCATCAGGTGCCAACTGTATTGTCCATCCGCACCTAACAACCTAAATTCAATTTTGTATGATGTTTCATGCTGTAAAGCCTGTTGCCAAGCTGACATGGTTGCCGCTTGGTCTTCAGGATGGATGATGTTAAGCCAGTCGGCGACAATACGCTCTGCGCTCCAACCACAAAATACTGCAAAACTTTGTGAAATAAAGTTAATCAGGCCATCCGCATCGGCGATCCATACCTTAACGGGTAAGGTGTCGGCTAGATATTTAAACTGTTGAATTTGCTCACTAAGCGCATCGTCTGGTGATAATAATGGCTGAAGGTTTTGTAATAATCCGCGCACAATGTCGCGATTATCTGGATCCGGATAAGCAATCAGTTTGATCCGTTTCACCGGTAGGCTTTGGCTGGCTAATTGCATTTCAAGCTTAATCATTTTTCCTTCAAATAAACAGGCTTGAACTCGGTTTGTTAATTCAGTTTGTGAGGCATCATCAAAACAGGCATAAAACTGCTCAATGGTTAGCTCAAGCTTGTTAAGTTTTAATAACTCGCAACTGGCTGCATCTAACACCACCATTTTTCGGTAGTCATTTAAGTGCCAATGACTTAATCCGGCCACCTCTTGGGCTAAATTTAACTCCAGGCGAGCGCGTTTTTCTTGCTGCAGTTGAGTTTGTTGTAATTGAAGATGGGTAATAATTTTAAAACTTAGCCACCAGAGGATGGCGATGACCAAGGTGGCTAATCCGCGATTGGCCAATACATAGGCTTCTGAGAAGTTATCTGGCGCTGGGGGAGCGATGAAATAACCGAGCCATGTGGCCATGATACTTAAACTGGCGGTTAGGTTCAGTAAACGATAACGGTAGGTGAAACCCGCTAGTAAGATCAACGGCGCATATAGCATGCCGTGAGCAAAACCAAGTTGGGTTAAATTATCCGCTAATAAAATGACAAAAATAGCTAAAATGAAGCAGGGGAGCACAAAGCGAGAAGACTGAAAAAAAGCCAAGGTTTTGTGCATGAGGTTCCTTTTCTATGCTCACCGGTAATCTCGCAGCTGTGCTAGATCACAAGGTGTGGCGTATTAGATCACTGTATTAATCAGGCTACCGCTTTTTTCGCCAGAGGAGCCGTTTACTAAGTTATTGATCTCGATTGTTAAGGCATTAGCTTTGTTATCAGGCTCTGCCGAAGAGTTTTGGGTAAATTGTCGGTTGACACTTTGCTGAAAACGCTCATTGTTTTGCTGGTTGCTTTGGCTCAGTTGTTCGGCCGCATTTAAATTTTGCTGTAGGGTGCTCGCTTCATTTTCGGCAGCGTTAGCCTCAGTATCTAAACGTTTTGCGGCCGCATCGGCTTGTCGGGCTTCACGCCGTTTGGCTGCAGCCTGGGTTTCTAAAGCACGTGCTTGCTGCTCAGCAAGTTCGGCTTGTCGAACTGTCTGTTGGCGTAATAGCGTATTAACCGGAAAACTACCCGTGCTTAAGGAACTCATTGTAGCTGCTCCATCTGTTTGGCCCAGCTTTGGCTAAACCTAGCTAAACTATAGTGCATTTTCAGTGAGATGCAAATAGCATCAAAACAGCGTTAACGATAAAAGAGTAGCTAAAACAAATTGTTACGTTACTTTTTAATTTTCTCTCTTGTCCGTTTTTTCATTAATGTTTTAGTCAATCTGCCCATTTAGCTTTAATGGCTAACAGCTTCGGTAACTCGGCGATAAATAAAGGCACCAATTGAGGATCAAAATGCTTTCCTGATTGGCTGGTTATAAACGCTAAAGCCGCGTCTACTGTCCATGCTTGCTTGTAGGGTCGTTCACTGGTTAGCGCATCAAATACGTCGGCAAGCGCCACGATCCTTGCAGCGATAGGGATCTCAGCGCCGGCTAGACCATCGGGATAGCCGCTACCATCCCATTTTTCATGGTGCCAACGTGCCACTTGAGACGCGGTTGCCATCAGGCTTGAATCACACTCGCCGAGAATATCAGCACCAATGCAGGTATGTTGGCGCATAATGACCATTTCGTCGTCAGTCAGTTTACCCGGTTTCAATAAAATATGATCGGGTGTACCAATCTTACCGATGTCATGCATTGCGCGGCATGTAACAGCTCTTCTGCCCAATGAACAGGCTGTTTCATCATATACTGCTGGTTATTTTGTCGCATGCAACAACGCAAAGCGGCCGCTGAAACTGTAGCGCTTGCCATTCAAAGTGAATTGGCTAGAGGTTGAGCCGTTGACTGGGTCGGTGCGATAGGCCAGTAAGAAATGCCGGTTATCTTTGAATTGCAGGTCGATAATTTCCATATTTTTTAAACTGTGGCTGTTCATCGCAACCAGTTTACTGTTGGCATCTAAAGTAAATTCATTTGATGGGTTATATTCACCATGCGGTTCTAACACACTGACGAAACGTTGCTCACGGCTGCCGTTGCTGCGCAGAATAAAGGCACGTTCGTTGCGTAAATTGTTATTTGGATCATTGGCACCCAGTTGGGTAAATAACACCTGTAAGTTAGCGCGATTAGCGGTGTTTAAAGTGTAGAAACGCCCGTTGTCATTCAACCATGTAATTTTAGCCAGTGCCGCATCTGGCTTGCCAGTAGCGGTTAACCACAGGTGTTCATAACCATTGGCTTTACCCAGTGCTTGCATTTGCTGTAAGGCGGTATCACGTTTAAAGTTAGTTTCAATTAATTGACCGTGGTAATGCAGCGGTAAATCAAACTGCTTAGCGGTTTTAGCTGTCGCTTTTAAGATGTCGACCACTAATGGCAGATCACTATCAGGTAGGGTGATTAACGCCATGGTGCGGGTAAATTGCGTATCCTTATAAGCGGTATCCATACTTGCAGAAGCGATACTGCCTTGCGGGTTCGTCGCAAAAAAGTGTAATTCTGGATGGTGCTGATTACCGGTTTTCGTATTACCTGCGAAGTGGCTTTGCTCGTTCACCACTAAGGTATTGTGCGCAACCGTTTGCTTAGCCCAGGTCTTGTTTTCATTAAGGTAACCACCACCGTCTTTGGCTTCAACATTAAGAAAACGCACCGCACCATAGTCGGTAACAATTTCAGCCCCTGCATCGTAGAATTGCCAGTTGAGTTTATCAAAGTGTCCATGGCCTAAACCTTGCGCAGTAGCTTTAAACACCACGGCAGCCGGTTTTGGGGTAGCGCTGCGCATAACCACTAAAGCCCCTTCGTTACCATCCTTGCCGTCGCCATAGGCGATGCTATTAAAACGGTAAGGGGTGGCTTTGTTTGCGGCCAGATCACGTGCCACTTTTAAGCCATCGCCAGTCAATAAAAGGGTGTTTTGGCGTTGCGCAATATCCAGCAAACTGGTGTCGCCATTTAAACCGTAAGCCATGGCTACACCTGTAACTAATTCAATGGTATCAATACCTTTGTTTTTGATGGCATCGTTTAGGGGGAAGAATAGGCCGTTGTAGCTTAATTGAATAGTGGTATCGATGGCTTTTAACAACACACCGTCGCGGTAACCAAAGATATCGCGCTCAGGTTGGTTGACTTGAATTGCTTTCGCAAAGGTGACAAATGGCAGCAGCGCATAACGCTGGTAATAAGGGCCTTCATTGTAATAACCCTGCGGTGAAAACAACGCTTGCAGCTGGCGTAAAAAACCCCCTTTGCCAGATTTGCTCAAATCTAATAAGGCGGTTTCAACGAATTCCGGCTCAGACAGGACATAACCGGTCATGCCGACGGCTGCAGTAGCCCAAGTGCCATGGTTATGCACTTTATTAAAGGTTTGCGGTGATTCAATCGATAAGAAACGGGCGACTGGGCGAATAATGCCTTGTTCAATGGTGTGGCGTTCTTCAGCTGATAAGACATTGTAAACTAAATCATAGGCTTGAATGGTATACACCAACCAAACCGCTTCGTTTAAACCTTGCCAAAATAATTTGCCTTCGTTACTACTTTTGCGCATGGGGTGTCGCGGTAACGTTGGGTAAAGTGCGGCATACTTGAGTAACATATCTCGAACGTAGTGTGCATAACGGTTTTGCTCGGTTAATTGAAACACAATGGCAGCGTCATACATTAACTGAGCATTTTTCTTGTGGCGTTCGTGGGTATAACCGCCGCCGGCATCTTTGGGAACCGGTACTTCCATGCTGAAGGTTAATTGCTTATCAATGCGGGCTTTTGTTTTGTTAAAGGTGTCGGTAAATAAACTTGGCGTTTGAATGGCTGTGCGCATTTCAATAATATCGGCTGCAGTGAGCACCAGGTTAGGATGCGGCTGCGCCAAGACTAGGCTGTGCCAACATAAGGTGGCTACAGCCAGTAACGCAGCGGTCAGTTGGCTGATACGGCGCCAAGCCGTTACGGGAGAAGTCAGTGTTTGGGTATTCATTTATTATGCCTCTACAGAGCTAACACGCGGTTGTGGCGTGACGGCGAATGGTTTGTCGTATCAAGCGGGGCCTGTCGCTTCCTTGCTAACCGGAACTAACCCCGCTGATACGCCAAACTTTGCTAAAGCCGCATCAGTAGCGTAAAGCAGGCCAGTATTGGCACGGCTTAAACTGATGGCTGGCGCTTTAATGCCTTTTAATCGTTCACCTAGCGTCATAGAATGAGTGACGTTAAAACTGACGTTGATACCACTGATAGCATCAAAGGGCTGAACGGTGTTTGTTGTTTTGTTGAAAAAATAAATTGCCTTGTATGCGGCTATCCATTGCTATGGCAGTGCATTAAGCATCGCTACCGGCCGCTACCTAAATATTATCGACATTAATAACGCTGTTTTGACTGTTCTGTGCCTTCACAACTTGCTGATAGCGCTTCACTGACCCGTTTGGCACGCCATTCATCATGGTATCGCTAGGCTTAGCGGCGCGCAGCGTTTTGGAGAACGCGGCGTTATCCGTAACTAAAGGATCTGCGGCATCTACAGAGAACAGGCAGCATAAGCTGATAATGACGGCGGCAGAGCATAGTCGTGTTGTATTTTTCATGGTAACCACTTGGTTTGAAACAAGAGAAAAAAAGCACCCATCAAAAGGCGATGGGTGCTGCAACACCATGCAATTAGAACACGGTTTTCAGGCTTAAGAAGTACTTAGGACCTGAACTTGACACTAACGTAGGCGTATTGCTGGCGCCACGTGTCATGTATTGAGCTTCGTCAGTAATGTTCAACGCTTGGAACGAAATAGAAGTCGCCTTAGTCATTTTGTATTTCGCACTAAAATCAACATAGTTGAACGGCTCAACATAACGGTTAGAGGCGGCGCCACTGTTTGGCTGGAAGTATTGTGAGCGGTACTTGTACAGCACGCGCATGGAGAACTTCTTACCTTCCCAGTATACCGAGCCCGAGAACACGTCTTCGGATAAACCAAACACGTTAGCGGGCTCAACAAAGCCGGCTTGCGTTAAATTACCGTCTAAGTCAAACACATCCCCGAAAGTGCCATCTTGATTTTCGAAAGACGAGTTTGCGTAGTTATAAGATAGCTTGACACCCAAACCATCAAACGGGGCAGGTAAATTAACGAAGTTGTGCTGCGCACTCAGCTCTACACCGCGTAAGTAGCTGGCGTCATCGGTATAGGTGCTGGTTGATAACTGCACATCAATCGGCTGGCCATCAATAGTTAAGGTTTCAGCAACAACCACGTCACGGAAGTTTGCTTCAAACTGTTTCACATAGAACGCAATGGAGTAAGCGGTATCCATTGAGGGGTACCATTCCAGTGATAAGTCAGCACTGTTTGACATTAAAGGGGTTTGATAAGGGTTACCACCGCTAACCTGACGAATCAAATCGTTCGGGTTAGTAATGGTATCTTCAGTATTCACATCGATATCACGGCCTGCGCTCATGTCTAGCAATTGCGGTCTGGACATAGCACGATAGGCGGCTGCACGAATTAAGAACGTATCGCTGTAATGAAAGGTAATATTGGCACTGGGTAAGAAGTCGATAGTATCATTTTTGATATTAAACTCTTCAATGGTACCCGTTGGCTCTAAGGTTAACGAGCCCGTGTTATTGGTTGAAACGCGATAGCCCGAGCGAATGCCGTTAGAATCAATTTTGGTTTGCACCGCGCGTAAACCGATGTTACCTGATACCGGTAAACCAAACAGTTGGGTTTGCAGTTTAGCCATGACATAAACAGCAGTAATTGACTCTGTAATATCAACATCACCCGTACTGCGCACATCAGCGAAGGGGCCGATGTCGGCAAAACTACCGTCAGCATTTACGCCAGATAAAATACCAAAACCACAACGGCCATTTAACTGGGCAAACTGACCATCAGCAAAACCACTACCAGACTCGCTGCTTAACCAATCTGGATTATTCCAATCGATAAAGCAGTTGTTTACAACAGCGTTAACCAAGGTTGCATCACGGGTGGCAAATTCGCTTGATTCTGCACCGGTGAAGGGGTTGACGGCACGAGTGGTATCTAAATCGGAGAATAGCTCTTCTTCAGAGTAGCGCACACCGGCATGAATACTCGAAAAAACGTCGCCACCTAAGTAGTATTCTAAGTCGAAGCGGATAGCGCCTAAGCGGTCAAAGCGTTCTTCCATTAAACGACGGTATCGGGCTTCTGGGTTGACATTATTGTTCCGAGCGGCACTCCAAGACGCAATATTGTTGGGATCAAAAGCGGTACTGCTGTTGTAACCGGCATCACCTGGGCTATTCCAGTTAGCATCTAAGAACTGCACTTCGCTTAAACGATGTGCCGTGTTATCAATGCTGTATTTCCAATAGCTATTGCTAATAATCCGAGATTGATAATCTGTACGGTTACGGTAAGACTTAGAGTAAGAAATATCAGTAGAAATTTTTAAATCGTCTGTGAGGTTATGCTCAATATTTAAACCCCAACCGTTATAGGTTTCGTCTTCATTACGATAAAGACCTTGGGTTTCCATTCTTGAATCACCTTCGCGGTACAGCAGGTTTAATTCGTCATCGATAATATGGTTACGCAAGTTACGACGGGCACTGGCGATAACGAAATCATGGCGATCTTCAAAATAGGTATTGTTTGAATATTCAATATCAAAGTTGATATTCCAAGCATCGTTTGGCTGCCATTGTAAGGCGGTGACGAAGGCATCACGCGTATCTTCTTCTTCTTGATTACGGAACGTCCAGCTTGATGGCGTTAAGAAAACAGATGAACGGTCATAATTATCAATATTGGCCCGGGTAACACTGGCGTTCGCATTGCTGGACGTCGAGTTACAATCGTTTACCGTACGAGTTGGCGTACCATCAGCTAAGCGAGTAGCACAGGCATACATGGTCGAGCTGGTTAACATGCTTTCTTCAGGGTTAGAAGAATCCGTACGCTGATAACCGGCGGTGATTGCAAAGTTACCTAACACAGCATTATTTAACTGCTTAACAAAAGAAGCGGTAACCTGATTACCTAAACCGTTCTCACCATCGGTGTGTGCGGTGTGATTGTTATAGATACCTTGCAACTCAAGTGAAACTTGATCTTTGCCGTAATCCAGCGGGCGTAACGAGTCAACGTTAATGGTACCGGCTACCCCCCCTTCAACTAAATCAGCTTGTTGTGATTTATACACCACCACTTTATCAGAGAATTCAGACGGGAATTTTTTGAAGTTCACGGCACGGCTAAAACCGGCACTGGTAATAGTGCGATCATTAAAGGTGCTATAACCTAAAAACGGACCTAAACCACGGATAGACATTTCAGAGGCACTACCTTTACCACGGTGGCCTGACACGCTGGTGATGTTTTCGATAACATCAGAGATAGATAAACCCGGTAAATCACCAAAATCTGCAGCGGCAATAGAATCAGTAATGGCTTCAGTGTTTTTCTTTAAGGTTAACGAGCGGGTCATGGTGGCACGCATGCCTGATACTTGTATCACTTCTACATCAACTTCTGCGGCTTTTTGGGTGTCAGCAGCGGTTGTCTCAGCCTCTTGCGCCACAGCTGGCATCGCTAGCGCTGCCAATAGGGTCGATAATAGGGCCCATTGTGTGGTGTGCGTGCCACGACTTGCAGCGCGGATCCCTGTGCTTACTTTGCTTAGTTTCATGTCTACCCTCGGGTGGTGTTTTTATATGCCGCTATGTATCGCACAATTTATATCGCTAGCTATTATGCGTGAAAGGAATCTAACCAATGGATGAAAAATTGTCAATCATGTTGCATTACCAATGTGAGCTTTTTTTCGGCATGATGTTATTACCAGTTTTTGGTATAACCTGCTATGCTTAAAATATAGCTTGGCCCGTAATGGTAAAACCACGATTTTGTTTTTGCTTAGGGCTTTTGAAGTCGCTAATATGCACGTTAATTAGTGCACAGAATATTGGTTAGAAAAATATGAGAGAGCCTGTATGAAAAGCAGACGAATGTTTTGGGGCATCGTAGACGAAATTGAAGCGTTAATTGATAGCGGTGAATTTGCGCCAGGTAGTCGTTTACCGGCTGAGCGCGAACTGGCAGAAAAGTTTGATGTCAGTCGGCCGACTATTCGTGAAGCGATCATTGCTTTAGAAGTGCGTGAGAAGGTTGAAGTGAAAACCGGCTCGGGGGTTTATGTACTTGAAGGTGCGGTTAAAAATAATAAAGAAGCGGTAGTGAATGCTTTTGAATTAACCCAAGCTCGGGCACTGGTTGAAGGCGAGGTCGCGGCATTAGCGGCGGTGAGCATTACTGATGAAGAGCTGGCCCGTTTACATGATACGCTTGTTATGATGAAAGATCGTGGTGAAACGGAAGAGGCCGATCGCTTATTTCACAGTATTATTGCTGGCGCGACTCGAAATGGCGCGATGATTTTATTGGTCAATAAGTTATGGTCTTTGCGTGAATCTACCGCCGCCATCATTGATGATTATGCTAGCGTCTGTAGTAAGGATAGCCATTTAACGTTGCAGGAGCACACGGCCATTTATAATGCGCTTAAGGCGAAAGATCCGTCAAAAGCGCGGGTGGCCATGCATAATCACTTTAACCGTTTGATCAATACCTTGTTTGATGCCACGGAAGCCAGCGCTTTAGAAGAAATACGCCGTAAGAATAACGAGAAACGCGGTTTATATTCCATTTCGAATTTGGTTAAACATAAAGTGGTTTAGCCCTTATTGCTCTGTGCCACGGCGCGTTTCGTCTGCTGAATGGGGTTAAACGCACAATAGCCAAGTCGTCAACATCAATAAGCTTAATAAAAAAAATGCAGCGATCATCGCTGCATTTTTTATGTCTGCAAAATATAAGAGGCCCTTCATAAGAAGGGCCTCTCGCTGTATGTAGGGTACAGCGTTTTATAAAGCGTTTAGCCGTTACACCATTAACTTATACATGTTAATCATGTCAGCTTGATTGATTGGGCGCGTGCCCGCTGTGGTTTCAGGTTTATGTCTGTTGTAGCTAACCGCTGCTAAAACATCATGGGTTGTGTTGCTAAAGTAGGTTATTGGCAAACTTACCAAAGGGTTAAACAGCAAAACATCACAGGGTGAGGCATAAGGTAGGCGCCAGTGGCTTTCTTGTCAACCAATTAATTTTAATTGGTATGACATTTTGAGTGGTTTTGTAACGGTTTTTATCTTTAGAAAAGCGAAGTAATACTCCAGCTTATCGATGCAGTGTTCTAAGACGAACGCCATTGCTAATGGCTTGGTATGGTTTTGGTCATATCAGCTGGTTTAACCGATTTTCAGGGGAATACCTTGGTATCGTCTTGATGTTTCCGGCTTTTACTGCGTTTGTTTTGTCGTTAAATGTATTTTGGGTCAATCATCTGCTAAACCTTATAGATAGGCAGATACACTCGTCAACATTAAGTCAGTGTGCCTTGTTGCCAACAGCGTGAGTTTTGATTGATAAAAGTATTAGGGTTTAAGTGCCTCTACCGATATCGCAAAGTCATAAAATCAGGTAGTGTGCCGACATAATATTAGACAACGTTCTGCGTTGTTATCCGCAGTACCCACGTCACGATTACTTTTGAGGCTATAAATATATGTCTATTCAACGAAAGTTTGTATTATCGGTGAGCGTATTAATCGTGTGCTTAATGCTGATCGCGGTCGGATTGACCTATGTTCGCACCAACACAGCAATAAAGCAGCAAGTGACACAAAGCGCGCAGCAGCTCAATTCCAGCGTGGTTAAACTTCTTTCTGTAACCGATAATCTGATGCAAGACCGTGTCGCCAGTACCATGAAATTGTTGTTGCAACGGATTGAACATGCGGGGCCTGTGGCTTTAAGTCAACCGGTACAAGTTAAAGAGGTGATGGTGCCTGATTTACTGATTAACGATGTACCACAAGCCAATAACTTTAAACTCGTTGATGAGCTAACCGATATCGCCGGTGGCACGGCCACACTTTTTAGCCGAGATGGTGATAATTTTGTACGGGTGGCCACCAATGTGCTGGTGAATGGGCAGCGAGCCATTGGTACACAGTTAAATCCGAGCGGTACCGTGATTGAATTAATAAAACAAGGCAAGGCCTTTTTTGGGCAAGTTGATATTTTAGGCACGCCTTATCTCACCGGCTATACCCCGTTATTCAACTCGGCACAGCAAGTCGTGGGAATTGCTTATGTTGGTTACAAAGCCGACTTAACTGAACTTGAAGCCAGTATTAAAGACAGCAAATTGTTATCAAAAGGCTTTGTGGCCGTGGTCGATGACAAAAACCGTGTGCGGATGCATTCAGATAACCAAACCACTGCTGCAATTGAAAGTATCTTAGCCGGCTCAGACAGTGATTGGACCGTCATTAATAATGATTACCCTGCATGGCAATATCGAGTCATTGTGGCAATTAATCATGATGATGTCGCTGCGCTGGTCAGAGCTGAATCATTTAAAATTGGTTTTGCTGTGATTTTTATTGGTTTGCTGATTATCGTGTTGATAGCAGTGTTGGTGAATCGCTTGATTGCGGCACCTTTAACACAAACCATTAGCCGATTAACGCAAATTACCCAAGGCGGCGGCGATTTAACACAGCGTCTATCCATTACCACAAAAGATGAAATTGGCACTATGGCGCAAGAGTTTAATCAGCTACTGGAACATGTTCGCCAGACTATTGCTAAATTTGCTCATACCAGCGAAGCATTGCAGCACTCTGCTAACGATCTGAGCAGTTTGGCAGACCGCTCAACAGCAGCGAGTGCTTCACAAAGGCAACAAACTGATCATGCTGCGGCGTCAATTCATGAAATGGCAGTAACCGCACAAACAGTGGCGCAAAGTACGGTGGATGCAGAGCATGTGGCGGGTTCCGTATTTGAGTTAACCGATAAAGCCAATCTGCAAACACAACAATTATTGAAAAGTATCGAGCAGCAACAGGAAAAAGCCTCGGCGTCTTCAAAAGTGGTAAAAGAGTTAAACTCGGCCAGTGAAGATATTGCCACGGTATTGAATGTGATTAAATCGATTGCCGAACAAACCAATTTGCTGGCGCTGAATGCCGCTATTGAAGCGGCTAGAGCGGGTGAGCAAGGTCGTGGTTTTGCGGTGGTCGCCTCAGAAGTACGAAACTTAGCCGGTAAAACACAATCTTCAACCGATGAAATTCAAACCATGATTGTGCGCTTGCAAGGTAATGTGAATGATGTGTCGAGTTTTTCAGCCGCGCAGCAACAGATGTCTGAAAATAACACCCAGTCGGCACAGCAAGCTGTTAATGCATTACAACAGGTGTTAGAAGCCTCAAAACGTATTAATGCCATCAATGCCGACATTGCCAGCGCCGCCGAGCAGCAAAGTGTCGTTGCTGAAGATGTCAGTCGAAATGTTGAGAAAATTAAGCAAGGCGCGGAACAAAATTCAACCTATGCTCAAGAAACGCAAAATGCGGCTAACGCATTGCAACAGGCCGCCAACGAAGCCAAGCAATTGCTGGCACGTTATCAAGTGTAAATTCAGCTGGGCGAATAGATACCTACTGCCAAGGTATTGATGCGCCCAGTCTTCTGCCAATTTGGGTTGATCATAAACCTACCTGCCATTTTGAGCCTAAATAATCAATTAAACACGGTCTGAGTGATACGGTAGTAGTCGGTTATTTGTGATAGTGTTAAGCTAAGTTAAAGATAGTGTATTGAAAGCAGGAGACTTCATGGAAGCTAGCCATATAGAAATTCGCCATTTAACCAAAGAAGACATGACTGAGTTACGCCATGCTTCTGAGCAGGTGTATAAATCAGGCCCATTGCTCAGTTGGAGCGAAGAGGTGATTGATACCTTGTTAGCCAAGTTTCCCGAGGGGCAAATTTGTGCCTGTGTGGACGGTAAAGTTGTTGGCTGTGCCTTTTCTCTGATTATTGATTACAGCAAATTCAGCGACGAACATACTTACGAGCAAATTGTTACCGGTTTTTCGTTTAATAATCATGACCCACATGGTGATATTTTATACGGTATCGAAGTGTTTATTCACCCCGATTACCGCGGTTTACGTTTAGCACGTCGTTTATATGATGTACGCAAAGAGCTTTGCGAAAACCTCAATTTGCGCGCCATTATGGCCGGCGGTCGCATGCCAAACTATAATGAACATGCAGAAAAGTTGAGTGCCAAGCAATATATTGAAAAGGTAAAAAGCAAACAGATCTACGATCCGGTATTAAGTTTTCAGTTAGCCAATGGCTTTCATGTGCGCAAATTACTTAAAGGGTATCTGCGTGGTGATACCGAGTCGCAAGAATATGCCACCTTATTAGAATGGGCCAATATTTATTACACCAAATCGGTAAAGCTAATCAATGCCCCTAAAGCCGAAGTACGCTTAGGTTTAGTGCAATGGCAAATGCGCAATATGAAAGATATCAATCAGCTTTTTGAGCAGATGGAGTTTTTTGTTGATGCCGTGTCAGATTATAAAAGCGATTTTATCTTATTCCCTGAATTGTTCGCAGCACCGCTGATGGAGCATTACAACCATTTAAGTGTTACGCAAAGTATTCGCGAGTTGTCAAAATACACGGAAACGATCCGTGATAAGTTTATTGAATTCGCCATTGCTTACAACATCAATATCATTACCGGCAGCATGCCTTATATGTATGATGGCAAACTGCACAACAGTGGCTTTTTATGCCGCCGTGACGGCAGTTGGGAGCAATATGACAAGGTGCACGTCACGCCAGCTGAAAAACGCAACTGGGCGATGCATGGCGGCAATAAAATCAAGGTGTTCGATACCGACTGTGGCAAAATTGGCATTATGATTTGTTACGATGTCGAGTTCCCTGAATACGCGCGCTTATTATCCGATCAAGGCATGAATATTCTATTTGTGCCATTTTTAACGGATACGCAAAATGGTTACACTCGTGTGCGGCACTGTGCCATGGCCCGAGCCATTGAAAACGAATGTTATGTGGCGATTGCCGGTGCAGTGGGTAATTTAGCCCGTGTTAATAACATGGATATTCAATATGCGCAGTCAGCCTTGTTTACACCATCAGATTTTTCGTTTCCAACCACCGGTATTAAAGCCGAGGCAACGCCCAATTCTGAGATGCTATTGATTGTTGATGTTAATTTGGATCTGTTAAAAGAGTTACATACCCACGGTAGTGTGCATACCATGAAAGATCGACGGCACGATGTGTATCAATTATCTTTGGTACAGCAGCCAGAAAAGTAAACTGCGTTAAGCCCATTATAAAAAAACCGCCACCTTTATTGTGGCGGTTTTTTTATGTCTAAAGCCGTTTTTTTGGGTTGGCTGCTCAGATAACGCGCATGCAAATAAAAATAGTTATCATTTAGGTTTACAGGTTGGGCGAAACCTTTTATGCTTTCGGCCCTGATTGGTTTACCTCTTTAAGGGAATGATAATGACGAAAGTAACCTCTAAACACCCGTCGAACCATTTTGGTTCCAAAGCGCTTTTTACCACTTTAGCTCTAACACTCGGGCAGGTTTCTGCCGAAGAAATTGTGATTGAGTGCGATACTGCCGAGCCCAATTGCCAAGAGCAGGCCATCGAATTAATTAAGATCCACGGTGTACGTTTTTCTAAATATCAGATAGAGCAATCAGGTGATTTGCGTCGCACGGCACCGCTGCTCGATACACCTCAAACCATTACGGTTTTAACCAAAGATCAAATTGAAGAGTCGGGTAAGTCGGATCTCAAAGAAATTTTAGCGGCACAAGCGGGCGTTACCCTGGGCACGGGCGAAAACGGTAATGCCTTTGGTGATCGTTATATTATTCGCGGGCATGAAGCGCGCTCAGATGTATTTGTCGACGGCTTACGCGATCCAGGCATGACCACCCGCGAAAGTTTTGCCACAGAACAAATTGAAATTACCAAGGGCCCCAGCTCGACTTTTGCCGGGCGCGGTTCATCGGGTGGGGCCGTTAACAGTATTAGTAAAAAAGCCTCAACGTCTTACGATTTTGGCCGTATGGATGCCAGCCTCGGCACGGATGAACATCATCGTCTTGTGCTGGATTACAATACGCCGATTGCCAACGACTTTGCTACCCGTATCAATTTACTGAGCACGGCAGAGGATGCTCCAGGGCGCGAAGGAATTAGCCGCAGCCGTGAAGGCGCTTTGTTATCGGGGGTGTATGATAATGCCAGTTCGCTTAAAACTTTTGCTGATGTGTATTATTTAAAAGCCGAAGATACACCGGATTTAGGCAGTTATTATCAACAAGATAGTCGCAAGCCATTAAGTGATATTCCGGTATATGCGCAGCAAGAAGACTTTTTACATTCAGAAGTGGCCGCCGCGACCTTTCGGGTTGAATGGCAGTTAGCGGATAATCTGCGTTTTCATAATGCCACCCGCTATGGGGAAACCCGCAACGGTTATTTAGCGACCGGTGCCCGTGGCACTGAACGCGATGCCTCTGATTTAACAGCGCCGAATGCTCAGACCATAGTGCTAAGTACCCATCAAGGTTGGCAAGATGTTGAGTATTTTGCCAGCCAATTTAATTTATTTTGGGATACCCAAACCGGCTCGGTAGCACATCAGCTGTTATTGGGTCTGGAAATCAGTGACGAGCAAGTGGATAACGGTGTCTATGATATCAGTTACCAAAACAGCACTAATTGCCGTGTTGCAGGGCGCTCGTCAGTCAGTAACAGTTATTGCTTACTGGATGGCATGGGTGAGGTTTACGCGAATGCCGATAATATTATTGGCCGTAATATCGAGAAGGGCAGTTCAGACGCCTTGTTTAAAGCCAAAACGCTAGCCGCGTATGTTATGGATACCGCCACACTGAATGATAAATGGCAAGCGTTCGCGGGGCTGCGGGTAGATCAAATCGATTACAGTAATGATGTCCTTTCCTCTGGTCAGCCGGTGCAATATGCGTATAAAGACCGTTTTTACAATGGTCATTTGGGGCTGGTATATAGCTTGAGCGAGTATGGTAACGTGTATCTAAGTTACGCCACCGCGACCAACATTAATGGTGGCGAGTCTGATCTGGGCGCAAACTGTGGCTATGGCGGTCTTTGTGGTGATCCAGAACAAGCAGCATTAGCTGATCCAGAAACAGTGCAAAATATTGAATTAGGCACTAAATGGTCGCTGTTAGATGAACGCTTATTTTTAGCGGCAGCATGGTTTACCACAACGAAGTCTGATGTGATGGAAAGTGTTGGCGATGCTTATTCAACCTTAGGGACTTTAAACACCGGTAAAAACCGTATTCAGGGTGTCGAGTTTGCCATCAATGGTAATTTAACCGATAAGCTCAGTGTGCAAGCCAGTGCGGCCATTATGCAGTCAGAGGTGCTGGATTCAATTGAGCCTAGCAATATTGGTTTGGCGCTAAGTAACTTTGCTGATGAAAGTGTTTATGTGCAGTTACGTTATCAATTAACGCCTGATTTAGTGCTGGGCGGAGATTACAGCTATAAAAGCGAAATCTATGGCGGTCAGCCCGATACAGCAGCCGGTTTCAATAGCACGATTAACGATTACAGCATAGTGGTACCGAGTTATGCCGTGTTGGGTTTATTTGCCAACTATAACATCAACGAGGCCACCACCTTGCGTATGAATATCGGTAATGTCACCAATAAAGAATACTGGACTGCGGCTTATCGTTCTGGCGCCTTTATGTACTTGGGTGATGCCCGTTCTGTTCGTGCAACCTTAACCTATGAATTTTAAACCTCATTATTAACCTTTAGGAGCTAAAACATGCACGTGTTAAAGCAATTACTGACTAAAACTGAAGTGGCAGAATTTCGTCAAACGCTGCAACACGTGCCTTGGTTAGATGGCAAGGGCAGTGCAATGGGGATGGCGGCGGCAGTGAAACACAATGCGCAAGCAGACCGCGATCATCACCAGGTACAGCAACTGGCTAATCGTTTACTGGCGAAGTTTGGGCATAACGCCAGTTTAATGGCTGCAGCCTTACCACATCGTATTTATCCACCGTGTTTTAATAGTTATGCAGAAGGTGGGCATTATGGCTGGCATGTCGATGCCGCCATTATGCGTTTACCGGATCAACAGATATTGCGTTCAGATCTCTCCATCACGGTGTTTTTATCAGAGCCAGAAGACTACCAAGGTGGCGAGTTAGTCATTCAAACCGATTTTGGTGAGCAAAGCGTTAAGCTCGCGGCCGGTGATGCGGTGTTGTATTCCTCGGCAACCTTGCATCAGGTGATGCCAGTGACCGCCGGGCAGCGTGTGGCGGCCATCAGTTGGTTACAAAGCATGATCCCCGGCACGGCAATGCGCGAAACCTTATATCAACTGGATTTAAGTATTCAAGCCTTGGCAGGTCACTCGGGGGTAGAGCGCGCTGAATTAGACCGCTTACATCATATTTATCATAACTTGATCCGTCAGCATGCACAGGTATAGCACACTTTATGAAAGCGGATGACTGACATATTTGAACGATTGCTCATAAATAACTTGAACGACTGTTCATGTTTGGTTATAGTGACCTCATCAGCACGGCAAATACTGTCGGCAGATACTTTTTCGCTATTAACTAAGGATCATAATTATGAGTCACTTCACTTTGCACACCGTCGATACTGCGCCAGATGACAGCAAGTCTATGCTGCAAAACTCATTAAGCGCCTTTGGTTTTATTCCTAATTTACATGCGGTGATGGCAGAAGCGCCGGGGTTGTTAGACGGCTATCAAGTACTGCATAAGCTGTTCAGCGAATCGTCGTTTAATGCTGAAGAGTTAACCGTAGTATGGCAAACCATTAATGTTGAACATGAATGTGGTTATTGTGTCCCTGCGCATACGGGTATTGCGCATATGATGAAAGTGGATGCCGAATTAACCGAAGCGTTACGTAATCGTGCGCCTTTACCGACAGAAAAGCTGCAAGTACTACACGACACCACGCTTGCCATGACGCGCAGTCGCGGCAAACCCTCAGCAGAGCAACTTGAGCGTTTCTTTGCTGCAGGTTATACCCAGCGCCAGTTGTTAGAAATTGTGTTGGGTTTAGCACAGAAGGTGATGAGTAATTATACCAATCACTTAGCCGCGACGCCGGTTGATGCGCCATTTCAAAAATTTAGCTGGTCTGCAAAATAAGCCTCGCTTGTTTGTTTAAATGATTTGCTTAAATGACGACAGCAAAGTGGCCTAGTATTCGTCGCTTTGTTGTCTTAATCCGATCAATCACTGAGGAATTGACGACTAATGTCTTTTATCCCCCGTTGCCAACGGTCATGGTTGGCTTTTGTGTTACTGTTTTTATTAGGGACCGGAATGATGAGTCACGCCGCTACTCAACCTAAAGTCATTGTTTTTGATGTTAACGAAACACTGTTAGATTTAGAAACGATGCGCAGTTCTATCGGCCAAGCTTTAAATGGCCGAGACGATTTAACCGCATTATGGTTTTCAACCATGTTGCATCATTCTTTAGTGACCACTGTCACGGGTGATTACCAAGACTTTGGCAAGATTGGTGTGGCTGCGCTGCTGATGGTGGCGCAGAGTAATCAAATCCGTTTAACCGAAGAACAAGCCCTGACGGCGATCAAGGGGCCTTTATTGTCACTACCAGCACACCCTGATGTAAAAGCCGGTTTAGCGGCACTAAAGGCCAAAGGCTACCGACTGGTCAGCTTAACCAACTCATCCAATAACGGTGTCGCCACGCAGTTTGCGCATGCGGGGTTAACCGACTATTTCGAGCAACGGTTAAGTATTGAAGACATTAAAGTGTATAAACCTGATCTCAGGGCTTATGCTTGGGCGTTAGCTAAATTAGGCGTTAAGCCAGAAGAGGCGTTAATGGTTGCAGCACACGGCTGGGATATTGCTGGCGCGAAAGCAGCCGGTATGCAAACCGCTTTTGTGGCAAGGCCTGGCAAAACTCTCTATCCGCTGGCGGCTGCACCTGATTACGTGGTGCAAGATTTAGCTGAGCTAGTGCAAAAGCTGAACTAAGGCGCAGATAAACTCCTGCGCCGGCTGTTTTGATCTGCTCAAGTCATTTCGGTTAAAAAGCGCGAGGTAAAATCTAAGGCACGCATAGGCTTATTTTACTCATAACCCAAGCCAATATAATATCCCGCCGGAGCCTTCGCTTGATAGAGGCTCTGGCTTGCGTTGGCTAATTAAGGTGTTTTAGTTCTAAGGTTACTTATGCAGCAACATATTAACCAAACGCGGCTAGAAAACACCCTGAAATTTGAACATGCCCATCCTGAGATTATGTTGCGCTTTAGCTGCGAAGAGCAACGTAATGCCATTTTCGGCCACGTTTCCACCCTAGTAGCGCTCGTTTTTCTGCAACAGCTAGGTTCTTCTTTTTAAGGTCGTTGGGCTAGAGGCGGCTTTTTTCAGTATAAGCAATCATGCAGTTATCTCTGCTTTGGCCTCGCGTTGGCAGACATTTATTTTCCTAATGCTGTAACTATTTTTAGCTAAACCAACAATACTGAGATAATACGCACCGAGTGGTGCGTTTTTTACATTATAGTTAAGTCAGTAGGCTTATCGGCATTTAACGCTTCAGCACTGACATCTCACTTATTCTTATAAAAAGAAGGTATTTATTTTGCGATTTCATTATCACCCCTTAGCGGCAGCGATTGCGCTGACACTTCTCACCGCTTCAACTCAAACCTTAGCGCAAAGCATGGCAGCAACCGAGTCTGCTGAGCAGACGGATCCGGTCGAAGTGATTAATGTTAAAGGTGTGCAAAGCGATGACGACCGTATTTCGCCGAAATTTGCCCGGGTCAGCGGTAGCTTTGGTGATGACAAAGCGCTAGTCGATATTGCGCGCTCGGTCACGGTGATTACTGAAGAGATGATGCAACAATATGCCATTACTTCACTGCAAGATATTTTAGCCCTCACGCCTAATAGTTATGCGGCTTCTGGCTTTGGCGCGCCCAGTTTACCCAGTTTACGCGGTCAGTTAGGTGAGCTGTTTGAAAACGGCATTCGTCGCCAAGCGGGTAATAATGGTTTTGGTGTGCCGTTATCCTTTAATGCGATTGAGCAACTCGATATTGTAAAAGGGCCACCACCGGTGATACTCGGTAGCACCCAGCGCAACGGCGGTTATGTTAATTTGGTCAGTAAAAAAGCCTCGGTAGAGCAAGCCAGTCAGCAGCTGAGGGTCAGTGCGGGCAGTTGGCAGCAATATCGGGCCCAGCTAGATATCAATCAGCCGCTATTGGAAAACGAAGCCGGTGTGCGCCTAAGCTTAGAGCATATTGATGAAGACAGTTTTTATGATTTTAGCCATCATCGCAGCACCAGCGCTTATGTCAGTGGTCGCTGGCAGTTAGATGCCGATACGCGTTGGGATCTGAGCGCCGAATATTATAAAGCCAATTATACTGACATCGCTGGCATTAACCGGCCAACCCAAGCGCTGATCGATTCGGGCTTGTATATCACCGGCCAAGGTCGTCAGCCTAATGGCAGCACCGTACCCGGTGCTTTTGCGCTCGTGTCGCCCACGGGCCAAGTACTGTTGCCGCGCAATCAAGTACTGACCGATCCAGACGATACTAACCAAGCGCAAACCTTTTTAGTCCACAGTGAATACCGACAGCAACTCAGTGAGCAGTGGTTAGTGCGCAATATCAGTTATTTTCAACATTTAAGCCGCGAAGAGATTGCCGGCAACAGTTTTGTTGAGATTATTGATGGCGCTGATACCTTTGAAAACCGTACCGAATTCCAATATCAGTGGCAGGCAGAGCAGCAAACCACCTTTGGGCTGAATGTCCGTTATAACGATGTGCTGGGCTACAGCCAATTTACTACCGAAGCGGATCTTCCTATTGATTTAACCGGGCCGCTGTCTAATCGACGCATCCCGTTAACGCCAGCACAGCAAGCGCGCTTAGTCGAGCTTCGCCCCGGTATTTATGTGTCACCCGGTGCGCAATACGATATTAATAACGACGGCACCGGTGATTTCTCCTTATCCGACACCACGGATTCAACCAGCTGGCAAACCGGTATCTTTGTGCAACACGACAGCCAGTGGAGTGATAAATGGAGCAGCATTGTTGGCCTGCGTGCCGATCAGTATGACGTGACCGCCCGTGATGCGTTGCCGCCGGCAGGGCAAATAGCGGCGCAAGATAGCCATGCTGAATTACTGTCTAGCGGTATGCTGAGTGTCAGTTATAAACTGCAGCCCGATTTAGTGCTGTATGCCAGCGCTAATTACAACG
The DNA here is from genome assembly GCF_020819615.1 of Rheinheimera sp. UJ51. Taxonomy (NCBI): domain Bacteria; kingdom Pseudomonadati; phylum Pseudomonadota; class Gammaproteobacteria; order Chromatiales; family Chromatiaceae; genus Rheinheimera; species Rheinheimera sp. UJ51. Next base: position 340,438 of record NZ_JAJHOG010000003.1, read on the forward strand.
AAGCAACCTCTAACAGTATGGCTGGCGGCACGGTTTTGGGGGCGAACAATCAAATTAACCCGCTTAACTTTGCCACCGAAAACACCTTAGTTGAAACCGGAATTAAATACGATCCCGTGCAGAGCAGCTGGTATGCAGATGCCGCGGTGTTTCAACAGCGGCGCAGCTTACGTAATCGTGACGGCAGCAACAGCGGTATTCGTACGGCTGGGTTTGAAGCGCAGGTGTTTTACCGCGCCGAGTTATATTGGTTTAATCTCGCCTACAGCTATTTAGATGCGCGTTATGATGATTCAGCAAGCTTTCAAGATAGCCAGCAAGTTGCTGATGCTTTTGATAACTCACGCCCCGATATTATTGCCGGTACCGGCATTGGCGCACCGAATTTTGCGGGCTTTGCGCCATCATCTGGCCGAGTACAGGGGATCCCCTCAACGATTTTGTCTTTGAATGCCGGTTATCAATTAACGGATTCTTGGCAAGTGGGGTTAGCCACGGTGTATACCAAGAGCTATCCGTTAGACTTCTTGGCTACGGTGCAAATTCGCGATCAGTATCATATTAATCTGAACAGTAGTTATCAGCTGAGCCCACAATTGTTAATGCGACTGGATGTGCTTAACGTTACGCAGCAGCAAAATTGGCGGCCGGTATTTGAAGGCGGCTATTTTGGCTCAACTTTGGTGTTTCCTGAATTACCCCGTAATGTAAAAGCCTCGGTGACCTACCGTTTTTAATGCTGCGCTCTTAAATTGATAAGTGGATACTATGTTTAAAAAAATATTGGTTTTACTGTTATTGCTGTTGCTTGCGGGCAGTTTTTTTTACTTCGACCTGCATCAGCTGTTGACCTTTGCCGGTTTAAAGCAAGGGCTAACAGAATTTAGCCAGTGGTATCAGGCGTCGCCTTGGCTGGTCGCGGGTGGGTTTTTTCTGTTTTATGTACTGGTTACGGCGCTGTCCTTACCGGGTGCATTAATTCTTACTGTGGCATCAGGGGCCTTATTTGGCTTATGGCAGGGTTTGTTATTGGTGTCATTTGCCTCAAGCATCGGTGCCACCTTGGCTTTTTTAGTGGCGCGCTACATGCTGCGCAGCACCTTGCAACAAAAGTTCTTTACTCGGCTAAAAGCCATTGATCAAGGCATTGAACGAGATGGTGCCTTTTATCTGTTTACCTTGCGATTAGTGCCCATTTTCCCGTTTTTTCTCATTAATATATTGATGGGTTTAACCGCGCTGCGGGCAGGGACTTTTTATTGGGTGAGCCAAGTAGGCATGTTAGCCGGTACCTTTGTTTATGTGAATGCGGGCACACAGATAGCACAGCTTGACAGCTTAGCCGGTATTTTATCGTTAAATATGCTGTTGTCTTTTGCACTATTAGGCTTGTTCCCTTGGTTGGCGAAAGGCTTAATTAAACTGATTAATCAGCGCCGCTTGTATGCGAAATGGCAAAAACCAAAGCAGTTTGATCGAAATCTGATTGTGATCGGCGCCGGCGCAGCGGGGTTAGTGAGCAGTTATATTGCGGCAGCGGTGAAAGCCAAAGTCACCTTAATTGAAGCGCATAAAATGGGGGGCGATTGCTTAAATTTTGGCTGTGTACCCAGTAAAGCGTTAATTAAAAGTGCCAAGGTCGCGCATACGCTGCGGCATGCCGAGCATTATGGTCTAGCGGCGGCCGAGCCGTTGAGTCATCAGCAGGGCATGCTTGCGCCGTTTTCGTTTAAAAAAGTCATGGCGCGCATTGAGCAAGTGATTGCTGATATTGCGCCACATGATAGCGTAGAACGTTATACCAATTTAGGGGTTGAGGTGTTGCAGGGTTATGGCAAATTGCTCGATCCATGGACGGTGCAGATCACGCTGACGGATGGCCGTGTGCAGCAACTTACCGCGCGCAGCATTATTATTGCCGCGGGGGCACAGCCGTTTGTGCCGCCTTTACCCGGTTTAAAAGAGCTGGGGTATTTAACCAGTGATACCTTATGGCAGGCTTTAGCCGAACGTGAGCAGCCACCGGCTAAATTAGTCATCTTAGGGGGTGGGCCCATTGGCTGTGAGCTGGCGCAAAGTTTTGCCAGGCTTGGCAGTGAAGTGACGCAAGTCGAAATGGCCGAGCGGGTGATGATCAAAGAAGATCGTGAGATCAGTGATTTTGCCCACAAAGCGCTGACCAGCAGTGGTGTAACGCTATTAACGTCGCACAAAGCATTACGCTGCGAAATACAAGATGCGAAAAAATGTTTAATCGTCGAGCATCAAGGCCAAGAAATGGCCTTGCCTTATGATGAATTAATTTGTGCTGTAGGCCGTACCGCACGCTTAGAGGGTTTTGGTTTGCAAGAGCTCGGGATTGAAACCTCGCGGACAGTCCAAACCAATGACTATTTAGAAACCTTATTACCGAATATTTTTGCGGCAGGGGACATTGTTGGGCCTTATCAGTTTACGCATGTGGCCGCTCATCAAGCTTGGTATGCCGCGGTGAATGCGTTGTTTGGTCAGTTCAAAAAATTCAAAGTCGATTATCGCGTGATCCCCTGGACAACCTTTATCGATCCGGAAGTGGCCCGAGTGGGCATCAATGAGCAAGAAGCCAAAGAGCAGGGCATCGCTTATGAAGTCACGCGCTTTGACATAGGTGAGTTAGATCGCGCCATCACAGATGGGGCTGCGCAAGGCTTAGTGAAAGTGCTGACTAAGCCGGGTAAAGATCAGATCTTAGGGGTAACCATTATTGCTGAGCATGCCGGCGATTTATTGGCTGAATTTGTCTTGGCGATGAAGCACGGTTTAGGCTTAAACAAAATTTTGGGGACCATTCACAGTTATCCAACCTGGGCCGAAGCCAATAAATACGCCGCCGGCGAGTGGAAACGTGCGCATGCGCCTGCAACGATTTTAGCGCTGCTGCAAAAATACCATCACTGGCGCTTAAAAGGATAAGCTTATGCGTTTTGTAACACTGTTATGGCTACTGTGTTTTAGTTTACAGGGGCAAGCGCGCACCTTTGAACATCAACCGCTGACCCAGTTATTACAGCAAACGGTGTATGCTTTGCCCGGTGGCCATGCCACCGCGGTAAATTACCGGTTGTTGCAACAACAGCAAGCGCAACTTGAGGCCTATTTAACCTCGTTAAGCGCTGTAGAAATGAGTACATTTAAGCAATGGCCTACGGCAGAGCGTTTAGCCTTTTTGCTCAATGCTTATAACGCTTGGACATTACAGTTGATTTTAACGGCGTATCCCAACTTAGACTCTATCAAAGATCTGGGCACTTTGTTTCAGTCACCGTGGAAGAAACGGTTTATTCCTTTATTAGGTCAACACCGTTCTTTAGATGAAATCGAACATGAGATGATCCGCGGCAGCGGTGACTTTAACGAGCCGCGCATTCATTTTGCCGTGAATTGTGCCAGTATCGGTTGTCCGGCGCTGCGTGAAGAAGCCTATAACGCGGCCACTTTAGAACAACAATTAGAGCAGCAAACGGTGCGTTTTCTGTCCGATCGCTCGCGCAATTTAGCCACTGACGAACGCTTGCAGCTGTCGGCAATTTTTAAATGGTACAAAGAAGATTTCCAACAACCTTGGCGCGATAGCCGCAGTTTGGCGAGTTTTTTGTTGCGCTATGCACAGGCGTTACAGCTGGATGAACGCCAACAGCAGCAGTTAGCGGCAGGCAAGCTGCCGATTTCTTTTCTGGATTATGATTGGCGGTTGAATGCAGTGGCGCAGTAATTTGGCTTGGTTTTGCCAAAGCTTGTGCCAATGTAGTGTGTTGTTATGCGCCAGTCTGTCTTTGGCCCACGCTAGCGTAACAGAAACGGCAAATACAAACGTGGCTAGTAAAAATAGCACCTCAGCGCACGCTAGCATGTCAGCTATGGCTGTTGCAAACAGTGCCGCCTGGCAGCAGATCATCGCACAAGGCCAAAATCAACCGGTGTACTGGCATGCTTGGGGCGGCGATCCGCAGGTCAATCAGTATATTCAGTGGGTCGGCCAAGAAGTGGCAGCGCGTTATGGTATTCGTCTTACTCACGTCAAGCTGGCAGATACCGGTGAAGCGGTCAGCCGCATCTTAGCCGAAAAGGCCGCCAACAATCATCGTAATGGCAGTGTTGATCTGATTTGGATTAACGGGGAAAATTTTGCCAGTTTACAACAACGGCAGCTGTTAGAAGCAGATTGGGCTGAGCAGTTGCCCAACTTCATTTATGTGAATGCTGACGAAAACCCGCAAATGCGTTTAGATTTTGGTTTGCCGACGTTAGGGATGGAAGCCCCTTGGGGCCAAGCGCAGCTGGTTTTTTATTACAATAGTCAGCATCTTGCTTCAGCGCCTCGCACGATGGCAACACTGCTTGAATTCAGTCAGCAACAACCAGGGCGTTTTACTTACCCCAGGCCGCCTGATTTTTTAGGCGTAAGCTTTTTAAAGCAATTATTATTGGTGCTTAATCAGCAAGACCCGTTATTGTATCAGCCTGTTACCGCCGCCAGCTTTGAACAAATGACCGCAGTGCTGTGGCCATATTTAGCCAAATTACATCCCAACTTATGGCGCCAAGGTCGGCATTTTCCGAGCAGCGGCAATGAATTAATGCGTTTGATCAGTGATGAAGAATTACAACTGGCGTTTAGCTTTGCGCCTTCCAGCATTCCTGCCGCGGTGCGTCGTTACGATCTGCCAAGCAGCACCCGCAGCTATGCCATGCAGGATGGCAGTTTAGCCAATGTACATTTTGTGGCGATCCCGTTTAATGCCGCGCACAGCGCCGCGGCCAAGCTGGTGGCGAACTTTTTATTGTCGCCAGAAGCACAGTGGCACAAACAGCAATTAGCGGTATGGGGGGATAGCACCGTTTTAGACAGCCGCTTATTAAATTGGCCCAGTACAACACAAACCGAGCCGGCTGCTTTGCCGCTAGCAAGCACGACCACAGCCTTAGCTGAGCCGCATCCGAGTTGGAGTAGGGCGCTTACCGCCGCTTGGTTAGCACGTTATGGGGTGCAACCATGAAACTGGGCCAGTCACTTTATGACTGGGGTATCAGGGTAGCGCCTTGGTTGCTATTCGCCCTGCTGGTCCTGCCGGTGTTAGGCGGTTTAATTGGTGTGTTGTTACCGGCCTTTGGTTGGTTGCCCACGCTGGGCTCTCAGCAGGTTAATTTACTGGCGTGGCAGCAATTGTGGCAACAACCGGGTTTACCACAGATGGTCACATTAAGTGTCACAAGCGGCGTGTTAAGTAGCCTGTTGGCGTTGCTGGTATGCTTGTTATTACTAGGCTGTTTTTATGGTAGCCGAGGTATGATGCTGCTACAGCGGATCTTTAGTCCGTTGTTAGCCATACCGCATGCTACGGCCGCGATTGCTATTGCTTTTTTGCTCACCCCATCGGGTTTTTTTAGTCGGGTATTTGCTTTGCTCACCGGCTGGCAAACACCGCCAGATTGGTTACTCCCCAATGATGCTGCAGGCGTCAGTATTATGTTGGCGCTCTTTTTAAAAGAATTACCGTTTTTAATGATTATGTCACTGGCTGCTTTAGCAAACAGCACAGTGTTAACGCAGTTTCAGTTGGCGCAAAGCATGGGCTATCAGCGATTAACGGCCTTTTGCAAAGTGGTGTTACCGCAGCTTTATCCTAAATTACGTTTACCTATTTATGCGGTGTTAGCCTATGGGTGTGCCAATGTCGAAATCGCGCAAATTGTTGGCCCATCAGGGCCACCGACGCTCGCCGTGGCAATTGTGCAGTGGTTTAATGATGTCGATTTACATCGCCGTTTTATGGCTTCGGCCGGTGCCGTATTGCAATTAGCTGTAGTGTTAAGTGTACTGCTCGCTTGGTGGTGTGCCGAGCGCTTGCTGGCGTGGGGCTTAGGCCGCCTGTTAAGTAATGGCCGCAGAAGTTATGCCGATGTTTTCTGGCAACGTTTAAGCCGGTTAATTTTAGGCCTCGTTGGCTTGACGTTAGTATTGGCGATGGGGGGCTTAATACTGTGGTCGCTGGCGGGTTATTGGTCTTATCCCGATTTAGTCCCCGACACCTTGCAACTCAGCCATTGGCTCACGGCGTTGCCATTTATTCGGTTACCGCTGTTAAATGCCGTAGTCGTCGCATTTGCGGCCAGTGGTTTGGCCTTGCTGTTAACACTGGCCACCTTAGAAGCTGAGCAAGTGCGGCAAAAACCGCTCTCTTGGTTGAGCCAAAGTATTATTTATTTACCGTTGTTAGTGCCGGCAATCGCCTTTTTATTTGGGGTTGTTTGGTTACAAGAGCAACTGGGCATTGCCCCAGGTATGGGCACAGTGATCGCCAGTCACAGCTTATTTGTATTACCTTATGTGTTCTTGGCGTTAGCGGGCAATTATCGTTTGTTGGATCCGCGCTGGGCGAATGTCGCTGCGAGTTTGGGTTTATCGCCGGGCGCCGTGTTTGTTCGCGTTAAATTGCCCTTATTGTTTAAACCAATTTTATTGGCCTTGGCTTTAGGGCTAGCGGTCAGTTTTGGTCAATATTTGCCCACACTGTTAACCGGTGCGGGTAGGGTTGCTACGCTAACCACCGAAGCCGTTGCTCTGGCCAATGGTGGCAGCCGCCGTTTGGTTGCGGTATATGCCTTATTACAAATGTTGTTACCTGCTTTGGCCTTCTTGCTAGCCTATTGGTGCAGCAAACTATTTTTTCAGCCTGGCACCAAGACGCAAAGCAACGCCTCTGTTGCAGTAAAATGAGATAGGATTTATGACGAGCGGCACGCTTCAGATCAACGCTTTACAGTTAAGTCGTCAGCAGCAGCCTTTGCTGTCGCTCAGTACCGAGATCCATGCTGGAGAAGTACTGACGGTTATGGGCCCGTCGGGCAGTGGTAAATCGAGTTTACTGAATTGGCTGAGCGGTTTATTGGCGCCGCAATTTAGCGCGTCTGGTCAAATAGTGTTAGATGGTAAAGACATCACTCACTTGCCGCCGCATCAACGGCACATGGGGTTGTTATTACAAGATCCGTTATTGTTTCCTCATCTGAATGTGGCAGAGAATATCGCTTTTGCCATGCCTAAAGCCATTAAAGGTGCACAGCGCCAAGCGCAGATCTTAGCGGCGTTAGACTCGGTGGGGTTAGCTGACATGGCATTGCGCAATCCGGCGAGTCTTTCGGGTGGGCAACAAGCGCGGGTGGCATTGTTGCGCGTGATGCTAGCGCAGCCTAAAGCGTTATTATTAGATGAGCCTTTTAGCAAACTCGACAGCCGTTTGCGCCAAGAAGTACGCGAGTTAGTGTTTAACTTTATTCAGCAAGCGAAGATCCCTGCGCTGTTAGTCACCCATGATCAGGCTGATGTTCCCGCCGCTGGGCGGTTGATAAACCTAGCTGAAATGGAGGCCGCCACATGTTAGATGCTAAGATCACACCCTTGTTAAAACCGTTAATGCAGCCGCTGGTAAAACAGTTAGATCAGTGGAAAATAAGCCCTAATCAGTTAACCGTGCTGGGTTTTTTGTTCGGTATGTTGGCTTTACCCTTGCTAGCCTATCAAAACTATACTGCCGCCTTGCTCGTGATCTTGCTCAATCGCGTGGTGGATGGCTTAGATGGTGCCTTGGCGCGCTGGCAAAACAGCAGTACCGCTTCCGGTGGCTTTTTAGATATTAGTTTAGACTTTTTGTTTTATGCCGCCATACCTTTGGGTTTTGCTTTGGCTGATCCAACCGCCAATGCTTTAGCGGCTGCGGTGTTGTTGGCCAGCTTTATTGGTACCGGCTCCAGTTTTTTAGCCTTTGCCATTCCAGCAGAACGTTTACAATTAGCGCGGCCACAATTTGCGAATAAAAGTTTTTACTACTTACATGGTCTGACTGAAGGCACCGAAACCATTTTATTGTTTGTCGCTTTTTGTGTATGGCCGCAGCATTTTAGCCTACTGGCTTATTGCTTTGCTTTTGCCGCCGGTATCACCATCGTGACGCGGGTTATTGGCGGTTTTAAAACATTAAAGCACTACGAGCAAGCGGAGTAAGCAGCATGGCGCATGAGCACTATTATCGGCTCGGAATATTTTTAGGCATGTTGTTGCTGATGATGCTGTGGGAAGCGTTAGCACCGGCCCGGCGTGATCCGGTAGGTCGGTCTTGGCGTTGGCGTACAAATTTGTTGTTAATGGTTTCTGGCACGTTGTTGATGCGTTTATTAGCGCCAATTAGCTTAGTAGCACTGGCGCAGGTAAATCAGCAGCAAAGTCTTGGCCTGTGGTATCTGTTCGCCATGCCGTATTGGCTAATGGTGTTGGTGAGCGTGCTTTTTTTAGATATGGCTATTTACTGGCAACACCGATTATTTCACCGTATACCCCTGCTTTGGCGCTTACATCAAGTACATCATGCTGATCCGCATATTGATAGCACCAGTGGCTTGCGCTTTCATCCACTAGAAATTCTGCTCAGTTACTTTATTAAGTTGTTCTTGGTATTTTTACTGGGCGTACCGGCGCTTGCGGTGCTGTTATTTGAAATTATTTTAAATGCCAGCGCGATTTTTAATCACAGCAATATTCGTTTACCGGCGATGATTGAGCGGCCACTGCGTTGGTTTATCGTGACGCAGCAGATGCATCGTATTCATCACAGTCAGCGTGTTGTTGAAACCAACAGTAATTACGGCTTTAATTTATCCGTTTGGGATCGTTTGTTTGGCAGTTATTGTGAAAAAGCACGGAAAAGCGATGCGCAATTAGATATTGGTTTGGTGCAATATCTGAAACCTGAGCAAAATACCGGTTTAGCTTTCTTACTCAGCTTACCGTTTCGCCGTGTTAAAGACACAACTCGAAACGATAAACCGGTTAAGAAATAATTTATTTACCCAGGGTAAATTTAGTGTCGGCATCTCGAAGCAGATACAAGGCTAAACAAGCGGCTAGCATCGGCCATGCTGCGAAGAATAACAGGTTATTAAAGCCGTCTAAGTATTGTGCATAGCTTGAGAAAGTTGAACCACTGTGCATCAGTAAAATAATGCCGTAGGTAATGCGCTTCTTAAAACCGACCACAAATGCTAATACTAAAATCAGCTGCAATACGCCAAGAACGGTAAAAATATCGGCAGTTAAACCGGGCAAAGCATAAAATTTGCCAAACACCGCAGCGCTGTGTGCCGGGTTAACAAATTTGTCTAGCGTCCACATTAACATGACAATAAATACGCCTAAGCGCAGTGACAATAAAGACCATTGTAATCTTGGCTGCAAGGATCTGAGGTTTTGTTCTGACATCTTGGCTCCTAGTTTGATATCGTAAGTCGGCGAGACGGTAAATGTTAATTTACTTGGTAACGCAGGCGAGGTACTATAAAGCAAGTTGAGCAAGTGTTCAAAGTTATTTTTTTACCTGTTTAAGACGAGGGCAAGATGGCCAATTCGATAAAATTTGACCGCGCCGAGGTGATCAGCAAAGCGCAACAATTGTTTTGGCAGCGTGGTTTTAATGGAACCTCGATGCGAGATCTGTTGGATGCGGTAAATTTACGACCAGGCAGCTTGTATGCCAGTTTTGGTGATAAAGAAAGCTTGTATCACGAAGCATTATTACATTATGCAGAAAAAGGGCAGCAGGCCTTTGCATCAGCACAAGCGCAACATCAGTCGGCGCTGGAAACGTTAAAACAGTTTGTCCGTTCGCAAGTGCTCGGTTCGCAGCATGAACCAAGCCAAGTGTGTATGTTAGTAAAAACAGTGGCCGAATTAAGCGCAGAAGGCTCGGCTTTAGCCGAATTGGCTAAAACGCTATTGCAAAATATTGAATTCGCTTTTAAAACATTACTTGAGCAGGCGGTTGCAGAGGGCGCTGTGCTTTCTGCGCCACCTGAACGTTTAAGCCGCACTTTACAGGCGCAAATTATTGGTCTTAAAACCTATGCTCAGCTCAAACCCGAGCCTGCGGTGTTAGCGGCGATGGTAGACGACATTTTAGCGGGTATTGAAAAACCACAAGCTGTAAATTAAACCGCTGCGTGTTGCGGGTAAAACGTTTGCTGTGAAGGATGTTATGACGTTATCGCTAAGTAGTCAGTTAAAAAGTGCTACCCTAAAACAGCATACGCAGCTGGATTAGTTGGCGTTATTTCAAGCGCTTAGCTCAGCAAATATTAGCGCGGCTCACTACGAAACCGTGATAAGCGGTTTTGCCGCCTTGTTATCATGCTGGCAACCTCAATTTGCCTTAGCAGCACAGACTTATGCGATCCCGGATTTTGCTCACATTGCCGATCATGGCCTCGCACTACAACAAGATATCACGGGGTTTTCTGCGCCTTGCTGTTTGCCCGAGCCAGCCGCCGCCACAATTTGTTCGCCCGAAGATTATTTGGGCTATAGTTACGTTTGGCATGGTGCCAGTTTAGGGGCACAGTTTATTTTAGCTCGCTTACGGGCTTCGGCACTGAATACGAATTATCCATTTGCTTATTATCAGCAACTCAGCCAGCAAAGCCAGGCGGCAACGCACTGGCCGTTATGGTGTGCGGATTTAAATACTTACGCTGCAAAGCAGCAGCTCTCGACAACCGCAATAACCCTGGCAGCGCAACGATGTTTCTCACAGATCATTGATTGGTTCAGTGTATTACCTGTTGCTACTGACATAGCCGCTGAATAAGTGGTTTATCAATTACAACTGCGAAGTATTAGGCGGCATAGGTAAATTTTTACAGCACAACAGTTTGCATGAGCCTTAGCAGTGGCGGTTAACTGCTGAGGATTTCATTTTAAAAGGACAAGCGTAAGCTTAATCACATGGATAAAAAACGCGCGATGACATCTCCTGATACGACTTTAGATAATGCCGAGGCTACAGAGCCAGCATCGGCAGCATTGGCAACAGACTCCTTACGTTTTGTTTTAGTCGATGATGAAGTGCAATTCATTGAAACCTTCGCCAAGTTACTGCATCATCAAGGCCATGAGGTGAATGTATTTTACAGTGGCTCAGCCGCGTTACAATTCTTAGCCAAACAGCCACAGGCCATCGATGTATTGGTGACTGACTTTGCGATGCCGCAGATGGATGGGCTCAGTTTAATTCAGCGTATTCGTGCGCTTGGGGTAAACGCGATGATTGCGGTGATGACAGGGTTTGCACAAGAGGAGGATGAAGCTAAGTTTTTGCATGCCGGTGCCGATTTTGTGCTAATCAAACCCATTAGAGTGGGGCAATTATTAGCCAAGTTAGCCGAGCGCAGGCAAGTTGGTACTTAACCCTGAGTGCAGCCGTTATCGTGTTTCTTTGTTGCTCATTAGAATAGGCTAGATATGGACAAGCGAGTACCGGTAACCTTAGCAAATTGCGACCAAGAACCTATTCATATTCCAGGGGCGATCCAACCGTTTGCTTGGTTATTTATTTTAGATGATAAGCTGAGCATTCAAGGCGTATCAGAAAATTTTTTACAGCAGATGCAGCTTAATTCCGCGCAGGTGCTTACACAAAAATTTACCGATTTAGCGTGTTTTCAGCAGGTTAATTGCACTGCAGTTGGGGTATCCAATCAACTAATAAGCATTAAGCAACAACCTTACCATTTACGCTGTCATGCGCTAAGTGATCAACCCAACTGGTATGCGATAGAAATAGAAGCGGTTGTTCAAACCTCGGCCACCAGTGATGATGCCCAAAGCCAAGCCCAGCATATTATTTCTCACTTATTGCCTTGTAAAAGCCGTAGCGAATTATTCAATACTTTATTGCTAATGCTGCGTGATTACATTGGTTTTGATCGCTGCATGGTTTATCAGTTTGACGATCAGTGGAATGGCTCGGTTGTGGCCGAAGCGAAAAGCCCAGAGCTGGAATCTTTTTTAGGCTTACATTACCCCGCATCTGATATTCCGGTGCAAGCGCGAGCGCTCTATCAAAAAAAGTTAACGCGGTTAATTGCCGATGTAAACTATACCCCAGTACCCCTGTTGCTGGCGCCAACGGTTGATTTTGCCATTGATATGACAGGCATTGATGCTCGGGCGATCTCACCGCTGCATATCCAGTATTTACAAAATATGGGTGTACAAGCCACCTTAGTGATCTCGCTGATTGTCAATGGCAAGCTGTGGGGCTTGGTGGCGTGTCATCATTACCGCGGCCCGCATTATTTAAATCATGAAACGCGACTGTCTTGCGAAACCATCGCCTTGATGAGTGCTTTGTTTATTGAACGCTTAGAAGCCAAAGTGCTGTTTAATAAAAACCGCAGCTTGCGCCGAGCATTAACCATCGGGGATATTCAAAAATTTATCGATAACCCTAAGGCGTATCAGCACATTTCTAGCAAGATTTTAGAGTTAACTCGGGCGGATGGGGTGGCTTGGTTTGATGGTACTCAGCTAAGAGGTTTTGGCAGCAGTTTAACCCCAGAAGCGTTTTCAGTATTACAAGCCACATTACTATCTAACCCTGATAATGTGATCTTTATTGATTCACTGAAGCCTCTACTGCCGCCAGAGCAGCGGCAAACCGATGTCGCCGGGGTGTGTGTCATCCGATTAATCGCTGAAGATCCCAGTGTTGAACAAGCACCTTGTTTGCTGTTATGTCGGAAAGAAGCCATCACGCAGATCAATTGGGCGGGTAATCCCTACGAGAAAACCCTCGCTGATGCGCAGCAACAGACCCATTTATCGCCAAGACGCTCTTTCTCTGTCTGGACAGAAGTGATGAAAGATCGCTGTGAAAATTGGACCTGGCTGGATAAATCGCTAATTGAAGAGTTGCAAGTTTTACTGCTAGAAGCCTATTTATTACAAATTAAACTGCAACGCCATCTTGAGTTAAAAGTGATTGCTGATGGCAGTGATATTGGTGTCTGGAGTTTAGATACAGAAGCCGGCACCTTGTATTGGAGCGATCGGATGTTCGAGATTTATGGTGTCGATGCCGAGCATTTTGATGGTCAATACCAGAGTTGGAGCGCCTGTATTTTTGAAAGCGACAAAGAAAATGCGCGGCTAGCGTTTGAGCGAGCGATACACCAGCAACAAACCTTTCAACATTCCTTTCGGATCAATCATCCGAAAAAAGGCATTCGTACTATTCGGGCGCATGCTGATATGTTGTTAGCCGAGAATGGTTTAGTGAGAAAAGTGATTGGTACTAATGTGGATATCACGGAAGAAATTGCTAAAAATAAGGCTATTCAGCTGTCATTAGATGCCTCAACCAAGCAAGCTCGCTTGGTTTCGTTGGGGGAGCTTGCCGCCACTATCGGCCATGAAATTAATAACCCGTTAGCGATTATTTTATCCAGTTTAGAATTACAACAGATTGCCTTTGAAGAGCAACCCCCTGCCATAGCGGATGCGATGGAAACCAATAAGCGAGCCATGACCGCTGCCGAACGTATCATGAAAATCGTCTCCGGATTAAACAGCTTATCGCGTAACTCGCCGCCAGAAAATAAACAGGCGCAATGCGATTTACCTGCGGTAGTGCAAGAGGTGGCAGAAATGATGGATCAATTGCTACGTAAAAACGGCGTGGTGATCAAAGCCACTATTACAGCGACGGAGCACTGCGCAGCCATCGATACTACAGCCATTCAACAAGTGTTGATTAACCTGATTAACAATGCGAAAGATGCGATGGCGGGTTATGCCGAAAAACTCATCCGTTTAACGCATTGGCATGATGAGCATTATGCCTACGTTGCGGTGCAGGATCATGGTACCGGTATTACTGATGAAACGAAGGCCCGTTTGTTTACGCCATTTTTCACCACTAAAAAACGCGGCGAAGGCACCGGTTTAGGGCTTTCAATTGTGCGATCATTATTAGTTGAAGTGAAAGGCGACATTTTGCTTGAGACAACCTTAGGGCAGGGCACCACCTTTACGGTAAAAATCCCGCTGTGTGATTAATAACGGCTGCAGTTTGCGGGTATCGCTCGTTTACTCGGGTGCGTTATGGTTGAATATACCTAGCGCTTTGACCGCTTAAGCGGGTTTTCAAGTCAATTTAATTTGCATAACGTTAGGCATTAATCAGGGGTTAATAAGCGATTAGCTTTACTCTCAGAGTTAATATGCATCATAACATCGGCTTTATGATACAGCTGCTGTAAAGTCATGGGTCTTGCCGCATTTGAGATAGCCGAGCCATAAGAAAACGCAATGGTGGGTAAATTAGCCGAGTTATGTTTTTTAAAACCAATGGTATCGCGTAGCCTTTGAATAAGCTGCTCTACATCGATGTCATGATTACTGATCATGACCACGATAAACTCGTCTAAGCCCAAGCGGGCAATTAAATCTGACTCACGAAAAGTCGATTTTAAATCGTTGGCGAATTCTTGCAGTACTTCTTCACCCGTGAGGCGACCGTATTGCTGATTAATCTCGTTAAAGCCATTTAAATCAAAATACAGCATTAAATAAGTTAAGCCTTCTTTACGGCACAACTCGTTTAGCAGCATCGCCCGTTTCTCAAAAGATTTGCGATCCATCAACCCGGTGATCGGATCCGCGTGCGAATTGGCTGAGTTTTGTAATTCTATGGTGACTAATTCAGCTAAGCTTTTTAGCAGTGCGCTGTCTTTTGCGGAGAACGCTCTGGGTTTATTGTCGATAATGCAAAGTGCGCCTAAAGATTCGCCTTCGGTTACCGTAACAGGGTAACCGGCGTAGAAACGAATATGGGGTGAGCCTGTGACTAAGCTATTGCGCTTAAAGCGTTCGTCTTGTTGCGCATCTGGCACGATGAAAGTATGTTGCTCGCGAATGGTATGATCACAAAAAGCCACTGAGCGAGGTGTTTCTTTTAAATCAGTACCCTTGCGAGATTTAAACCATTGTCTGTTGGTATCGATCAACGAAAACACACTGACGGGCACGTTAAATAAGCGAGCCGCCAGACGTGTGATCCGATCAAAGCGCTCTTCTTCGGGCGAATCTAGCAATTCATAGGCTTTTAAAATGGCGATCCGCTTCTCTTCCGAGGCCTGAGTATTGTGCTCAATCCATGCTGTCACTTTGTCTGCCGCCATGGGCCTGGCAATAAAGTAGCCTTGGGCATTATCGGCATTCATTCTTTTTAGCAATGCCAGTGTAGCCTCATCTTCAATGCCTTCGGCGGTCACTTTTAAGCCCAAACGATGCGCCAGTTCAATGGTGGCATTAATCACGATTTTTGATTCTTCCGCCTCTAAAGCCGTCATGGTAAAAGAGCGGTCAATTTTTAATTCGGAAAAGGGCAAACGTACTAATTGCAGCATTGACGAAAACCCGGTACCAAAGTCATCAATAGATAACCTGAACCCTTTTAAACGCAGCCGAGTGAGCAAATCCATCGATAAGATCGGATCTTCCATTGCCGCCGTTTCAGTCAGTTCTAAGATCACATTGCTTGGGCTAATAGTGAGATCCGCACACAGGTTGGCTAATTCCGACACCATGTGATCTTGTTGTAATGAGCAAGCAGAGATATTCAGTGACAGCGTCAGTTTGTTTTTATGCTCTTTGCTCAGCAACGTGCAATGCTGCATCAGTTCGCTGAACCAGGTAAGCGCTTGCTTAAAGATAAGTAAGGTTAAAGCGTCAATTAAGTGGTGGTTTTCCGCAATCTTAATAAACACATCAGGGCTTATAAACCCCAGTTCATCATCTTGCCAACGCGCCAATACTTCAAAGCCTTTAATTTGATGAGTTCGGCATTTGATAATGGGCTGCACGGCAAAGGTGATAATGTTGTGCTCAATGGCATGCGTTAATTTATTTTTTATAGCGTTAACATCGTAGGCTTGTTGCTGCTGCAACACGTTTTTTAAAGCATGTTTATTATCGTTGTGCAGTGGCTCGTGCAGCACATCACGTATTTGTTTGACATAAAAAGGCTTGGGTAAAATACCGATAATATTTAACCCTCGCGCCTTGGCCGAACGTGCTGCCGCTTCGATTATGCGTTCACTGACACCACTACAGATAACGATTTTACTTTGATTGCCCTGATCGGCTAACGCATTAAGAATTTGTACGCCATCCATCGTTGGCATATTCAAATCGATAATGACATTATGGGGCAGCCAGTTATCTAACAGGTTTTGGAAGGTCAGGTAATCCGTGGTATATCGAACAGTAAAACCGTCTTTTTTAGCCACATCGGCTATGGTTTTGCAGATTAATTCGTCATCGTCGAGAATCAATAATCTTTTTTCAATCCGCATAACAGCCTTTTATTTTAATGAGGTTTAAAAAATGCAATGAAAGTATGCATCCAGAAGTGATTGAAAACCATTCAATATTTAGCATAATGCCGAAAAATAGCGAGTAATGCTTAAACAGTATAGCCTGTATTAGCGCTAAGTGTCGGTATTAGTTTAGCTGTTAAAGTTATGGTTAAAACAGCGAGCGCTAATGTGAGCTCCTATGTAAAAAGTGTTATCAATCAATTTTTTATGAGCCTTTGCAGTTCTAAGCAGTGAAAAGTGAGTGGCAACCGAAGCACAGCGTCAGGTTGCCAGAAAATGGCTATTTCTAGGCTAAACTATGCACCACAATACTGCTGTGCGTTAAATTGTCATGCAAGGGGCAACGTTGACAGACTTCATCTAAAAACTGTTGTTTTTGTTCATCGGTTAAATCGGCATCGATCACGGCACTGATGCGGATCTCCGTAAAACCCACTCGATCAGCAGTGGCTTTGCCAAGCAAGCCGGCAGGGTTGTAATCACCATCCACTTTTATTTGCATGCTGCGCAAGGTGATTTTTTGTTGGAAGGCCGCGATCCGACCAATGGTGCCGATACAGGCGCCCACGGTAAATAACAACATTTGCAACGGCGTCGGGCCCAAGCCATTGCCTTTAGCGGCAACAGGTTGGTCGATAACAACCGTGTGCCCATCCATGACACCGGTAATGGCAAAGCCCGTATCCATGTTGGCATTAACTGAAACCGTTCTAAGTTCACTCATTGGTATTGCCCTTAATTAGTTATTAATTAGGTTTAACTAATCTTAGCAGCAAACTGGCTAGGCCACCTGTTCTAGATCAACTTTTTTGCGGGTTTAAGCTAAGCATCACCGCGTCTATTCGTTATGTTGCCAAGCTTGGCGTACAACATCCGACACGGGGCGAACACAGCCTTGTTTAAGCCATTGCGCTACAGCGGGCAGGGGATCAGGGAAAGGGTAAGGTTGAGCAGCCTCTTGTTGTAACCAAGTGTCTAAGATGTTGGCCGTAAAGTCAGAGAACACGCTCGCTTTGGCCATATTTGCTAAGGTATAGGCATTATAGGCTTGTTCGATTTGCCCCTTTAATGGCTTGATCAGCAGTTTTTTGCCAGCGCGCAGTGCTTCACTGCACAGGCCAAAACCACTGTTACAAATAACACCGCTAGCGTGGTGTAAATCAAGCGGAAAAGCCTGTCGAGAGAATGGCAATAATTTGACATTTTCATCTTGATAAGGCGCCTCAATGGCGGTGTAGAGCTTAAATTGCCAAGCCTGGTGTTGCTTTAGCCAAGCTAAAACTTGTGCAAGGTGTTCAAAAGGTAAATACACCAAGATAAAAGGTTCAAAGCTAGCAGGGTTAGCTGGCTTATTAAAAACGGCCGGCGCCGACAATAATGGCGGCAGCAGATCCGGATAATCAGGTTGCCAATGCACACCTAAATAGTGTTGAGCCGGCGCAAAAGCACTGACGGCAGCTTTTAACCAGCTAACCGACTGCTTGCCCGCCAGCGGATGACGCAAAGCATACTGCCGGGCTAAACCCACTGATAAAATACCTTGGCGCTTGGCGGCCCAGGCGCTCACCGGCTCAAAATCTGTTAGCACCAGATCATAAGCGCTAACATCGAGCTGACGCACATCTTTTATAAACTGCAGAGGCTTTAATTGGCGTAACGTGCTTAACGGCTGTACCTTGCCATTACGGCTACTAAAGGTTAAGCCGTTAGCCCAGCCATAGTCTTTGAACATCGCCATATCAAACAGTTTCGCTTCAGAGCGGCCACTGAATAAAAAGTCTACCTCGATGCCTTGTTGCTGTAATGCCGGTAACAAGGCACGCGCACGGGTGATATGTCCATTTCCGGTTGCCTGCACACCATAGAGTATTTTCATCGGGTTTAGTGTCTTTATATTACAACAAGCTGGCTGCCCAGCAGCAGTAGGGCAATAGCCGAGCCTAAGGCTGCACCGGCAAGGATGTCTGTCAGGTAATGCACACCTAAAAGAACTCTGGATAGGCCAATGCCACTTGCCAGCAATAAATAATAGGGTGTAAACGCTGGATAAAAGGCCGCCAGCAACCAAGCAAACAGAAAGGCTGCAGCCGTGTGGCCAGAAGGAAAACTAAAACGATCAGAGGGACGAATTGCCGGTGTCCAACCATGCTGGACGGCACCGCGAGGGCGTTCGCGTTGAATGACATTTTTTAGTAACAAGTACAGGGGTAACTCGATGGCAAAAGCCAGTAAGCAGCTTTGAAAAAACAGCTGACCTTGGTGTTGCTCAAACTGCCAAATTAATAACGCACAAAGTAAATACAAGGGGCCATCGCCACAGCGAGATAAGGCCAAGCTGAGCTTTTTTATCGACGGCATTTGGCCAACCAAGTTGACGCGAAAGAACAGTTGATTATCTAATAAACTTAATTTTTGTCGTGTATTCATCTGTTTTATCTCTGGCGAAATCTGCTGCTATTACAGGTGCTGCAGATGACACTATGGTGAAAACCAAATGAAGCCTTTATGACAGCCTTAACGCAAAGGCGTGCTGCTGGCTGTTTTGCCCAACATATTTTAACGGCGAAGCTGCATTTACAGTGTGATTGCTTTATAGTTTGATGGTATTGGGATCTTCGCAAGCCCTGAATTTTAAGGATAAATCATGCTTTCTTTGCAGTGGACACCTGAGTTGATTGTTGTTTTGAGCGCAAGTGCGTTGGTGTTAGCGTTAATCAGTTTTTTAGTAGCAAAAACGATTTTTGCTCGAAAAAATGCGGAATTAGCCACGCAATTAATGAATGAGCGCACTGCACTGGGGCAACTTCATGCCCAGCATCAGCAGCTGCAAACCACGCTTAAACAACAAGAGTTAGCTGCCCACCAACAGGAATTAACGCAAAGCCGGTTACACGCGCAATTACAGCATGCTGAACAGAACGAAAAACGGATAATTAGCGAGGCGAGTGAGCAAAAACAACAGCTTAGCTTATTGCGTGCAGATCTTGATAAGCTCAGACAAGTTTTACATAACAGCGAAAAACAGCTCGAAGCGGCACAAGCAGAGGGCCGGGCACAGCGTGAAATGGCCACAGAGTTACGTCAGCGGTTAATGCACACTCAGCAAGAATTACAAGAGGAGCGAGAGCGAGTCAGTGTGTTAAAAGCCGAGTTATCACAAGAAGGCAAAAAAGCTAAAGCGGCCGAAGTGGCCGAGCAAGAAACGCGTTTGCAGTTACAAGACATGAAAGCCAGCTTGAGCCAAGCCGCCGACAAGCATGACGCACTGCAACATCAATTAAGCCAATTAAATCGGGCTTATACGCAACTGCAAACCGAGCAAGCTGAACGCGAAGCCAGCCATGCGCGTGAGGTTGCCAATTTTACGGCACAAAAACATAGCCTTGCAGAGCAATTTAAAGTGTTGTCGAACGATATTTTAGAAGCGAAAACCAAATCTTTGCAGGAGAGCAGTAAGCTGTCATTAAGTGCGGTGATGAGTCCGTTTCAACAATCGATTGATAGCTTTAAAAAAGAAGTGCAAGAAATTCATCATCGTGAAACCTCACAGCAAGGTGAATTACGCAAAGAGCTCGCCTCATTAAAAGAGCTAAATCAGAAAATCACCACCGAAGCCCATGAGCTTTCTACCGCGTTACGTGGCCAGAAAAAACTGCAAGGTAATTGGGGTGAGTTGGTGCTAGAGAATGTGTTGGATCGTTCTGGCTTGCAGCTAGGTACCGATTACAAACGAGAAGTGAGTTTCAGCACCAGTGAAGGGCGGCAGCGGCCTGATGCGGTGGTCTATTTACCGCAGGGTAAACACCTTATTATTGATGCCAAAGTATCGCTGAATGCTTATACCCGCTATGTGAATAGTGTGGATGACATTGAGCGGGCACAAGCTTTAAAAGAGCACGTTAGCGCAGTAGCTAGCCGCATTAAAGAACTGGCTGATCGCGATTACTACAAGTTACCGGGTCTGAATTCACCGGAAATGGTGTTTATGTTTATTCCAATAGAATCTGCTTTTGTTGAAGCGTTAAAAGCAGACGAAAGCTTATTTCAGCAGGCTATCGAAAACAATGTGCTGGTCGCGACACCGACCACCTTATTAACCAGCTTGAACATTGTGCGTCAGCTGTGGCGCTATGAAGATCAAAACAAACATACGGCGGCGCTGGCGAGTAAAGCTGAGGCCGTATTTAAAAAGCTGAATACTTTTTTAAGCAGTTTTGAAAAGATTAAAAAAGGCTTAGATACCGCAACTGAGGCCTACAGCACCGCTGAAAATCAACTGGTCAGTGGCAAAGGTAACTTGGTGAAACAGGTGGGTGAGTTTAAAAATCTTGCTCCGGCGATAAAAGCTGAACTGCCCAGTTATTTTGTTGAAAAAGCCGCGTTAGAAATTGATTTTATCACCCCCGACACCTCGGACGAGGCAGCTCAATCCACGCTATTACGTGATGATACGGTAGTCGAGTTTTCAAACTCATAAAGCGGCGCTATTGCCGGCGATAATCGGGTTTAGCGCTATAAGGCTAAACCCGTCCCAACGTGGTAACAGGCATGCAGAGTAAAGCCGCTGCGGCATGATGATTATGTTTGCCTAGACGCCCGCCAACTGGGCTTGTAAAGCCGGCTGACACAGGCTATAACCAGCTGATAATGTTATGAGCTGTGTGGAGTATCAACATGAGCAAATTTTTAAGCCTGATTTTTATCTGTATAACGTTTCAAAGCATCGCTTCTGAGGCGCAAGCCGCAAAACAGCAGAAGGATGAACGCATCCAAATGATGATCGTCGCCAAAGCGACAGGGATGTGTGATGCCCTTAGCCAAATTATTACGTTTCAACAAACCCATAAAATGCCGGGTTCTGATCAATTCGTGATCCGCTTTCTGAATGACGAAGCCGCACGGTTAAACAAAAGCTTAGATGATTATATGGCGCAATGTGCTGCGGTATCTGAGCAATACCATCGCTACATGAATGAACTGGGATTTCGTTAGTCGATAACCAGGCCCTTAGCAACCTTTGGCTGAGGGCTTATTTAATCTGCTTGCAGCAGATAAACCGTTTTCGCGGTGAAGCGTTGTTGGCTAGCTTCTGCTAGGCCTTTTTAAGCCGTGCTAGAGCACTCTTTATGCGGGAACGTTAGCGTGACGTTAAAGGTATCCGCCGCAAGCTGATAGCTAATATTGGCGTGATGTAACTCGACAATCCGCATCACAATAGATAACCCCAGCCCACTGCCGTTGATAGATTGATGTTTCGGATCGCGATAAAACCGCTCACCCATGCGGTTAACATCGGGTTTAATTTGCGATGGGTTGATGATAGAAATAACCAATGCATTGTCGTCATTTTTAGCGGCCGTTACGCTAACTTGCTGCTCCGGCTCTGCATACTTAGCTGCATTTTCCAGTAGATTTTTAAATACAATACTCAGTAAAAACGGTTCGCCGTAAATACGCAATGCGGGGTCCACAGTGAGCTGCCATTCTGTGCTTTCTAAAAGCGGCAGCGGTAATGCGGCTAAGCTGTTGTTCAACAGTTGCGACAACGGCGTGTGACTGCAAGCGGTATCGGCAATCCGCTCTACGCGGCTAAGCTGCAATAATTGATTCACTAGATGGGTCATTTTCTTACTGCCAAGTAAGATCGACGCTGCCGCCTCTTTGATTTCTTCTGGTGTTTTCGCATCCAATAAGTTGGCACAGTGCAGCTGCAAAATACTGAGTGGGGTTCTCAGTTCGTGCGCGGCGTCAGCGGTAAAACGCTTTTCTTGTTGTAAATGATGGGCAACGCGATGGATCAACTGATTTATCGCTAGCTTAATCGGTTGTAACTCGGCCGGTTGCGCCAAGGTAATTTCGGTTAATTGTTCAGGCGATTTGGCCGCCACTAGCCGTGCTAGTTGTTTTAATGGTAATAGCACCCATTTAATCACAATGTAAATCAGCATACTTAAAGGCAGTAGCAACACTAAAATCGGTCTAATTTGTGCTAAGGCTAAATGACCACTCATCTCTTCGCGTACATCTTCTCGCTGCGCCGTCACCACCCAAGTATCTTGCTCTGGTAGATACAGCACAAAGCTGATCCATAATTCATCTTGATAAAATAATTCATGGAAACCTTCGTTTTTAACCAAAGGCGGAAAGCTTAAGGTATTTTCCGATTCCATCAGCAAGTTGTCATGTTGCCATACCTGAAAGGCTAGCTTGCGTTCATATTTATGGCCGGAATATTGCCGTTGTTGCGCGGCGGTTTGGTTTTCGCCGCTGTCAATAATGTTGGGTACGGCGATGATGATAGGTAACTCGGTGTCGTCAAACGAAATGTTATGCAGCAAGGCACTTACCAAGCGAGCATTTCGCGCTAATTGCGCATCGTAAATCTCGTCTAACTCATGCAGCGCATTATTGTAAGAAATATAAGCGGTGATACTTAAACTGACAAAAATAATGCTGTTGATCACCAACAACAACCAGAATTTGATACTGTTAAACTGCATAGCGACGCTTCAACATAGAGCCTACACCATTGAAAGTGATAAATAAGAAGGCAGGTTTTTACTGCACAAAAGTCGTTGCTGTAATAGCTAAGGTTAGATGCGATTTAAGCTAATTAAGCATGGCTGTTTCAGCCTGATAACGCAATGTTTTCGTTCAATCTTCCCACGTTTTTAAGGCCAACCGCAGCATGTTAACCTCATGGGGCTAAGTTAGCTTGTATGAGCAACCCGTGACGTTTCTGTTTTAAAAAAGAGCATAAAGCAAAATCGAGCACAGCTTAGACAAAGTAGTAGGGTGGTTAAATCATGCGACAAAAAGTGAGCCCCACGTAATTGCTGCGCCATACCCAAAACACTGCCCGCCACTAGCCCTAAGGCTAAGCCAGAAAAGCGCCAAGTGGGCGCGGTTTTCTCAAAGAAAAAATACAGTGCCACCCAAGCAAAACCGACACTAGCATGGCCCGCCGGAAAACAACGATGGTAGGGTAAAAAAGACGGTTTTATTTGCAAGTAATGAATATAAGGCTCGCTGCCACCAAAGGCCAACAAATCCCAGGGACAGGCCACATTAGTGATAGTTTTAAGGTAAGCGACAATAAAAAAAGAGGCCGCCAAGGATAAGCTCAACGCAGCGTAGGCTCGCGCTTTGGTTGGATAACGTGTTGCTTGTAAACCGTAATATAAGGTGGTGAGTAGCACAGCCAAAACCAGAATATAATTCAGGCTTCTGGCACCCTCATGCAAAACGGTTTGGGTGAGCCAATGATCACGTAATAGCCACTGTTGGCCTTCTAACGCATATAAAAAGCGAGCAAACCACACATCGCCACCGGCATAATCTAACACCCACATCAGGATGGCATAGGCTACCAGTAGCCCGAGCATAGCGCGATTTGAGAAAAACTGACGAACCAACATACTATCACTCACCCTATATAGTAGGACAAAGGCTATTTACGTAGCGCTAAGCCCAAGTGACATGCTTTGGCAACTAAACCCATCGCCGCGTTAAACTAAATTGGCATGCCTCTGCGTGACTAAGCGCAAATACAAACTAAGCATTAACGACAAAAGTGCTACTTAGCAGGCATTATCATGATGTTTTCTTAAGTAAGGCTTAATTTAAGCCTGAGCTGATGACTGGAATACTGCTGTTTAAAGGGCGTTAAGGGACATTTTTTTATAACTGAATTGGCAAATGGCAAGACATGCAACAAGCTGGCTGAGATTGCCAAAGGCGAGGTCACACTCGTGCCGCTGGCCACTCGAGCAAAGCCTCAATTGAAATTGTTGGCGGCGGTAAAGCAGGCTAATACTTATGTCATGTGGCAGGCTGAAGGCTAAGCTTGTTAAAGCCTCTAGTTGTGGGGCTTAAGTTTTATTTACAACAGCTTTAAAATTTATTTTCAGTTTT
This sequence comes from Rheinheimera sp. UJ51, assembly GCF_020819615.1. Lineage (NCBI taxonomy): Bacteria > Pseudomonadati > Pseudomonadota > Gammaproteobacteria > Chromatiales > Chromatiaceae > Rheinheimera > Rheinheimera sp. UJ51. The sequence continues at coordinate 364,600 of NZ_JAJHOG010000003.1, forward strand.
TTATAGGATAAGCTTTGACAGCCCAGTGAAAAGCGATACACTACGCAGGCTTTATTAGCTTGTTCATTTTTTATGCAAACCTTGAATGTTACTACCGTTAGTATCCCTTCCTGTATTCATAAGCTTAAACATCTCTTGCAGCAGCACCGCCTTATTTAAGGCTCATTTAATTTAATTAATACAGGTAACTCTTATGTCTACTCCAACTACCGGCATCGTAAAATGGTTTAACGAAGCGAAAGGCTTTGGTTTTATTGAACAGGCTTCAGGCCCAGACGTGTTTGCACACTTCAGCGAAATCTTAAACACAGGCTTTAAAACCCTGCAAGAAGGTCAGCGCGTGCAGTTCACTGTAACGGCCGGCCAAAAAGGCCCACAAGCTTCAAAAATCGCTGTAATCTAATGGCTTAACGCCATGCCTGAGCCAGCAAGTTTTGCTTGCAGCGAGGGTTACAGTACTAAAAAGGTCACTGCCATGCAGCGGCCTTTTTTGCTTTTGGGGCTTTAGCTATTGGTTGGTAGATTATACAGGGCCGCAGGCTTTGCTTCGATGAGCAGCACTAAAGTGTTATGGTGAATATTTCAGCAACTGTTTAACTTGATGGTGAAAACAACCAGGAGTTAAACATATATAACAAAAAAACACTAATGGCTTTGTTACTGTTGATGTTCAGCCAAGCGGTAAATGCGGCTTGTGTTGATGCCGTTGTGCTTGTACACGGCAACACGGCAACCCCCGCCAGTTGGGATAACACTTATAACTACTTACTCAGTAAAGGCTACACCAGCAGTGATATTTTTCGACCTGATTGGGGTTCGAAAACCTGTGCGGCCTGTAATGACCATAACGGCACCGAGGAAACACCGGTAAGAAATGCTTTGGTGACGGCGTTAAACCAGTCTTGCACCGGTAAAATTGATGTGATTGGCCATTCTATGGGCGCGACCTTAGCCGCTCAGCAAATTGATAAATTGGCCATCGCCTCGCAAGTAAACAGCTTTGTGGGTATAGCGGGGGCTTTTCGGGGCTTATTGAGCTGTGGTGTGTATCCATACAATGTATGGAATAGTACTTGCGGCAGCAAGGGGTTATCGGTTTCCAGCCCGTTTTTAGATAGCATTTATGGCACGCGCTTTGGTAATAAGGTGTATTCCATTAAAAGCTATATTGATCAGGTGGTTTGCTCTACCGGCAGCTGCTTAGTGTATGGCGTACATAGCAGCAGTATCTGGGGTGAAAACGCCACTTACAACTATAATTTGGGGCATTTTGGCTTACAAACCGATACCGCCGCGCAGCAATATTTGCTAATTAAATAACAACTCGGCATTACATCAAATCTACACCGCCGCGAGAGTTGAAGTGAGTTGGTGTAAGATTTAGCGCAGAGAGCCAAAGAATCGTGCTAGCTGTTGTTTAGATTGAAATGCTAGAACTTCAGCTGCTCAACTCCGTTTATCTGCGAAGTGATCCTTTAATAAAGCCACCCTTCATTCAAAGTGTCTTTATCTTTTGGCCATGTTAATAGGGCTTGTTGACGTTTGCTGGTTGTTTTTGCAGCTGAGTGGCTGGTATTTATACAATGCAGAGCTTGTGCGGTGTAGTTATGCTACATCAACAAGTGACCCGTTTGTATGGAACAAACGGGAACAGCTCTGCTGGCCGAAGGCGAAATATAGGATATATTTTGTATAACGCAGTAGAAATGCCAGCCACACGCTGCCCAAAGGGTTCGTCTGGCGATGCTTTGCTCTTTGTGGCTTACATGGATGTAGGTCAGGGGCGAGAGCAGGATGCGGTAGCTTCACTTGTCGTTTATTTAGAATAACTAAATTACACTCCTCGTTTCGCGATCAAAACATCGCCAAACGAACAAAATCTAAAGAGAAAACGTCAACAAGCCCTAGTCTTATTAAGCAATTAAATTTTGTTTAAGCGCTTATTTGCCGCCTCAGACCGGTAAAAGGCTTAGGGGGATGCCGTTAACATTTGTTTTTGCTAGCCAGGAAATAGCGAAGCACTGTTTTTGGATTGCAGCAGTTGCTGAGCAATTCGGATATCTGCAGTGTAATACAATGAAGCAAAACCCAGTCTGTTGCGGCCTAAATTGTGAAACATCTTACCAAAAGCGATATCACCGGCACTAAAGTTTTGATGATTCGCGGCAAAATAAGTCGCCGGTGCGTTTAACTCGGTATCTAACAACAACGATTTCACCCGTCCAGGCCCACCATGGTAAGCCTGAAGTAATAACAAGCGATAAAGCTGTTCTTGTTTGTCTTCTGGTAAATGATAAAAGGTGGCAGCAAACACCGGTTGCAGCATGCAATGATTGCGTTCAAGCAACCATAAAGCACAATCAACTTGAGCAATACTGTGCAGTTGTTTATTGATCGGCACACTGCAATCTTTAAGTGCGGAAGGGGGGAGTTGCAAAATACCTCGCGCATTGGCTTTGGATTTTGCTTCGCGCACGCCACCACTTTCAATAATGAGCATGCCGGTCAAATCTGGCAGTAAGCTAGCCGGCAAAGTAATGCGTTTTTGCTGCACTCTTTTTTTATACACCGTTTGCAATACTTCATGGATTGACATCGGCTTTTGCGGCGTGCCAACCTTGATGCCATTCCAATTACCAGATAAACGCCCCTCTGGGGCCTCGCCTAAGTAACGGGCAATAGCGCGGGGTAAATCAACATGAGGTTGATGGCAACTTATAGCAAAAGGATAACCGACCGTTTGGCTGTTACCTTCTACCCAAGCTAAGGCGCTGCCTTGTTGCACAAGTGCTTGACGGCTTTGATTGATGTTTAATTGGGTTTGCAGCGCATTATCCGCATCGTCCAAATAGGTGAGAACGTTACCCCGCATATCGAAAATCACATGACGATTACGCTCGGTGCAGTGGCCGGATCGCATTAGGATCCAACGTCTAACATTCATCATATTGTCATAGACGCCCTGACTTTCATCGAAGGTTTTGGTGCGGACCACATCGGTCCAATAAGCGAGAGATGCGGTGCTGTTTTGAGCAAGGGCAGGTTGAGCGGACAGCGCCCAAACCAAGCCAGCACAGGCAAGGTGGCAGAGTGTGTATTGTGAGAAAAGTGCCATCTAGACCACGGAGGAGCAATGTTGTTATTGCACAGTAGCAATGTCTCGAATCATTTTACTGAATACAATACGCACAGCACTATCTTGCCGTGAATTGATATTTTAGTGCGCGGTTAGCGTGAGCATCCCTGTTATCCGTACTAACATTTTTTGACACATCTGTAAGCGTGTACAGATCAGGTACACCAGATTGCTAAAAAGTGGACAATGCCGATACGAGATTTTATGCCTGTCACGACGCAGTTTATGATTATGTTCGGTAACAGAATATCGTTATGATAAACAAATATTTACACAAAATATTCTATATTCTCAATTATAATACTTATAAATACTCAGTCTATTAGATTTAGCTTACCAATAAAGCTTTTGTAGGGTTTGAGCATTAAAATTAAGTGCATCTAGCTGATTAAATAGAGTTTTATTTTTTATGATTTTTTGTTTACTTGACCTTTACTAAAGAGCCGCCTGAGCTATATTTTTATTGGTTGTGTGATTTTATATAAAGATCTATTGCATGTTTAAAAAATTTTGACAGTTTTAATACTCAACTTAGGATCATGATTGAGGGCTGCATTATGGCAAATACTTTACAGGACTCTCCTTTGCAAAGTATACATCGGCGAATACAAATTAAAGAGGATATATTCTTTTATGGAATGATAGCATCATTTATTTCCGCAATTCTCGTACCTTTTTTTATCGATGAAAGCTGGCGAGTAGCACTTTTAGAAGTAATAATTTTGACACTGATAATAATTTTATTTTTCTGTAGAAATAGGGCTAGTAATTGTGCTCATTCTATTACATTTGCTATGCATTTCGAAACCAAAGACTTTACAAAAGCTTTTACAATTCTTAAGTCGAGTGATTGTGTAAAAAATGCAGATGCTTTTGTTGCTCTTTTATCAAAAACAGTTCTAAATCGAAATAAATAGCATTTTTAGCTTAAAGGAGGGGGGTATGAGCGCAGATTATAATGAGCGTGTATTAATGCAAGAAAAAGAGTTTCATAATTTTATAGAAAAAACCAAAAGTAGAGATTCTAAGATATTTTATATTTGTCTTTTCACGCTTTTGTTGACGGGGGGATTTGGATACAAGACACTGTATAAAGCATTTCAGGATACAAATGTTGAGCTGCTAAGCTATCAAAAACAAATTGCTGATGCTAAAAAAGAAAGCCAAGAACTGATTGTGAAAATAAAAAGTCAAGAAGAACATTTAAAGTCTATTGATAAGCACATTAGAGAAGTGAAGATTTCTGAAATCACTAAACTTATGGAATTTTCAGCTAATCATAGAAAAGAAATTGACGCACTCAAAGCTGATGTTCAGTGTATTAAAAACATCAACTCTGAAACTCAATGTTAATTCTAAACGTAGACTAAGAAAATTTTTAATAAATAATTTAATTTTTAACTGAATATTCGGAAGTGTTTTACATGATCAGGAAGTTGTAAGATTGTTGTATTATGCTGGTGAGGGGCTTTTAAATTAAATGCAGTTCTAATTTAATCGCCGATGTTTCAAAAAAACACTTTTATTCAATGCTTTAAAAACAAAAAAAGCCACTCAATGAGCGGCTTTTTTTGTTTGAAATTTTTGGTGCGTCCTAGTGGACTCGAACCACCGACCCCTACCATGTCAAGGTAGTGCTCTAACCAGCTGAGCTAAGGACGCACACTGAGTGGTTGTTGATAACTGTCATCGACAACGGGCGCTATGTTATTGCGCTAGTGGCGTGTTGGCAAGTGTTTTTCTGCCTGTTTGATGTGTTTGGCTGAAATTTAGCCGTGTTGGCCTGCGGTGGGCGCTATTGTGGGGTAATTAACCGCACATGGCTTGGAATTGGTCGTATCTAGGGTGGTGCTCAGGCTATGGCTTGCCACAACGTTGTTGGCTTGTGGTAAGTTTTGACAAAATAAAACGATAAACACCGTTATTGAGGGTTCTATGTCTAATACTGTTCGCGGCTTTAGCCGCCTGGCTGGCTGTTTGCTGCTGGCATTTGCCAGTGTCGCCTGTAGCCAGTATCAAAGCACTACACCTATGGCACGCGGCGATGTCACAACCTCGGCTGTGATCCAATCCAGTCAAATCAGTACGGCCAATCTTAAGCCGCTAAGCCTGAATGACATTATGCAGTTTCGGGAGATTAGCCAGCGCCAAGTCAGTAAAAACCAGCAGGTTATGGTATATACCGCCATGCCAGATTTTGGTGATAGCACCGGCTATGCAGTGCACATTGCTACAGGGCAACAGTTTAGCGTGCCAAATGCCGATCGCGGCCAAGTGAGCGCCGATGGCGCTTTTGCTTTGTTTCGCCAGCAAGCGCCTTTGTTAGCCCGTGAACAAGCCGCAGATAAAAAAGCCCGCGATGCGCTTGAGCAAAACGCGGTGCTACTTAATACCGCCACCGGCGAAAGCCAGGTGATTGCCAATATTGACCGTTTTGCCTTTAGCGGTGACAGCCACTATGCGCTGTTACTGGTACGTAAAGCCGACAGCAAGGACGAGACGCAAAGCTTACAAGCGCTGCATTTAGCCAGTGGTAAACTCACAACCTTAGGGCAGGTGACCGACTTTGCGGCAGCTGAAACCGGGCCCTTAGTGGCTTGGGTTGTTCAGCAGGCTGATAAGGCAAGCAAGCAGGAAAAAGAGACTGAGAGCGCCGCTAAGCAAGCGCTGATTGTCTGGGACAGTGCAGCGGATAAGCAATATGCTGCTTTAGCTCACGCTTTGCAAAAACTGCAACAGCTGCAATTTAATCAGCAGGGCACGCAGTTAGCGTTTTTCTCAGGCCCAACTAAAGCGCAGCTTACTGCCAGTAAACAAGCTGAAGCGGCGCAGCAATTATGGCTTTGGTCAGCAGGTACTGCGGCCGCACAACCAGTGAACACTGCGCGAAGCGGCTGGCTGTTAAGCGAGCATTATGCCCCGCGCTTTAGCAAAGATGGCCAGCGCTTATTTGTCGGGCATCGGCCCGATCTGGGCGAGCAAATGGCGAAGCCGGCCTTACCGCAAAGCGAAGCTGAGCTGTATGACATTAACCGTTTACTGGCCGATCGGCGCTTGCAGGTATGGCATGGCGAGGATGAGCGGATTAATAGCCAACAAAAAGCGGAATATAAAGAGGCACAAAAACGTACTGCCCCGTCGGTGATTTGGCTTGATAGCTTAAAGATGGTGGCGTTAAGTGATGATATCGCAGATCGGCTGCGCTTAACCGAGCACAGCAGTGCGCAGTTAATTAGTAATGGCCGGCCTTATTTAAAGCAGCTGAGCTGGAATGGCCGTTTACATGATATGTGGCACGTGGATCTAAAAACCGGCAAACGCCAGCCAGTATTCACCGCGAATCGCAGCCAAGAATGGGCGCACTTATCACCCGATGGTCGCTTTGTTGTGTATTTGCAAGATGCGCAATATCGGCTATTTGATAGCCAAACTGGCCAGCAGCAAGTGTTGGGGGCAGACGTTAACGTATTTTGGGTCGATGAAGAAAATGACGTACCCATGCCAGCGCGCAGTTACGGCGTAGCCGGCTGGCTTGCGGATAGCTCAGCCGTACTGGTGTATGATCGCTTCGACATTTGGGCCTTGGCTTTAGATGGCAGCAGCCAAAACCTGACTAAGCAAGGCCGTGCTAACAGTGTGCAATATCGGGTCGAAAAAACCGATGAGACGCTTGCCTTCGCGCCAAACGCCACCTTGTTATTGGCCATGTATCACGAAGAAAACAAGGGCTATGGTTTTGCAAAGTTTGAACTGGCGAATGGTACGCTCACCACCTTAGTACAAGGTGCAAAGCGCTATGACTTTGTCGAAGCACTTGAGCAACAACAACGCTACCTGTTTACCGAGCAAAGCTTCCGGCAATTCCCGGATCTGTGGCAAGCCAGTTATGACTTTAGCGAGCGCCTACAGTTAACTCATGTCAACCCGCAGCAAAGCGAGTTTATTTGGGGTGACAGCCATTTAATTGACTGGAACACCGCCGATGGCGAGCGTTTACAAGGGGTAGTGTTAACGCCTGATGGTTATGATGCCAATAAACGCTATCCGGTGATGGTGTATTACTATGAGCAGTTTTCACAGCGCCTAAACCATTATAATCAAATGAAAATTAACCACCGACCGAATTTTCCGTTTTATTTAGGCCAAGATTATGTGGTGTTCTTACCGGATGTACGCTTCCGTGAGGGCGCGCCAGGACCAAGTGCCACCGAGTCGTTAGTGCCGGGCGTGCAAAAATTGATTGATTTGGGCATTGCTGATCCTAAAGCCATCGGCTTACATGGCCACAGCTGGTCTGGCTATCAAACCGCCTTTGTGGTCACCGAAACCGATATGTTTGCCGCAGCGGTATCGGGTGCACCGGTGTCGAACATGACCAGTGCTTATAGTGGCATTCGCTGGGAGTCAGGTTTAGCGCGGCAGTTTCAGTATGAAACCGGGCAAAGCCGGATTGGCCCCTCGATGTTTGAGAATTTAAAACCCTATATTGATAACTCGCCAGTGTTTTTTGCCGAGCGCATTAACACACCGATGTTAATTCAATTTGGTGATGAGGATGGCGCGGTGCCATGGGAGCAGGGCATTGAATATTATTTAGCGCTGCGCCGCCTTAATAAGCCGGTGGTGATGTTGCAATACGAAGGTGAGCCGCATCATTTAAAGCAATATGCCAATAAAATTGACTACACCATTAAAATGCTTGAGTTTTTTGACCATTATTTAAAAGGTAAGCCAGCACCCCAGTGGTGGCAACAAGGTATGCCTTATCAACCTAACAGTAAATAACCTGCAACAACCTCAAGCTAAGTGTGCTTAGCTTGAGGTTAAGCCTACCGGGCACACCTTATTAAGCTCTTGATACCATCCCACGTGCGCTAACAATAAACGTTGTAATTGCTCTGCTTGCTCTAAATAGCGCTGCGCTAACACAGGATGCAGTGCCGTATCTCGGTACAGTTCATCTAACAGCGGCCAACTTTGTTGCTGAAAGCGGCTAAGCTGCGCAAGATAGGCTTGGATATCGCCGATAAAAAACTTGCGAAAAACGGTGGTTAATATCGATAACTGTTCGGTATTGCGGTTATTGGTGCACAGTGTGCTCGGGGCGATCTGCTGTAATTTGGGGTTAATCGCCACAAACCAACTGCGGGTATAACGCAAACTGTATTGCAGTTTTGACAGAAAATCATAACGATATAAACTTTCTAGCGCGCGCTCAGGATCCATTTGGCTGGCGCGTTGCCAATCTTTGGCGTCGATAGCATGTTTCAATTCTACTAGCAACTGTAAAGCGGCCAAGCTTTCGTTAAAGCCACTGCTATCATTGGGCGCGAGCATGCTGTCACTGTTGTGCCAACGTTTGCGCAAGGTGTCATCGGTTTGCAGCATGTTTAAAAACACGCTGTTGATTTGTGCGAGTTTCTGCTGATAAACCTCCGTTATTTGTTGTTTTAATGGCTCAGGCCAATCTTGCTGATCGCAATCAGCTAACACCGCCAGTAAACGTAATTCGTAGTTAAGCCGTTTACTCACGCTAAATACGCGGCCCATGCTGCTGTTGCGCTCGGCAATGAGCTGATCTAAACCACACTGGCGCGTTGCAAACGCATCTAAAAGATCCATGCGTAAATCAGGTTGCGGCACCAGTAGGCTATTTTTGGCCGGTAACGGAGTAGTAGGTAAGAGCGAGATGTCCGCTTTGTCTAAAGCCAACACCCGAGTTAAACGTTGTTGATAATCCGCGAGTTCCGCTTTACCTGCTGGCTTGCTGCAGCCAAGTAAAAGTGTGGTAGCAACACTAAGCAGTAGCCCCTGCGTTATGTTCATGTTCCATCCTGTTTAATTGTTTGCGTAACACGAAACCTAAGGCAATGGCAGAAACCGTTAAGCCAACAATAATGCCGATCCAAAAACCATGTGCGCCCATCGGTTCAACCAACCAGTTGGTTAAGCCTAGTACGCAGCCAAGGCCAAAACCGATTGGCCAATAGGAAATTAGCGTGATAAAAAATACCGGCATGGTAATTTTCATGCCGCGTAAGGCACAAGACGACACCACTTGGATGGCATCTGAAAACTGATAAAAGCTGGCTAAAATTAATAATGAGCTGGCCAAGGCTATTACCGCAGGATCAGGTGAATACAAGGCCGCCACGTGCTGGCGCATCAATAGCGTAAACACAATGGTGAGCAGCGACAGCAACATGGACAGGATCAACGCCGAGCCAATGGCTTTTTTCAGGCTTTGCAAATTTTGCTCGCCCACTAAGTGCCCGACGCGGATGGTGGTGGCTAAACCCAGTGACAACGGGATCATAAAAATAATCGAGCTGTAGTTATGCGCCACCTGATGACCGGCGACGATCACCGGCCCCAAATGCACAATCATCAGCGGCACACAGGCGAATAAGGTGACTTCAAAGAAAATAGACGCGGCAATGGGCGTGCCGATACGAAAGATTTGCCATTGTGCTGGCCAATTTAATTTTAAACTGGCTGGCCAGTGCCGATAAGGCCGAGTTGAGCGGCTAAACCAACCGTAGCAAAGCATCGCCAAAAACATCGCTAAAAACACTAAACTGGTGGCAATACCACAGCCGGCCCCCCCAAGCGCGGGCATACCCAATTTGCCATAAATAAACACGTAATTGGCGGGGATATTCACTAACAGGCCAACAAAGCTGATCCACATACTGGCTTTAGTATTGCCAAGGCCTTCAAATAAATTACGCATAACAATGTAACCGACAGCAGGAAACAGCCCAAAACTAACGTAGTACAGGTATTGCAGGGTCTTAGTTTGCAGTTCGCTTTCCATGTGTAATTTACTGATGGGAATTTCAGCAAACAGCATCAATACAAACAATAAGGCCGCGAGCAGTAAACCCAAATAACTGGTTTGTAACGTATAGTGGCTGACTAAGCTGGTTTGTTTGCTGCCAAAAAACTGGGCGATAATCGGCGTTAACGCCAGCAACAAACCTTGTAAGGTCATCACAATCGGCAGCCATAAGCCTGACGCAACCGCAATGGCGGCCATGTCGACAGCACCGTAACGACCGGCCATCACAGTATCGACAAACATCATTAAGGTTTGCGTGACTTGTGCCAGAATGATCGGGCCGGATAATTTTAAAATGGTTCTGGCTTCAAAGCGGGAAAAAGGTAACATGAGCGCCGTCTTAATTTTGCTACAGTGTTGTCAGCCGCGCAATTTAACACAACTGAGGTTTTATGTTTACTGGAATAGTGCAAACCACCGCCACCATCAAGCAAATTGCTGATTTACCCGGTCTTAGGACCTTAACCCTAAACGTTGCCCCCACACATCTGGCGCAATTGCAACGTGGCGCCAGTATTGCGATTAATGGTGTTTGCCTTACCGCCACCAACTTTGACAGTGCTGCTGGTTGGGTTTGCTTTGATGTTATTGCTGAAACGTTAGATAAAACCAATCTTGGTACGCTAAAGGTCGGTAGCCGAGTGAACTTAGAGCGTTCTCTGCGTTTTGGCGACGAGCTTGGCGGGCATATTGTCTCGGGCCACATTCAGGCAACGGCCGAATTGGTCGGGAAAACCCAAGATGCGCAAAACTGTCAGCTGCTGCTGAAAGTGGATCCTGCCATGCTGCCTTACATCCAACCAAAAGGGTTTATCGCGGTGGAAGGCTGCAGTTTAACCGTGGGCAAAGTCACTGCCGAAGGCTTTGGTTTGTATCTGATCCCTGAAACACTGGCGCTAACAACTTTAGGCGATAAAGTGATTGGCGATCGCATTAATATCGAACTCGATCAACAAACCGTGACGATTATTCGCACGGTTGAGCGCGTGATGGCAGCACGCTTTGCCAATACTGAGCAAGCTCAGTAATACTGTTCGTCATCGGCATCGACGAAGATCTGCACACGATGTTGTAGATCATCAGTATGCACTCGAATATGCATCGGATTGCAGCAATTGCTGCAATCCTCGATGTAATCTTGATCCTCTGCTGAGGCTTCCACGCAAATATCGCTGGGATAACCACAAAAAGGGCAATTCACACTTTGAAATATGGGTTTCATACTGCCTTCTCCCGTTTTGCCTGAGCGGTTTAGGGCTCGGCATATTACGCTTTATTGGCACCACCTAAACTTCTGCCACCGTCTACCGCAACAATTTGCCCCGTAATGTAAGGTGCCTGTGCTAAAAATAGCAGAGTATTGGCAATGTCGTTGGCCTCACCTAAGCGTGCCAGGGGTACTTGCTGTAATACCATGTCTTTATCGGCATCATCGAGCGCCTGGCTTGGCCATAAAATGGCGCCTGGCGCGATACCATTAACCCGAACTGCTGGCGCCAGCTCGCGAGCTAAGGCCTTGGTCATCATTTGCAAGGCCGCTTTGGCCATGCAATAAATGCTGTGCTCAGCTAAGGGTTTATCGGCGTGAATATCCACCATATTAATAATGCAGCCTTGGCGCTTTGTCAGTTCGGCACTTAAAGCTTTACTCAAAAAGTACGGCGCTTTGACGTTCGAGCCAAACAGCTCTTGCCAATCATCCAACTGGGCGTTAGCCAGCGGTGTCGGATAAAAACTTGAGGCGTTATTAACCAATAAATCTAAACGGCCAAAACAAGCAATGGCTTGCTGGGCGAGAGGGGCAATTGCCGCATCGTCGGTTAAGTTCGCACAAAGCGTGGCAGCACTGTTAGCGCGTAGCTGGTTTAATTGCGCGGCGAGTTGCTCGGCCGCCGCTGCAGAACGGCGATAGTGGATCAGTACTCGATAACCTTGTTGGTGCAAGCTGATAATCATTTGTTTGCCCAATCGCAGGGCGCTGCCGGTGACTAATGCTACCGGGTGATTCGAGTCGGTCATGCTTGGCCTTTTAAGTGAAAAAGTAGTTTGATCTGTTCTTGTGCCTGGATCAGATAATTACCACGAAACAAATTGGCGTGGTTTAAAATATGATACAGATTATACAGCGCTTTTCGTTCTTCAAAATCAGCCGCTAAGGGGTAATATTGCTGATAATGATCATAAAACTCGGCAGGAAAGCTACCGTAAAGGCTACTACAAGCAATATCCGTTTCTCGATCACCAAAATAACTGGCGGGATCAAAAATCACTGGGCCTTCTGCCGTAAAACCGACATTGCCACGCCAGAGATCGCCGTGTAATAAACTGGGTTTGGGTTTGTGATGCATTAAGCGCTGACGAGCTTGCTCCACAATATGATCAATATTGCCAAAACCAAACCCTTGCTCTAATAGCAATTGTAATTGCCAACCCAAGCGTTGTTCAGAAAAAAAGCTACTCCAGTTACCTTGCCATTGATTAGGTTGGGTGGTTAGCCCTAATTGATTGTCCCAATCAAAACCAAACATGGCTTGTTCGTGTTGTTGATGCAGTTTAGCGATGTGCTCGGCTAAGCGATGCCACGAGGCGGGGTGATCGGCTTTGGCTGGCTCCAGCGGTAAATACTCGAGCACCAAAAAAGCCTTGTCGAGCGTTTGACCCACGCAAATAACCTTAGGCACGCGCACGCAATGTGTTTGCGCTAGGCAAACTAAGGATAATTGTTCGTTTTCAAATTGTTCTAGTTGTTCGCGATGGTGCAATTTGACAAAAAAATCATGGCCACCGCCGGATATTTTATACGCCAGATTAATAGAGCCACCGGTAAGCGAAATCTTGCGCTCGACCTGAAAATCGATATCCAACTCCAAGCTAATTTGTGCTGCTATTTGTTGCCACATGCGACTGATCCTTTGTTTGCTTGCTCTTCTATAATTATGGCTGAAAATTCTGAACAATTTTTAATAATGCCAATATCAATGTGCTGCGGTTGCTCAATCACTGCTAAACTTAAGGTCGCAGTCTCTTCAGACTGCAAAAACAGGAGTAGCTATGTCTACTATCGCTCCACGCTTTCGTCTGCACGCATTTTCCATTATGAGCCTTGTGAATATTCTGTTGTTGCTAGTGGCGTTGTTTCTCGCCAGTTGGCATGGCAGTTGGCTGGCCGCTATTGTTGTTGGTGTACCTAGCGCCTTATTACCGATCATGTTTTATCGTTTACTCGGGGATCATTATTTAGCCAGAGTTAGCTTTGGTGTCAGTTTTATGTTTTTTGCCGCGCTGCACATTCATCAATCAGCCGGCATGTTAGAAATGCATTTTAGTATTTTTGCCTTATTGGCAGTGTTAATTGCCTTTCGCGACTTTTGGGTGATCTTGACCGCAGCGGTTACGATAGCCGTGCACCATCTGTTGTTTATGTACCTACAAATGCAAGATGTTGGCGTATATTTGGTACCCGTACAAAGTTTAAGCTTCGGTATTATTATGATACATGCCGCTTTCGTGGTGCTGGAGTCAGCAGTATTAATCGTGATTGCTCGGCAAAGTTACCGTGAGGCGACAGTGGGGCAAGCCTTGTTTGACAGTACAGAAGCCTTGTTAACCGAGGACGGTAAAATAGTGCTAACAGGGCGCTGTGCCGACTTAAATTCGCGTGTGATCAAACGATTTAATGAGGTGCTTGATACCCTGCAAGGCACAGTAAAGATCATCGATCAACAAACGGTTGCGCTAAGAACAGAGGCCGTAAACATGCTGGCCGAAGGCGGGGCCTTGTCTGACAGCATGCAACAAAAGATGAAAGAAGTGGATCGAATTGCCGCGGCGACAGAGCAAATGTCGCACAGCATTGAAGAAGTGTTTAATTTGTCTCAGCAGGTACAGCAATTTGCTAAAGCTGCCGAGCAAGCGGCGACGGCAGGTAGAAGCTCTGTTGAAAGCACGGTTACCTCGGTACAGAAACTGTCAGAACAATTAAATGATACTGGCCAAAAAGTTGATGACGTTGCTCAAGCAACCGTGGATATTCGTAAAGTTTTAGATGTGATTCAATCTATCGCCGAGCAAACTAACTTACTGGCGTTAAACGCCGCTATTGAAGCCGCCCGCGCGGGCGAGCAAGGCCGTGGCTTTGCTGTTGTTGCCGATGAGGTGCGTACCTTAGCCTCTCGCACACGCGGCTCTACCGATGAAATAAAAGTGATGATTGAGCGCTTGCTGGCAAACAGCGGCGAGTCGGTTACCGAAGTAAAGCGCAGTATTGAACAGCTACAACATACGCGTGAGCATGCTAAGCAAAGCGGCACATTGCTGCAAACGATTTTGCAACAAGCGCAGCAAGTCAGTACTTCAGCCGATATTATGGCCAATTCATTACAGCAACAAAGTGCCTCAAGTAACGAAATTGCGCAAAGTGCCCAGCAGTTGAGCCATATGACCAGCGAGCAAAATGAGCAAGGCCGAAAGGTGCTAAAAACGGCAGACAATTTAGAGCACATTACGCAGGCGCTTAATAACGAATCGTTAAAGTTTAATGTGTAGCCGCTGATGCAGATGCAACATCGAGTGCGCTTGGTCGCATTACTCTTTATCAGTTGGATCGCTATCGCAAGTATTGGTTTGTATCTTTTTGGCCAGCAGTACTATGGCTTGTTTGATCAAACGGGGGTATGGCAAAGGCAAACATCGGCTGCCTTTGCTATCGAACGCTTGGGTATCGCCCCCGCCAATGATAAGCAGGTTGTGCACGTGACCCAAACCGGTTGTGTCTGCAATCGCCTAGCAGCTGAACATCGCGATTTATTTACCCACAGTTATCAAATCACCGCTAACCGGCAATTTCAATTCTCTGCCGAACAATTGCAGGCAGCAGGTTTTAGTTTGCCGGCTGCACCGGCAGTGCTCATATTTGAACAGGGGCAGTTAATTTATGCCGGGCCTTATGCCACAGGCCCACTTTGCTCGGTTGACGACAGTTTAATTGCGCCCATTTTGCGCAATACGCTGCAATTACCTGGGCTTTGGTTAAACGGTGAAGTAAAAGCCTGTCGTTGTCTGGTCACACCCAGCATGAAGTGATACCATAGCCACCGCTTTTTTGCTTCGCTGCCGACGTTCTGCAGATGGCTTTTCGTGTAAGCCATTAACTGCACAGCAAGGTGACGAAACCTCTTATCATAGATAAACAAGTGACCCTTGGTTTGGGCCACCACTGTAAAAGGATTGATCATGCCAGTTATTACTCTGCCTGACGGTAGTCAGCGCGCCTTTGACCATGCCGTTACTGTACTTGATGTTGCGAAAGACATTGGCCCAGGTTTAGCTAAAGCCACCATTGCCGGTAAAGTTAATGGTGAACTTGTTGATGCTTGTGAACTGATTGAACAAGATGCCAGCTTAAGTATCGTAACCAGCAAAGATCAAGAAGGCTTGGAGATTTTACGTCACTCTTGTGCACACTTATTAGGCCACGCGATTAAACAACTTTGGCCAAACGTGAAAATGGCTATCGGCCCTGTTATCGATAATGGTTTTTACTACGACGTTGATTTAGAACAGCCGATCAGCAGTGATGATTTAGCGGCGCTAGAAGCGCGCATGCTGCAGTTAGCCAAAACCGAATACGATGTGGTAAAAAACAAGGTGAGCTGGCAACAAGCTTGGGATACCTTTGCCGCACGTGGTGAAAGCTACAAGCAAGAAATTCTTGAGCAAAATATTCCGCGTGATAGCAGCCCTGCGCTGTATCATCATGAAGAATACATTGATATGTGTCGTGGCCCGCACGTGCCCAACATGCGCTTTTGCCAACACTTTAAAATTATGAAAGTGGCCGGTGCCTATTGGCGCGGCGATTCAAAAAATAAAATGCTGCAGCGTGTTTACGGTACGGCTTGGGCAGACAAAAAACAATTAGCGGGCTATTTAACCCAGTTAGAAGAAGCCGAGAAGCGTGATCACCGTAAAATTGGTAAAGCACTGGGCTTATTTCACTGGCAAGAAGAAGCACCGGGTATGGTGTTCTGGCACAACGATGGTTGGACTATTTTCCGTGAGCTCGAAACTTTTGTACGCGAGAAGCTGGGCCAGTACGACTACGACGAAGTGAAAGGTCCATTAATGATGGATCGTGTGTTGTGGGAAAAATCGGGACACTGGGAAAAGTATGCCGATAATATGTTCACTACCCAGTCTGAGCATCGTGAGTACGCTATCAAACCAATGAACTGCCCGGGCCACGTGCAAATCTTTAACCAGGGGTTAAAGTCTTACCGTGATTTACCGCTGCGTATGGCCGAGTTTGGTTGTTGCCACCGTAATGAGCCTTCAGGTGGCTTACACGGCTTGATGCGCGTGCGCGGCTTTACCCAAGATGATGCGCATATCTTCTGTACTGAAGATCAAGTGCAGGCAGAGGTGACTAAATGTATCAAGATGGTGTTTGATACTTACAGTACCTTTGGTTTTAAAGACATCGTAGTGAAGCTATCGACACGTCCGGCACAACGGATTGGTTCTGATGAGATTTGGGACCGTGCCGAGCAAGGCTTGATGGACGCATTAAAAGCCAATGATATTGCCTATGAACTGCAACCTGGTGAAGGTGCTTTTTATGGTCCGAAGATTGAATTCACCCTGCACGATTGTTTAAATCGCGCATGGCAATGTGGCACAGTGCAACTCGACTTCGCGTTACCGGGTCGTTTAGGGGCCAGTTACGTGTCTGAAAGCGGCGAAAAACTGGTTCCGGTGATGATTCACCGTGCTATCTTAGGTTCGTTAGAGCGCTTTATTGGTATTCTCATCGAAGAGTACGCCGGCTTTTTCCCGACGTGGTTAGCACCCACGCAGGTGGTAATTATGAATATTACCGATAATCAGGCCGAATATGTCGAAGAATTAGTAAAAACTTTCAAATCTCACGGTATTAGAGTGAGAAGTGACTTGAGAAATGAGAAGATAGGCTTTAAAATTCGCGAGCACACACTTAAGCGTATTCCGTACCTCGTTGTCGTCGGTGATAAAGAAGTCGAAGCAGGTGATATTGCAGTCAGAACACGTAAAGCTGATGATTTAGGCAAAATGCCGGTTGCCAGCTTTGTCGAGAAAATGCTGACTGAAATTAAAAACCGGGTATAAGCTTTAAGTGAATTATAAAATTTTCGGAGGAACATACTATTAAAGTAGGAAAGAAAACATTACCGGCCAACCGTCCTAACAGGATAAACGAAGAAATTAATCTGCCAGAAGTGCGATTAATTGGTATGGAAGGTGAACAGCTGGGCGTCGTTACCACGACAGAAGCAATTCGGTTAGCTGAAGAAGCAAGTGCTGATTTAGTAGAGATCAGTCCTACAGCAGAACCACCAGTTTGTAAGTTGATGGACTACGGTAAGTTCCTGTTCGAAAAGAGCAAAGCTCTTAAAGAACAAAAGAAAAAGCAAAAACAGATCCAGATCAAGGAAATTAAATTCCGGCCTGGAACTGATGAAGGCGATTACCAGGTAAAACTACGCAACCTGCGTCGCTTCATTGAAGAGGGTGATAAAGCTAAAGTAACACTACGTTATCGTGGTCGTGAAATG
Organism: Rheinheimera sp. UJ51; assembly: GCF_020819615.1. Classification (NCBI taxonomy): domain Bacteria; kingdom Pseudomonadati; phylum Pseudomonadota; class Gammaproteobacteria; order Chromatiales; family Chromatiaceae; genus Rheinheimera; species Rheinheimera sp. UJ51. The sequence goes on from NZ_JAJHOG010000003.1 coordinate 382,166, forward strand.
GCGCATCAGGAAATCGGTATCGAAATGCTTTCTCGTATTAAAGAGGATCTTAGCGATATCGCCATCTGTGAATCTTTCCCTAACCGGGTAGAAGGTCGGCAGATGATCATGATGCTAGCCCCAAATAAGAAGTAATAAGCGCCTTCAAGTTTATTAAACTGCGGCTTGCCGCAGTTTTTTAACGCCTTATTATTCGTTGTCATTTAACAATGCGAGTTTCAATACTATGCCAAAGATGAAAACCAACAAAGGTGCCGCGAAGCGTTTTAAAAAGACTGCTTCAGGTAACTTTAAACGTAAGCAATCTCACCTTCGCCACATCTTGACGAAGAAGACTTCTAAGCGTAAGCGTCAGTTAGGTCCAAAAACCTTAGTCGCAAAAGTGGATATTGCCGGCTTAGTCCGTTGCATGCCGTACGCATAATTTAATAGGAGTCAGAAATGCCAAGAGTTAAACGTGGTGTGACGGCACATGCTCGTCACAAGAAGGTATTAAAACAGGCTAAAGGTTACTACGGTGCCCGTAGTCGTGTTTACCGGGTTGCTTTCCAGGCTGTTATCAAAGCCGGTCAATATGCTTACCGTGACCGTCGTCAGCGTAAGCGTCAGTTCCGTCAACTGTGGATCGCGCGTATCAACGCAGCGTCACGGATGAACGGTATGTCTTACAGCCGTTTAATTGCAGGTCTGAAAAAGGCTTCAATTGAAATCGACCGTAAGATCCTGGCCGACATCGCTGTTTATGACAAAGCCGCTTTTACTGCTATCGTAGCAAAAGCAAAAGAAGCTTTAGTCTAAACACTGCTTGAATAAAAAAACCACCCTAGGGTGGTTTTTTTATGTCTGCAATTTAGTTTTTTTGTAATTTGAATGAGCGGCTAGGGGGTATTCTCAACTATTGGCTGTCAGTAAATTTTACAAATAAACCAAAAAATAAAAACCTTAATTTGTAGACTGCTGATTTTAATGCGATTAATTTATTGGCTTAATTTATGCTAAAGTTTTGCTTGTTTTTTGTACAGTAAAATAAATCGTTATATAAACAACAAGGATGCATCATGAAATATTTTCCAGCAGTCTTAGCTTTAGCAACGACCTTAATTGCAGTGCCCGCACATGCCGCTTTAATTAACGGTACAGGTAATGTAACACCCAATGTCATTTTTGGTTCTGGTAATGCGAATGGGTCATTTACCGGTATAAACGATGGTTTTTTTGAGTTAGCGCTACGGGGTAAATTGCGTTACAACTTGGCAGGTCAACCCGCAGGCATCTATAACTATGATGGTAATAAAACCTATACTTTTCAGCCTAGTGATGGTGTAGCCCCAGTAGACCGTTCATTGTTTAGTTTTGATTGGTCGATTAACGTCGATCCAACTGGAAATCAGGGAACATTTTTAAACCAATTTACCTACTTATTGCAGATTGATTATGATCCCAGCGCCAATGTTGATTTTGTGGAATTTGATCTAATTAATCCCAGTGCAGATTACCCACTTTTTGATCATTCAATTGGCAATAATACAACCACTAGTGCAAATGATTTAAGAACCACTTCTTCTGTTTCGGATTATCTATCTTACCTTTCAACAAATAATGTCGCACAGAATTCATGGAATTTGGGCTTTTTTGAACCTTTAGGCTTCGATGTGCAAACTCAGGGTATGTATACCATTACGTTGTCAGCCTTTGATCGTCAAAACAACAGATCTGCCTCAACGTCGATCGACATTATTTTTGGTCAAGTACCTGCTAGTGTGCCAGAGCCTTCAGCATTAATGCTGATGTTTGGTGGGCTTATGGGGTTAGGTGCGGTTGCCAGACGTCGGCGCAATAGTAAGAAGAATTAATTCAATCTGATAATTAATGGCTATTTTAAAACCCCAGTGTTGTCATGCACTGGGGTTTTTTATGCGTAGAAGATTTTCGGTATATGTTAAATAACAATGAGCTGTGTTAGTTAACCGCAGGCACCAATTCTAAAATAACTTGGTTATTATAAAATAATTGCAGTTTATCGGCGTTCACTTCCGCGCGGTCAACTTGCTGCAGTTTTTCGGTAAATTGCTGCTCAATGTTGCTGGCGTCAGCGCAGAACTTTCGCGTGCTGGCAAGCGGTTGCACGCTCAGGGTATTGGCTTGTTGCTGATAGCTGGCGTTAAAGTTATTACAGCCGCTAAAGCCATATAAACGGTCTTTTTCAAATATAAGCCGAACATTTAACTGGTGTGGAATATAACGGTTAGCCACTTTCTCAGCACGCCAGACAATACCTTGTAACTGTTTTTGGGCAAATTGATCAGGGCAGGTGGCATTAGGCCAAAACTGTTCAAATTTATCGATGTAAAGCGTATCAATACCGTGCTGATCCGCACTTTTACGCCCAACTAAGGTGGCAATAACCGGTTTATTATTGAAGCGTGTATCTTGTTGATACAGGCGCATCATGGGTAAATGATTTTGTGTATTAGCCACCGGTAAGGTGTCACCGTTTTGACAGGTTATAAAGGTCGCAACATTGTTTTTTAATTGATACATACCCAGTAGCGGTTGGCGTGGGTCGAGCTTTTTCAGCGAGGCATAACGGCTTAATTGATATGCTTCAGACGATAATATGGGCTTACCGGCCAAATCCGTCATCACTAAGTGCTGATTGCTGCGAAAATGAAAAACCGGCAGCGTGCTTTGCTGATTAATCAAATGCAAAGTGCGTTTTTCTAACAACCAAGAGCCGCTAATTAATTGCACTTGGCCACGGCCAAGATACTCTTGACGCGCTTCAAAGCGGCCATCACGATACAGATTAATATGATATGCGATGCCGCTGCAATCCGCACACGGCAAGACGCCTTCAAAAGTCATATCAGTATCAATGAAAATATGTTCGAAATCGGTTGCTAACGATTCGGTCGTATCGTTATTAGCCACTTCGTTGGCATCGGTAACCGGTGCCGGGATGGGTACGGCTAATACCGGTTTTTTCTCGGCACTTAAGGTGGTGGGTTTGTCAGCGCCGATATCGGGTAATTGACTACAGGCCGATAATAATAATGCGGTGACGACAACTAGCTTTTTCATCTTAGAAATCCCTGCCTAAACATTTCGGCCATTATAACGCATGCACACTTAGGAAACAGGCCTATTTTATCGGTGCAAACCCTTGTAATGCTTCGCGCACCCAAAGTGCACTTTGTAACGGTTGTTCTTGCATAAAGCAATGGCCACCAGGCACTTGCCGGCTTTGCACCCCGTTGTTTAATTGTTGCCATTTAGCCACGGCTTTGACGACAAATGGAAAGGTTTGTTCCCCATAAAAGATTTTTACCGGTGCCTTTGCTTTACGAAGCGCCGGCCATAGCCCTCTTGGGTAGGAGCTGAACACATCGGCTTCACGCTCGGGTAAGCACTTTAAGCGCACACCATCGTCTTGGTCAGCTAAGGCGTGTTCAACATAAGCATTAAGCGCCTGTGCATCCCAGCTTTGAAATAGGCTACGGCTTTGAAAGTAACTTAAGGCAGTAGGGCGATCCGGCCAATGTTGGCGTCGCCTTAACGCGGCTTTGGCTAACGGATTTTTTTTAAATAGCCGCACACCTTCAAGGGTTCTGGCCAGTAATAGCATAGAGGGGGGAAATAACACCGGATCAAGTAATACCACCCCTTGAAATAACTGTGGATGCTCGGCGTGGATCAGGGCGGTTAATACGCCACCAAAACTATGGCCTATGCCGTAAACGGGCGCAGTGCCAAACAATGGGCGATGGGTTAACCACGCTTCTGCGGCAATCTGCGCAATGTTATTCCAGCCTAAAAACTGCTCACCATGATCACTATCACCATGGCCTTGGGCATCCGACAAGAACAAATCATAGTGTAGGCTTAGTTGGCGTAGCATGGGGCTGTAGGTTAGGCCGCTAAAGCCGTTACCGTGCATAAAATGTAATACAGGCTTGCCACTTGGCACGCTGTGTTGTCCGCGCACGGTCAGACCCTGTGCGCTGTTATAAGACCATGGGATCAACTGCATGAATTTTCACTTCAAAAAAATACGCATTAAGCACTTAATACTGTGCATGGGCACTAACGGCTTATTTAGTGCCAAATAATTTATCACCGGCATCGCCTAAGCCTGGCAGGATATAACCTTGCTCATTTAAACCTTGGTCTACCGCTGCGGTATAAAGCTCAATGTCAGGATGCGCTTCGCTTAACGCTTTAATCCCCTCAGGCGCGGCAACCAGCACTAAAGCTTTGATTTGTTGGCAGCCATGCTGTTTAAGTAAATCGATGGTTGCAATCATCGAGCCGCCCGTGGCTAACATGGGATCAACAACAATCGCTAAGCGTTGATCCAAATCGGCAGCGAGTTTTTGAAAGTAGGGTACCGGTTGCAGTGTTTCTTCATCACGATAAATACCCACCACGCTTATGCGAGCGCTGGGGATTAAATCTAAAACGCCGTCTAACATGCCCAAGCCGGCGCGCAGAATGGGCACTACGGTCACTTTTTTACCTTGAATTTGTTGCACGTCGCAAGGGCCGTTCCAGCTCTCTATTGTCAGTTGCTCAGTTGGCAGATCTTTGGTTGCTTCATAAGTCAGGAGGCTCCCTAGTTCTGCGGCTAATTGGCGAAATTGGCGAGTGCTAATATCGGCTGCGCGTAATAAACCAATTTTGTGCTGCACCAGTGGGTGTTTTACTTCGGTCAGTTTCATCAAGATTTCCTCTGTTCAGCGCAGATAAGCCTAACGCAATCTGCTTTCGCTTGCAGTTTATATCGAAGCATTATACAAACGTTACGCTTAATTACAGTAAAAACACAGGAACAAAAATGCCAGTGAAATTACCACGTGTTTTGATAACACTCAGTTTATTACTTGGAGGTGCCGCTATGGCTGATGCAAAGCAACTTGAACTGGAGCGACTGTTCGCCGATCCAGTGTTAAGCGGCACGACGCCTCGTTCTTTGACCATGGCACCTGACGGTAGCCGTGTTACCTATCTTAAGGGCAAAGTTGAAGATGCCAACCGTTTAGATTTGTGGCAATACCATATTAAAGAGGGCAAACACAGTGTGCTGGTGAATGCCGACAATTTAATTAGTGGTGCAGAAACACTGTCTGATGAAGAAAAAGCCCGCCGCGAGCGACTACGTTTATTTGCTTCGGGTATTGTCAGTTACAGTTGGTCTAAAAGTAGTGACGCTTTATTATTCCCTTTAAATGGTGATTTGTATTACTACCAGCTCGCCAGCAATAAAGCAAAAAAGCTGACAAATACCCCAGAGTTTGAAACCGATGCCACCATTTCACCTACTGGTCGTTATGTTGCTTTTATTCGCGAGCAAAACTTGTTTGTACAAGAGATAGCGACCGGTAAAGAAACCCAACTGACCTTTGATGGCGGTGGTGATATTAAAAACGGGATGGCCGAGTTTGTGGCACAGGAAGAAATGGGCCGCATGACAGGTTATTGGTGGGCTCCGGATGACAGTAAAATTGCCTTTACCCGCACTGATGAAAGTGGGGTTGCCGAAGTCGTTCGTAATGAAATTTATGCTGACGAAATTAAATTGTTTAAACAGCGTTATCCTTATACCGGCACCGCCAATGCGACCATCCAATTAGGTGTTGTGACATTAAACGATGGTAGTGTGAGGTGGCTACCGCACGGTGATGATGCTGATATTTATCTGCCAAGAGTCGAGTGGAGCAAAAACGCGCGGTATGTAAGTTATCAATGGCAAAGCCGTAACCAACAGCAATTAGAACTGCGCTTGGTTGATCTTAAAACGGATCAGCAAACAGTACTGTTAACGGAAACCAGCAACACGTGGTTGAACCTGCATGATGACCTACATTTTTTAAGTAATAACCAAGGCTTTATTTGGGCCTCTGAACGCAGTGGTTATAAACATTTATATCACTATGATTTTAATGGCAAGTTACTGCGTCAGCTCACCGCGGGCGACTGGGTGGTGGATCAGCTAGATGCCGTCAACGAGCAGCAAGGTTTGCTGTACTTTACCGGGCGCAAAGATAGCGTGCTAGAACGTCATCTGTATCAGGTGAGTTTAAAAGATGGCAATATTAAACGCATCACAGAAGCCGGTTATGATCATGCCGTGGTTGTGGCCAAAGATGGCAGCAGTTTTATAGATAGTTTCTCCAATGTCACAACGCCCGATAAAGTAGCGCTGCGAGCCATTGATGGTCAGGTACTCACCTGGTTAGCGCAAAACACCTTGAACGCAGATCATCCGTTAGGCCCTTATCATAGCGAGCTGAATGCCCCGCGTTTTGGCACGTTACAGGCCGAAGATGGTCAAACCTTACATTACCGTTTATTTGAACCCAAAAATGTCGTGCCAGGCAAACAATACCCTGTGGTCGTCAGTGTCTACGGCGGGCCTCATGCTCAGCGTGTGACGAACAGTTGGAGTCAGCGCAATTTGTATTTGCATTTCCTCGCGCAACAAGGCTATCTGGTATTTCAATTAGATAATCGTGGTTCGTACAACCGTGGTAAAGCCTTTGAAGATCCGATCTATAAAAAACTCGGTGAGGTCGAAGTGGATGATCAAATCACCGGTGTTAAGTACCTGCGAACTTTGCCTCATGTTAACCCGCAGAAAATAGCGATTTATGGCCATAGTTATGGCGGTTATATGGCCATCATGACTCTGTTTAAAGCCGGTGATTACTTCACCGCCGGCGTTGCGGGTGCGCCTGTTACCGACTGGGCCTTGTATGATACTCATTACACTGAGCGTTACTTAGGGCACCCACAACAAAACGCCGAGGGTTATCGTGATAGCGCGGTCTTCCCTTATGCCGATGGGCTAAAAGGCGATTTGCTGATTTATCATGGTATGGCAGATGATAATGTGTTGTTTACCCACAGTACTAAGCTTTATAAACACTTACAGGATAAAGGCCTGTTGTTTGAGATGATGGACTACCCAGGCAGTAAACACTCGATGTTTGGTCAGCCGGTTCAAACGCATTTACATAAAAGCATTACGCGCTTTTTTGAGCGTACTCTGAAGTAAAAACCACGCTAACAGGTCGGCGGTTCAGTCGGCCTGTTACTTTGCCTACCTAAAAAAAGCGATAACTTGGCGAGATCAACGCGCTGAAACGCCGCTATACAGCGAATGGCAAACTTAACCGCCTGCCTAAAACCCTTTATCTGACTAACGCAACATCACGGTATTACTTGCACTCACTGCAGAATGTCACTTGACAGACCAGTGATTCAAACGTACATTTCAAACAGGTGTTTAAAAAACATGTTTGAATAAAATGAGTGTGAAAGTGAATACACAACTAAAAATTTTGGATGCGGCGCAAAATCTGTTTGCCGAAGCCGGCTTCAATGATACTTCACTACGCCAGATCACGACCAAAGCGGAAGTGAATCTGGCCTCGGTTAATTATCACTTTGGCTCGAAAAAAGAACTGATCCAAGCGGTGCTTCAGCGTTATTTGCAAGTGTTGATGCCGCGTTTAGATCATGAGTTTGATCAATTACTGGCGAAAACTCAGCCGCATAGCTTACCGGATATCCTCGCTGTATTCGTTAAGCCCTTGTTAGAGCTTAACCATGTGCAGCGCAAAGGCACCCGTACTTTCTTACAACTGTTAGGGCGCGGTTATACCGATGTGCAAGGCCACTTGCGTTGGTTTATCAATCATCATTATGGCCAAACCCTAGATAAGTTTGTGTTACTTGTGCAACAAAGCTGTCCACATTTGCCTGCGAGCGTGTTGTTTTGGCGGTTGCATTTTTCACTGGGTTCCATTGTCTTTACCATGGCATCCAACGATGCGTTGGCAGAAATTGCCTTAGCCGATTTTAACGAGTCGGTTGATATCGAAGGCGTGATAGCACGCTTGATCCCTTATTTGGCGGCAGCCATTGCTGCGCCTGTGTTGACGAATGTTATGCCGACAGGCTTAACACAAACCGTAGCCTGATGCTGGAAGGAAGCTGAAATGGTCTTTTTATTATTAATTATCGTTATTCTGGTGGTGGTATTCGGTGTCACCTCCATTCGACGCAGTCTGATCACCAAACCTGTGTTTGGTATTTTCAAAAAAATCTTACCACCTCTTTCAGATACTGAACGTGAAGCGATGGAAGCCGGTGACGTGTGGTGGGATGGTGAACTGTTCAAAGGTAAACCAGACTGGCAAAAACTGCACAGCATTCCTAAAGCCGAGTTATCGGCCGATGAGCAAGCCTTTATGGATAATCAAGTTGAAACCTTGCTGAAAATGCTGGATGACTACAAGATTGTGCAAGAAGAGCGAGACCTGCCTAAAGCCGTGTGGGATTACATTAAAAGCGAAGGTTTCTTCGCCATGATTATTCCTAAGAGCTATGGTGGGCGTGAGTTTTCAGCCATCGCCAACTCGACCATCGTGTCGCGCATTGCTACGCGCAGCTTAACCGCCGCCGTGACCATCATGGTGCCTAACTCTTTAGGCCCCGGTGAATTGTTAATGCACTACGGTACAGAAGAGCAAAAGAACCGCTGGTTGCCACCCTTAGCCAATGGTACTGATGTGCCGTGTTTTGCCTTAACCGGTCCTGAGGCGGGCTCTGATGCGGGCGGTATTCCTGATACCGGCGTAGTGTGTAAAGGCGAATTTGAAGGTAACGAAGTACTGGGTATTCGTTTGAACTGGGATAAGCGCTATATCACCTTAGCACCTGTGGCAACGGTGTTGGGCTTGGCGTTCAAATTATCTGATCCTGATAAGTTACTGGGTGAGAAAGAAGAATTAGGAATCACCTGTGCGTTAATTCCGACCAGCCATCCTGGTGTGCAAATAGGCGATCGTCATTTCCCAATGAATATGGCTTTTATGAACGGTACCACTTACGGTAAAGACGTATTTATCCCGATAGATTGGATTATTGGTGGGCCAGAATATGCCGGTCGTGGCTGGCGTATGCTGGTCGAGTGCTTGTCGGCAGGACGCGGTATTTCATTACCGGCGCTGGCCACCGCAACGGGCCACTTAGCGGCTCGGATGACGGGCGCTTATGGTTATGTGCGTCAGCAGTTTGGTTTATCGATTGGTAAATTTGAAGGTGTGCAAGAAGGTTTAGCGCGTATCGGTGGCTTAACTTACACATTAGAAGCCATGCGCGTGATGACCGCGGGTGCGATTGATCAAAAACTTAGCCCTGCCGTCGTTACCGCCATTGCTAAATATCACATGACGGAGATGTCACGTATTTTATTAAACGATGCGTTTGATATTCATGCCGGCAAAGCCATTCAGTGCGGACCGATGAACTATTTAGCACACGGTTATATGGGCGTGCCTATTTCGATTACCGTTGAAGGGGCGAACATTTTAACGCGCAACTTGATGATCTTTGGTCAAGGTGCCACGCGTTGTCACCCGTATGTGTTAGCGGAGTTAGAAGCCGCAGCCAACCCGAATGCCGATGAAGGTTTAGCACAGTTTGATAAGCTATTAATGGCGCATGTTGGTTTTGCGGTAGGCAATACGTTTTCAGCGTTATGGCAGGGCTTAACGGCCGGTGCCTTTAACACTGCACCGGTGTCGGGTGACACGGCTCGTTATTACAAGCAATTAAGCCGCATGAGCCGTGCCTTAGCACTAAGTGCTGATGTATCTATGTTAATGCTGGGCGGTGATTTAAAACGCAAAGAAATGCTGTCTGCGCGGTTAGGCGATGTGTTAAGCCAGTTGTATATTGCTTCGGCCGTATTGAAGTTTTATGAAGATAACGGCCGTCAGCAAGCGGATCTGCCTTTTGTACATTACAGTGTGGCGCGTGCTTTATATGAAATCGGTAAAGCCTTTGATGGTTTCTTTGCTAACTTCCCAAATCGCATTGTGGCACGCACATTACGTACTTTGGTGTTCCCATTTGGTATCGGCTACAAACTGCCAACCGATGAAGTGGCGCAGCAAATTTGCGAAACACTGTCTAAACCCAATGTGGTGCGCGATCGCTTAACGCATCTGTGTTATGTCGGTGAAGGCGCGGATGATGCCACTGGGCTAATGGAAGCGGCTTTTGTTGCGATGTATGAAGCTCAGCCATTATTGAAGAAAATAGCTCAGGCGCAAAAGTCTGGTCAGTTAGCGCGTAAGCAACCGATGGTGGATACCATTAAGCAAGCGTTAGCGGCGAAGATTATTTCAGAAGCTGAAGCTGCGTCGCTGCATAAAATGAATGAATTGCGGTTTAAAGCCATCAGTGTGGATAGCTTTAAACCCGGCGAACTCGAAAAATTCAGTTTACCGAGTAAAGATGCAGCATAATCGCTAACGCGTTGAAGAAACCGGAGTATACTCCGGTTTTTTTTCGCCATAACGCAGGCTATAGTAGTATTTCAATTTGAGCCTAGCCTGACATTTTATGATCCCAAAGGTATTTTATGATTAATCACAGCACGATCCGTATAGCAACCGAGGCTGATTGCGCCTTAATTTTAGCTTTTATTCAGGGCTTAGCTGAGTATGAGAAAATGGCAGATCAGGTGGTCGCCACCACCGAAAAGTTACAACAAAGCTTGTTTGGCGAGAAGCCCGCAGCCGAAGTGGTGATTGCTGAGTATCAAGGGCAGCCAGCGGGCTTTGCTTTGTTTTTTCATAATTACTCCACATTTTTAGCGCAACCTGGGCTTTATCTAGAAGATTTATTTGTTCTACCTGAATATCGGGGTAAGGGTTTAGGTAAATTATTATTAAGCTATTTAGCAAAATTGGCCGTAGAACGTGGCTGTGGTCGCTTTGAATGGTCAGTGCTGGATTGGAATCAACCGGCAATCGATTTTTATCAAGCGCAAGGTGCCAGTGTTATGCATGACTGGCGGATCACTCGTGTTGCTGGGGCGGAATTACAGGCATTAGCGGCCTCTTATCCGCATTAATGAGTGGCGTTAACATTTTCTGAAGGATTGTTGTTGAAAATGGCTCAAGTGAAAAAAGCGTCAGCAACGGCTGGCGCAGCGTCTTCCTCTAGCAATAAGCAACCGTCTAAGGTTGTGATCAAACAGCGAGTGAGTAAGGCAAAGCCGCAATCGATGTTTTGGCTACATGTCAGTATTTTTTTATTGATTATCTTATCAATCTTACTCATAGGCTGGGATTTAATCGTTAAGTTTATCTTGTAGGGCTTGAGCTGTTGCGGCGTTGTTTTGTCGTAAACTGGCCAGGCTGAAATGGTGTAGGTTGTCTGTAATAATGAGCCACTAAGTGCACATCAGCGTGTTACTGTGCAGTTTAGTGAGCAAGATAATGCGCTTGAGCTTGTTAATACGCCAAACAGAGGTTTAAGTTTTAGCTGCGGTCTACCTTGCAGCACTGGCAGGCCAGTGTTGCAAAGTAGATCCGAGTAAGATGCTGTGTTTGCCAGCCATGGCATTGATGGCTTAAAGCAAACCGCGGCTCATTAACCGCGTTGCCTTAAGCCATCATTTCCTTCATACAATGCTGCATTAAAAAATGTTATAACAATTTACCGCGAGCAATAATTTCTTGCGCCATCAGATCCGCTACGGTGCTGGTGGGTAAATTTTCTGCATCAGCACGTTCAAAAATGGTCAGCAAGGTGTCATAGATTTGCTTCACTTTTGCCGTTGACTCAGAGCTACTGTAGCCTTGTGGCCGCATTTCAAAGGCGACATTGATAATGCCACCGGCGTTAATCACATAGTCTGGCGCATATAAAATACCCATTTGACGCAACTTCTGGCCATGCTCTGCGCGCTTTAATTGGTTGTTAGCACAACCTGCGATAATTTTTACTTTTAACTGTGGCAAGGTCTCATCATTTAACGTAGCACCTAGCGCACAGGGCGCATAAATATCAGCATCTACCGCATAGATGTCATTTAAGCCTACAGCTGTTGCGCCAAAGTGATTCACCGCCCGAGTGACAGCGTCTTCATTGATATCAGTAACAATCAGTTTCGCGCCTTCAGCGTGCAAATATTCACACAGGTAAAAACCCACGCTGCCTAAACCTTGCACCGCGACAACTTTACCGTTCAGATCGGCCGAGCCAAATTGATGCATCGCAGCGGCTTTAATACCTTGGTAGGTGCCTAGCGCAGTAAAGGGGGCAGGGTTACCGCTTTTGCCTTCTAAACCAGCCACGAAAGGCGTTTCCTGATTCACTTGCATAATATCGTGTGTGGTAATGTTCACATCTTCTGCACTGTAATAGCTGCCATTTAAGCGATGAACCATACGACCAAAGGCACGAAACAAGGCTTCAGACTTGATAGTTTTAGCATTACCGATAATCACAGACTTACCACCACCTAATGGCAAACCGGCCATAGCGTTTTTGTAAGTCATACCGCGAGATAAGCGCAGTACATCGACCAGTGCATCTTCATCTGAGACATAATCCCACATGCGGCAACCGCCGACAGCCGGGCCTAAGCGGGTGCTGTGCACAGCAATGATGGCTTTTAAGCCAGATTCCTGATCACTGCAGTAAACCACTTGTTCGTGTTGATCAAATTCAGGATGATTAAATACTGCCACAATGAACTCCATTGGAATAAAAGCGGATAAAGCGCTACCGTTTACGTTTACGTTAACTGTAGCCGATGTTTATGGCGCGGAATTTACCATTTAGTCCTACTTTATGCCAGCTTTCCCATGAAATAATGACTGGTCAGACCGCACTCAGAGACAGGTCTGATCTGTCTGTTGCCAGCAAAGCATCATTCAGCTCTTAATTGTCTCAGATTGTGGTCAGATGTGTCTCAGAGTGTGGTCGGACCGGTGTCTGAGTGTGGTCGGAGGTGATATGGGGTTGATAGGTGAACTTTTGGGGTGGGATGGGCTGATTCTGCGCTATCAAGACTTGATTGTCGGCAGCGAGTCACCTAAAGTAGCGGCAACTACAACATAGGAAGCCGTTTATGAGTGAGTCGTTAACTCAGAATAATGCTGAAATCAGTGATGCGGAGCGCACAGAGTGGGTGCGAACGCAGTTTCAAAAAGCCAACGAATACCTTGCAACTAAAGGTATTATCCCCGATAACGTTGCCGTGAGTGAAAGCCGTTATTTACCGCCTTATGTGGCGATTTGGAAACTGAATACCCGCGAGAAAAAATCGTTTTGGGTGATCAGTGGCGACTTACCAACCGACCATATGGCGATCGGCGCGGCACCTAATGCGCGTGAAGCGATCCGTGCTTTTGCGTTACATTGGCAGTTAAAGGCCGAGCAAATTATTCAAGCGGGTGTGTCTGATAAAACTCAGCATGATTTTGCTAATTTATTGGTTGCTCGTGCGCACGGTTTATACGACTTGTTTGATGACGAACAATTGTGGCAAAGCTAGCACAAACTGCACTTAAATCTGTAGTTTAATCTTTACAAAAAAACCGCTGTTAAGCGGTTTTTTTCTAGGCAGAGAGCTTACTCAACAAAGTACCACAACCCTTGATTGATCAAATCGGTGAGCAGCAGCAAACGCTCTTCGCGGGCAATAAAATGCATACAGTCTTGCTGGCTAATGGTGGGGCTCTGTGTCAGCAGTTGCGCGGTGTGTAATTCCTCTGCAGGTAACACGATTTTCTCACCATCAATAAACAACAAAATATCACTGTCAGGTTTTTGCTGATAATAACTGCAGCGTAAACCGCCGATACTGGCCAGTACGGAGCCTTCTTCTAAGTATTCCGCAATTTCTTCGGCTTGATAATGTGGATCAGGCTCTTGCTGATCTAATTCATGCTTAGCTTGAGTAATGTATTGGCCAAACCATTGCGGGAGTAATTGTCGATCACTAATCAGTTGTAGTAACAATTGCTGCACCTGATCTAAATCTTGTTCACTGATCGCGCCGTTTTGCGGGGTTAATTGCCGAGCAGGATCGGTGAAACGTTTACCAACAATCTCATGGTCAATTAAATAGTCAGTTAAACCGGTGAGTAGATCTTTTTGTGCCGGTGCTCGAAAACCCACAGAGTAATTTAAGCTGTTATCAATAGACACACCATCGTGCGGGCAACCTGGTGGAATATATAAAATATCACCCGGTTCTAAAATGGCATCAATACAGGCTGTAAAAGGGCTAACTTGTAATAAGCGTGGGTGCGGGCAATGTTGCTTCAGTGAAGCATCGGGCATACCCACGCGCCAATGGCGTTTACCTTCGCCTTGAATAATAAATACATCGTATTGATCCAAATGCGGGCCAACACCACCACCAGGCGTAGAAAAGCTGACCATCAAATCATCAATCCGCCAATTCGGGATAAAACGAAACGGCTCTAATAACGCCGCCGCAGGCGGATGCCAATGATCGACGGCTTGAACTAACACCGTCCAATCACGTTCACCGTAGCGATTAAAATCTTCAAAGGGGCCGGTTTCTAATTGCCAGTTGCCCGCATGACATTGCACCAGACGTGACTCGACATCTTCATCTAAGGCCAGGCCTGCCAATTCATCGGCGGATAAAGGATCTTTAAAGTCTTGAAAACCTTGCTTGATCAGCAGCGGTTTTTTTTGCCAATACTGCTGCATAAAGTCTGCAAGGCTAAGCTGTCCGAGGTGTAATGTGTACATATTTGGGCACCGAATAAAAGATCGAAAGGGTTAACACAATTGGCCGGTTAGCTTGGGTTGCACGTGAAGCCGCTAACTAAACGTTTAAACGCTTTGCAGCTTGCCAGCTTAAAACGAATAAAGGCGAGTTGCTCGCCTTTATTCGTCAATGCCACATCAAGCTGCAGTGACAACTAAGTGGTTAGTCTAATAACTCAACTAAGCGTATCGCATCACCAATATAACCGGCTGGGCTAAGCTGTTTCATTTCCGCTTTAGCCTGCGCAGGTAAGTCTAGGCCATCAATAAACAAGGCGAGATCATTGGCGCTGATCCGCTTACCGCGAGTCAGTTCTTTTAACTTCTCGTAAGGTTTCTCGATGCCATATTTACGCATAACAGTTTGCACCGGCTCGGCCAGTAATTCCCAGTTAGCGTCTAATTCGGCTCGTAAATTGGCTTCGTTTACTTCTAACTTGCTGATGCCTTTTAACGTGGCTTGATAAGCAATTAAGGTATAACCAAACCCGACGCCAAGGTTACGTAATACGGTTGAGTCAGTCAGGTCGCGCTGCCAACGAGATACCGGTAATTTGGCCGAAAGGTGGTTAAATAGCGCGTTAGCGATACCTAAGTTACCTTCTGAGTTTTCAAAATCGATCGGGTTCACTTTATGTGGCATGGTCGATGAACCAATTTCACCGGCAATCGTTCTTTGTTTGAAGTGACCTAAGGCAATGTAGCCCCAGACATCACGGTCAAAATCCAGCAAAATGGTATTGAAACGCGCAATGGCATCAAACAATTCGGCAATATAATCATGCGGTTCGATTTGTGTGGTGTACGGGTTCCAAGTAATACCCAGCGAGCTGACAAAACGCTCAGCAAATTGATGCCAATCAATATCCGGATAAGCCGATAAATGTGCGTTGTAGTTACCTACCGCGCCATTTATTTTACCCAGTAGGCTGACCGCCGCGATTTGTTCACGCTGACGCTTTAAGCGCATGTAAACATTGGCCATCTCTTTACCCATGGTAGTTGGCGAAGCTGGCTGACCGTGCGTTCTGGCCATCATAGGGACGGCTTTTAAATCAACCGCTAGCGTTTTCAGTGCGCTAAGCAGTGCATCACACTCAGGTAATAAGACTTGGCTGCGCGCATCGTGCAGCATTAACGCGTGCGATAAGTTGTTGATGTCTTCAGACGTACAGGCAAAGTGGATAAATTCACTGATGGCCGCTAATTCGCTGTTGTTAACAACTTTTTCTTTTAACAGATATTCTACCGCTTTAACGTCATGGTTCGTTGTGCGCTCAATATCTTTAACACGCTGGGCATCTGCTAAACTAAATTCGCTGACAATCTTATCTAAAATGGCATTCGCTTCGGCAGATAACGCCGGTACTTCAGCAATTTTTGGCTCTGCCGCCAGTTGTTGTAACCAACGCACTTCGACAGTGACCCGGTATTTAATTAAACCGAATTCGCTGAAAATTGGGCGTAGGGCAGCCGCTTTGCTACCGTAGCGACCATCCACCGGCGAAATTGCGGTAAGGGCATTAAGTTCCATGAAATCTCCTGAGGTATCGTGCTTAGTTAGATACTGTTTAATGCGGCTTCTGCCGCAGCCAATAATTTACGTCGCTTAAAAACAAAATGCAGCCGGCTTCCGCCCGCTTGACGCCAAAGCACTGCTGCTCGCACGGCGGCAAGCAGTAATGCTCGTACCTTATGCTGCACACTGTTTTGACTGAGTAAGTCGGGTTGGCCGTAAATTTGAATACGGGCTCCCAAGCTGCTGATACATTCGGTGTAGATGTCTGCTAACTTAGCAATAATGGTTTCGTCCGTTACGGTAAAGTGCTGTAATTGACGGTCCATCTGCTGTAACTGATTGCCGAGCTGCTGCATATTCTTGCTGTTTTTATTCAGACGGCGCTCTAGCGCTAATACCCCGACTAAATAGCGGGTTAATTCGACATCTTTCTTTGGTTTATCAGCAAGTTGTTCGATAATCAGTTCAAAACCCTGTCGTAAGTTTTGCATCTCGCCGCCATAAATATCGAGCGGTTCAGCCGGGTTGAGATTAACAACACTACCAAGCGCAATGGCTAATTGACCTTGTTGCGATTCGCTGCTGCGAGCAACCGTTTGCACCAATTTTACCGCTTGGCATAGGCCCGCTAAAGCAATCAATTGAGTTTGTAACGATGCTTCCATTTAGTTTAACGCCTCATCAATAATGCCGCCGCCCAAACAGACTTCATTTAAATAAAATACGGCAGACTGACCTGGAGTAACGGCCTTTTGTGGCTGATCAAATTCGACCTTTAACCGACCTTCAGGCAACGGCGTGACCAAACAAGCAATGTCGGTTTGACGGTAACGAGTTTTCACCGTTAAGCGTTGCGGTTGTTGCGGCCCCGTGCGATCAACCCAGTCTAATTGCGTGGCAATTAAGCCGCTAGACAACAGGGCCGGGTGGTCATGGCCTTGTGCCACTAACAAATGATTTTTCTGAAGATCTTTACCCACCACATACCAAGGTTCGTCGCTGCCATCACGAAGCCCGCCAATGCGCAGGCCTTTGCGTTGGCCAAGGGTGTGATACATCAAGCCATCGTGTTGCCCAATCACTTTCTGATCATCAATACTGACAATGTCGCCTGGTTGTGCCGGTAAATATTGTTGTAGAAAATCTTTAAATTTGCGTTCGCCAATAAAACAAATACCGGTGGAATCTTTTTTGTCGTGGGTGATCAAGCCTTGTTGTTCTGCAATAGCACGCACGGCAGGCTTTTCTAGCTCACCTACCGGAAACAAAGTTTGCGCAATATGCTGTTCAGCGAGTGTGTATAAAAAGTAACTTTGATCTTTATTTTGATCTAAACCACGCAGCATTTGCCAATGACCGTCTTGCAAGCGGCGGCGCACATAATGACCGGTAGCAATATAATCGGCTTGTAAGGCTTCAGCGGCAAATTCAAGAAAGGCTTTAAATTTGATTTCTTTATTGCACATGATGTCGGGATTTGGCGTGCGACCGGCTTGGTATTCAGCCAAAAAGTACTCAAACACGTTATCCCAATATTCAGCGGCGAAGTTGACTTTGTGCAGCTTAATGCCGAGCTTATCGCACACGGCTTGCGCGTCGGCCATATCTTCGGCGGCAGCACAGTATTCGTCATTATCGTCTTCTTCCCAGTTTTTCATAAACAGGCCTTCAACCTGATAACCTTGTTGTATGAGTAACCAGGCTGATACTGAGGAATCTACGCCGCCAGACATTCCGACGATGACTTTTTTACTGCTGTTATCTGACATGACACCGCACTTAACTTAGCTGAAAATTAAAGGCGCGGATTATACCACCAAATTTAGTCGGGCAAAATGCTAACGCAGCGGCTCAATCAGATTAAGTGCCAGCCGAGTGCCTTGTAAGTAGCTATTGATGGCATCATGCACCAGTCGACTGCGTGCCGGCACGGGGTGCTGGCGTAATTCGTCGGCGCTTAGCCAATGCAAGGCGAGTATATCGTTATCTTGCGGTTGGTAGTGTTGCGGTAGCGAGTCGGGTTCAAATAAAAAGTTAACCCGCACATAAGTATGGCCGTTGCTTGCCGCTAATTGCGAGATGCCAAGCCAAGCGGTAGGCGTGAGCATTAAACCGGTTTCTTCTGTTACTTCGCGGCATACGGCACTGAGTACATCTTCATCTTCTTCCATGTGTCCAGCCGGTTGATTCAGTACTTTATGACCGTGTTGCTTGTCTTGCTCTTCCACAAATAAAAAACGGCCTTGATACTGAATAACCGCAGCCACGGTCAAATGTAATCGATTTCTACTCATGCAGTGTCATCCTGTAAAGCAAATGGCCCCTAACAGAGCCGTTTAACGGGTTAGAGGGATAGTACGGCTCATACCCGGTGCTAGATCGGCCAGTTGCCAATCACCGATTTGCCAGCGCACTAAGCGCAGCGTAGGAAAGCCGACCGCAGCGGTCATCCGTCTAACTTGCCGATTACGGCCCTCGCTAATGGTTAAACTTAGCCAACTGGTTGGAATATTGGCGCGATAACGCACGGCTGGAGTGCGAGGCCATAGCGCGGGCTCGGCCATCCGTTGTGCTTGGGCGGGCAGGGTGAGGCCATCTTTCAGTTGCACACCCTGGCGCAATTGCTGCAGTGCTTGTTCGCTAATGTCACCTTCAACTTGCACCCAATAGGTTTTGGGGGCTTTAAATTTCGGATCGCTGATGCGTTGCTGGGTTTTACCGCAGTTGGTCAGTAATAACAGGCCTTCACTATCTCTATCTAAGCGACCTGCCGCATACACATCTGGAATATCAATATAGTCTGCCAGCGTAGCGCGCGGTGGGGTACTGTTGTCGGTAAACTGGCTTAATACATCAAAAGGCTTGTTAAAAAGCACTAAGATCGGTGTTGTAACACTCTCGCCATTGTTTTTTTTGAAAAAGCCCTTATGTTTGGATTGGGCTGCTGATGTTGATTTTTTCACACAAATTCTCGACGTTATTCTGGGGCAAACCGCCGCCGTTACCAGTGAGCATCCTACCGCGTGTATTAGAACATTTACTGGTCGGTCATACTGCGCCTGTTTTAATCTGATTGATGCTGATATAATCAGTCGGTTTTTTGGCTGCGTTTAAAACAATTTCCACACTCGGGTGGCAATGGCCCTGTCAATGCGATCCGTCGATTACAATACAGGAACTAACATGTCGAATGAAAGTGCAAAAATTATTTACACCATAACTGACGAAGCGCCAGCACTGGCGACCCAGTCTTTATTGCCAATTATCGAGGCGTTCTCTGCCGCTGCCGGCGTAGTGGTTGAAACCCGCGACATTTCATTGTCAGGTCGGATTATTGCCAGCTTCCCTGAGTTTTTGACACCAGAGCAACGGATCAACGACGACTTAGCTGAATTGGGTGAATTAGCCAAACAGCCAGACGCCAACATTATTAAATTACCGAACATTAGCGCTTCATTACCGCAATTAAAAGCAGCGATAAAAGAATTACAAGCGCAAGGTTATGCTTTACCTGATTACACAGAAGAGCCAAAAACCGAGCAAGAACGTGACGTCAAAGCGCGTTATGACAAGATCAAAGGCTCAGCCGTAAACCCGGTTTTACGTGAAGGTAACTCGGATCGTCGTGCGCCGGCTTCGGTTAAGCAGTATGCGCGTAAAAACCCGCACAGCATGGGTGCTTGGAGCAGCAGCTCAAAATCACACGTTGCCCACATGAGTGCCGGCGATTTTTATGGCTCTGAATTATCTACCACTATGTCGGCAGCGGATGTGTTAAAAATCAGCCTGCAGCAAGCCGATGGCAGCGTACAAGTACTTAAAGAAAAAGTGCCAGTATTAGCCGGTGAAGTAGTCGATGCTACCATGATGAGCGTAGCCGCCTTACGCGAGTTTTACGCCGCTGAGATTGAAGATGCCAAAGCGCAAGACGTGTTGTTCTCGTTACACTTAAAAGCCACCATGATGAAAGTGTCGGATCCGATCCTGTTCGGTCATGCGGTTAAAGTGTTCTACAAAGAAATTTTCGCGAAATACGCCACAACCTTTACTCAATTGGGTTTAGATGTTAACAACGGTATCGGCGATTTATACGCCAAGTTACCGCAGTTACCTCAAGCTGAACAAGACGCGATTAAAGCTGATATCGCCGCGCTGTATGCGGATAAACCCGCCATGGCGATGGTAAACTCTGATAAAGGTATCACCAACCTGCACGTGCCAAGCGATGTGATTATCGATGCGTCTATGCCAGCGATGATCCGTAGCTCAGGTCAAATGTGGGGGCCAGATGGTCAATTAAAAGATACCAAAGCGGTCATCCCAGATCGTTGCTATGCCGGTGTTTACCAAGAAACCATTGCTTTCTGTAAGCAAAACGGTGCTTTTGATCCTCGTACCATGGGCTCAGTGCCTAACGTTGGCTTAATGGCGCAAAAAGCCGAAGAATACGGTTCACACGATAAAACGTTTGAAATCGCCGCGGCAGGTACTGTTGTGGTAACCAACAGCAAAGGCGAAACCGTGTTCAGCCATAAAGTGGCGGCCGGTGATATTTGGCGTATGTGCCAAGTAAAAGATGAGCCGATCCGTGATTGGGTTAAATTAGCGGTTAATCGCTCACGTTTAAGCAACACGCCAGCCATTTTCTGGTTAGACAACCAACGTGCTCACGATGCGGAATTAATCAAGAAAGTGCATGCTTATTTAGCGGATCACGACACTGATGGTTTAGATATTCAAATCATGTCGCCGGTAGAGGCAACCCGTCATACCTTAGCGCGTATGAAACAAGGTTTAGACACGATTTCGGTAACCGGTAACGTATTGCGCGATTACTTAACAGACTTATTCCCCATCCTTGAGCTGGGAACCAGTGCCAAGATGCTGTCAATTGTGCCATTGATGAACGGTGGTGGCTTGTTTGAAACAGGCGCTGGCGGTTCAGCACCGAAGCACGTTGAGCAATTCGTGCAAGAAAACCACTTACGTTGGGATTCACTGGGTGAGTTTTTAGCGTTAGCGGCCTCGTTAGAGCATTTAGCTCAAGTTGCTGATAATAAAGTGGCGCAGATCTTAGCGGATACGTTAGATAAAGCCACCGCTCAGTTTTTAGATAACGACAAATCACCACGCCGTAAAGCGGGTGAGTTAGATAACCGTGGTAGCCATTTCTATTTAGCCATGTACTGGGCACAAGCGATGGCGCAACAAACTGCGGATGCTGCTTTAGCCAGCCGTTTTGCTAAGCTAGCCGACGCTCTGCAGTCTGGCGAGCAGCAAATATTGGCCGAGTTAAACGGTGTGCAAGGTCGTGAAGTGGATATCGGTGGTTACTACCGTCCGGATCAAAGCAAGGCTGCAGCGGCCATGCGTCCAAGCGCAACACTAAACGCTGCCTTAACTGCCCTGTAAGCATTTGGGCAAGTTGTTTGGTTAAGCAAAAAGGCGCAACCCTCGGGTTAGCGCCTTTTTTCTGCCTGTAGTCACTGTAATGTAGAGAGAACAGCCAACGTTGTGAACCTGAAACAGCTCAGCAAGGTTGTGGATTGTACTCGGGCAGTTTAGTAAGCCACATCGGTTATTGGGGCAAGCTAACATTATGGCTAATGAACTTACCGAAATAACCGTAACGTGTTCGCTTACTTATTCTTCGCCAGGAAGTTTGATATTAACTGCATGTAAGCCCTTAGGCCCTTCAGACAAGTCAAATTCGACATCCTGACCCGCTTTTAGCGTGCGGTAGCCGTCCATGGTGATGGTTGAATAATGCGCGAAGATATCTTCGTCGCGCCCATCTTCCCGGATAAACCCAAATCCTTTTGCATTATTGAACCATTTTACTTTACCGGTAGCCATACTACTTACATCCTTCTCTAAGTTTAGCTATATTCTGTATGCTTGAGCTTCATGTTAGAGGAGCTTTTTGGTTGCTCCACTATCTAATGTAGATAATTTGTACAGACAGTCAAGGTATTTGCTGAAATATGCTAAATACTTTTACGCAATTTTAATTGAAGCGCCTTTGCTGGATGGCGCGCGCATGGCTATAGTTTATTTATGAGCGGTAATAACAATCCAAACGTACACTTTGATGACATTGCAGAATTAACGCGGCAACGACTGGCGCCACCCCCTATGTACAAGGTGGTTTTGCACAATGACGATTTCACGCCTATGGATTTTGTTATTGATGTGCTGTCACGGTTTTTTAACCTGCAGTACGAGCAGGCAACAGAAATTATGCTGAAAGTTCATTATGAGGGTAAAGCTGTTTGTGGCATCTACACGGCAGAAATAGCAGAAACTCGCGTACAGCAGGTCAGTGATTATGCCAAGGAGCATCAGCATCCGCTGTTATGCACCATGGAGCGAGCATAATCCAATGGGAACACCGACTGTGGTCGGAGAATTATCTAACTCAGGTGGATTAGGAGTAGTGCATGTTAAATAAAGATCTTGAGTTGACACTGAATGCGGCTTTCAGGTTCGCGCGTGACCGTCGTCATGAATTCATGACAGTAGAACATCTGCTGTTGTCCTTACTCGATAACCCTGCAGCAGGAGCAGCGTTAAAATCCTGCGGGGCTAATATTGATAAATTGCGCCACGAATTGGCCAGCTTTATTGACTCCACTACACCCGTATTGCCCGAAGGCGAACTCGAGCGCGATACCCAACCTACTTTAGGTTTTCAACGGGTTTTACAGCGCGCGGTATTTCACGTGCAGTCTTCAGGTAAGTCAGAAGTCACCGGCGCCAATGTGTTGGTGGCGATTTTCTCTGAGCAAGAGTCTCAGGCGGTGTATCTTCTGAAAAAAATCGATATCACACGCTTAGATGTGGTTAATTATATTTCACACGGCATCGCTAAAACGGAAAAGCTGGAGCAGCATGACGATACGCCCCCTGAAGAAATGGGCGAATCCTCGGCTGATGAGCATCGTTATTTAGAAAACTTCACGGCAAACTTAAATCAATTAGCGAAAAATGGTCAAATTGATCCGTTAATTGGCCGAGATGCCGAAGTCGAGCGGGCGGTACAAATTTTATGTCGGCGTAAAAAGAATAACCCTTTATTGGTTGGTGAAGCCGGGGTGGGCAAAACCGCCATAGCCGAGGGCTTAGCGTGGCGTATTGTGCAACAGCAAGTGCCTGAGGTGATTGCTGACGCAACGATTTACTCATTGGATATGGGCGCGTTACTGGCCGGCACCAAATACCGTGGCGACTTTGAGAAACGCTTAAAATCGTTATTAAAAGAAGTGGAACAAGAAAAAAATGCCATCTTATTTATTGATGAAATTCATACTGTAATTGGTGCTGGTGCCGCCTCTGGTGGCGTTATGGATGCCTCGAATTTAATTAAACCGTTATTATCCAGTGGGCGTTTACGCTGCATGGGCTCAACAACCTATCAAGAATTTAAAAGTATCTTTGAAAAAGATACCGCCTTGGTACGTCGTTTCCAAAAAATTGATGTGTTAGAACCGAGTGTTGACGACACGACGCGTATTTTAATTGGTTTAAAAGAGCGTTATGAAAAACATCACAACGTTAAATACACCCAAAAAGCGTTGCGTGCGGCAGCGGAGTTATCGGCAAAATACATTAACGAACGGCATTTACCAGACAAAGCCATCGATGTCATAGATGAAGCCGGCGCATCACAACGCTTATTACCGGCCTCTAAGCGCCGTAAAACGATTAACGTGGCAGAGATTGAACAAGTTATTGCCAAAATTGCGCGCATCCCTGAGAAGTCGGTATCGGCTTCAGATAAAGATGTGTTAGCCAATTTAGATCGTAATCTAAAAATGGTGGTGTTTGGTCAGAACGAACCGATTGATGTATTAACCTCGGCCATTCGTTTATCTCGCTCAGGTTTGGGCAATGAAGAAAAGCCGATTGGTAATTTCTTATTTGCGGGGCCAACCGGTGTAGGTAAAACCGAAGTGACCAAGCAATTGGCAAAAGTGATGGGCGTAGAGTTATTACGCTTTGATATGTCTGAATATATGGAACGCCATGCGGTCAGCCGCTTAATTGGCGCGCCGCCAGGCTATGTCGGGTTTGAACAAGGCGGCATGTTAACCGATGCCGTGTCAAAGCATCCCTATTCGGTGGTGTTGTTAGATGAAATTGAGAAAGCGCACTCCGATATCTACAACATTCTGCTGCAGGTTATGGATCATGGCACCCTAACCGATAATAATGGCCGTAAGATTGATTTTAGAAACGTGGTGTTGGTGATGACCACCAATGCGGGTGTACAAGAAACCATCCGTAAAACCATTGGCTTTAAGCAACAAGATCATAGCCATGATGCGTTAGCCGAAATTAACCGGACTTTTAGCCCTGAGTTTCGTAACCGCTTAGATGGCATTATTTGGTTTAAGCATTTAGATCCTGCCATTATTTTGCAAATCGTTGATAAGTTTATTTGTGATCTGCAAGTGCAGTTAGATAAAAAACAGGTGTCGTTAGAGTTAACTGCCGAAGCAAGACAATGGTTAGCAGACAAAGGCTATGATCCGGCAATGGGCGCACGGCCGATGGCGCGGGTTATTCAAGAGCATTTGAAAAAGCCGTTAGCGAACGAAATCTTATTTGGTAGTTTAAGCAGTGGCGGCGACGTGAAAGTCAGCTTAGTTGCTGATGCGCTGCAGTTTGATTATCAATCGAGCCAAGCTTTAGCGGATGCCTGATGAGTAAGCAGTCGCTGCCTAATCGGGTAGTGGCTGCTTGCTTTACTGCGCATCATCAAAAATGATTTAACGCAAAAACCCGGCTAATGCCGGGTTTGTCCAATAAACGAAACGCGTGTTCGTTTTTGGCTAATGCTTAACGCTGACGGAAAACGATCCGGCCTTTGGTTAAGTCGTACGGCGTCAGTTCAACCGTTACTTTGTCACCAGTTAAGATGCGGATATAGTTCTTACGCATTTTGCCAGAGATATGAGCGATCACAACATGACCGTTTTCAAGTTCAACTTTGAACATCGTATTTGGCAGGGTATCCAAAATGGTACCTTGCATCTCAATTACATCTTCTTTCGCCATTCAGCGTACTCGCCTCTATAAAAAATTGGGTGCCTTCGAAAAACAGCGCAGATTGTGCCGAAAAGCCGTCGATAAGTAAAGCAGCAAGCGCTTTTTTACGCAAATGAATGCCAGTAACCATTAAAAAAACGCTGATGAGGTCGAAATTCGCTCTTATAGGCCATTTTTTGGCAGCCTTCAATTTGATAGCCAAGGTAGACAAAACGCCGATCGGTGGTCGCGGCGAAGTCTAATAGATATAAAATCGCCAGCTTACCCGGTGAAAACCGAGCCCCTTCAGCAGCGAAAAAAGTATAGACCGCTGAAAAACTTTCACTAAGATCATCAATGATACTGACTGCCATTAACACATCAGCTTGATACAGCTTTAACAAGCGGATAGGTTGCCAGTGGCTATGTAATAACGAGTGTAATTGTTCATCTGTAGCCGGAAACATCACACTGTCGGCATGTTTAAAAGCGATATAGCGGCTGAATAAGGTAAATAACTCGGTGTATTCTGCGCTATCAATTTGGGGGGCGTCACTCAATTGATAATGCCAATGTTCGCGCTGTGCTTTATTTAATATGCGTCGCTGTGCGGCACTGGGTTGAAAATCGCTCACCAGTATCCGTAATGATTGACAGGCACTGCATGCTGCACAGTGCGGTCGATAAATTTGATCCCCACTGCGCCGGAAATTATAGGCGATGAGTTGGCTATAGGTATCGGCTTCAATTGGCTCAGGACCAATCAATACGGCTAATTGTTCTTGTTGTTCAGAGAGATAACTGCAGGTTGTCGGCTGCGTTAAACCAAATTGTAAGGCAATATTTTCCATTCAGAGCCTTAATACTGCAACGTTAAGGTTTGCGCTTGCCAATGTTTTGCCGGTGCCGGCAGAGTGCGGAGTTGTTGCAGCAATTCGAGGTAATCGGCTCTTGGCATGGTACTGGCACCTTGTTTTAATAAAAAAGGGTTGGGTAGCTGACAATCAATCCAGCCCGGTGCATAACGCTGTAAATGTTGTTGTAGCGCGACGAGCGCGAATTTAGCGCCATTGTCAATACGGTTGAACATCGATTCTCCACAAAACAACTGGCCTAATTGTACACCGTACAACCCTCCAACTAACTGCTGCTGTTGCCAGATTTCAATACTGTGCGCTAAGCCCTGTTGATGAAGCGCAATATAGGCTTGCTGAATATCAGGCAAGATCCATGTTTGTGCTTGGCTTGGTCGGGGGGCCGCGCAAAGTTTCACCACGGCAGCAAAGTCATGATTAAGGGTAATCTGCAGCTCGGATTTTTGCCATTGTTTACGCAAGGTGCGATTTAATTGCAGCGTGTTAGGAGGAAATACCGCACGCGTGCTCGGGCTCCACCATAACAGCGGGTCGCCATCGGCAAACCAAGGAAAAATACCAGATTGATAGGCCAACGTTAACCGTGCCACCGATAAATCCCCGCCCATCGCCAACAAACCATCCGGCTCGGTCAACGCTTGACTTACCGGGGGGAAAACAAGTGAATTAACAGTTAGCTCAGGCAAATAAATCGGCATAGCAATGTCCGGTTAAAAAGCGCTAAAAACCCCGTCACAACGCCAACCTGTCTCTGAGTGTGGTCTAACCTGTCTCAGAGTAAGGTCTGACCAGTGTCTGAGTGTGGTCCAACCTGTCTCAGAGTGCGGTCTGACCAGTCTCAGAGTGTGGTTGGACCTCACTCTGAGACGTTTAAGGTGTTAACGGGGATGGCTTATTTGGCAAGGGCGTCTAGGTAGCGCTCGGCATCCA
Organism: Rheinheimera sp. UJ51; assembly: GCF_020819615.1. NCBI lineage: Bacteria > Pseudomonadati > Pseudomonadota > Gammaproteobacteria > Chromatiales > Chromatiaceae > Rheinheimera > Rheinheimera sp. UJ51. The sequence goes on from NZ_JAJHOG010000003.1 coordinate 409,130, forward strand.
GTGCAGCCATACAGCCTGAACCAGCTGAGGTGATGGCTTGACGATAAATATGGTCGGCAACATCACCGGCAGCGAAAACGCCTTCAATACTGGTTTGCGTCGCGTTGCCTTCAGTACCACTGTGTACTTTCAGGTAGCCGCCGTTCATTTCTAGTTGGCCAGCGAAGATGTCGGTATTCGGTTTATGACCAATGGCAATAAAGACGCCTTGTAAGGCGATATCTTTAGTCGCTTCCCCTTGGGTTGAGGCCAAACGTACACCATTCACGCCCATATCATCGCCTAGCACTTCTTCTAAGGTGCGGTGCGTGTGCAGAATAATGTTACCGCTGGCCACTTTAGCCATTAAACGGTCGATTAAGATTTTTTCCGCTTTGAAGGTATCGCGGCGGTGCACTAAATGTACTTCTGCAGCGATATTGGCTAAATACAGCGCTTCTTCCACTGCGGTATTACCGCCACCGATCACTGCCACTTTTTGGTTACGATAGAAGAAACCATCGCAGGTAGCACACGCTGAAACGCCACGGCCGCTATAAGCTTGCTCTGACTCTAAACCTAGATATTTAGCCGAAGCGCCGGTACAGATTATCAGCGCATCACAGCTGTATTGGCCGTTATCACCCGTTAACATAAAGGGGCGCTGTTGTAATTGCACGGTATGAATATGGTCAAACACGATCTCGGTATTGAAGGCTTCTGCGTGAGCCTGCATCCGTTCCATTAACGCTGGGCCTGTTAAACCATGCGCATCACCAGGCCAGTTTTCGACTTCAGTGGTGGTGGTTAATTGACCACCTTGCTGCATCCCCGTAATTAATACCGGTTGTAAGTTAGCACGGGCGGCATAAACGGCGGCCGTGTAACCGGCAGGGCCTGAGCCAAGAATAAGTAATTTGCTGTGTTTTATCTCTGACATCAGAGCGCTCCATTATCAATCATCAAAACAAGTAGGCGGATTCTACGGCAAAGGCCGAGCAAAGCGAAACCCCGTAAAGCGGATATGCGGGTGTTTTGCTGTAAATAAAGACGAACAGACAGTTAAAATTGTCGACAGTGGTTAGGCATTATCGATAAAGCTGGTAAGATGAGTTGCATAATCGCACCTATTTTAAGATGTTATGAGTCATTACAGCCGTTTAGAAGATCAATTACACAGTTTAAGCCATGGTATTGGTGCCTTACTGGCTTGTGTCGGTGGCTATGCCTTGTTTTCACATACCCTAGAGGGGGATGTTTGGCAGCGGGTGGCCGCGCTACTTTATGCCAGTGCTTTGGTGCTGCTGTATAGCAGTTCTTGTTTGTATCATGCGGTGGTGGATCCGGTATTAAAGTTTCGCTTTCGACAGCTTGATCACGCCGCAATTTTTATTTTAATTGCGGGTACTTACAGCCCCATAACCTTAGTCAGTTTGCGGGGGCATTGGGGCTTGGCGTTGTTTGCGCTGGTTTGGGCCATTGCCATTGGCGGCGTGTTGCTAGAATGGCTCACTGCGATGAAATACAAAAAAATGTCGCTGGCGCTTTATCTTGGCTTAGGTTGGGTGGCGGTTTTGGCGTTAAAACCGATGCTGCAGCAATTAGCGCCGGGGGCTTTAATGCTGCTGTTAGCCGGCGGCCTAAGTTATTCGTTTGGTGTCATTTTTTACGTTTGGAAAAGCTTGTACATGCATCATTTAATCTGGCATCTGTTTGTGATGGCCGGTAGTATTTTGCACTTTTTAGCGGTGTACTGGTATGTGCTACCCGCACCCCGCTAAGTGTGATTTAAGCTTATTGAGCAGGCGATTCGGCTTGTTCAACCGGGGTATCATTTAATATTTTTAGCTGATCTTTTAGCATTTTTAGTTGCTGCTGAAGCAGTTCTTTTTGCTCATCTTTGGCATCGCCTAACCTTTGTTCACACTCGGCAATTTGTGCCTGCAAGCCTGCTTTAGCGTTCTCGCGTTGCTCTGCTTCTTCGGCTTTATCAAACACGACGCTTTCTGCCACATTTTCAGTGTGACTCGGTGCAATAGGTTGGCGCCCCACAGGGATCACCTTGCCATCATCTGGCACTTTACGTTGATTCATAAAGCTGGGTGACATAATTTCGATACCCTCACCATGCAGGCCATCTAAAACCTGTTTGCGCAAATTTGAACGAGCACTGAGTAAACTTTTTACATCAACCAACATACCGCTGATTTTATAAGTAATCGCGAAATTACCCAGTTCAAGCACTTGCACAAAGGGATCGGTTAACTGGCTATTTTCCGCCGCTTGAAGTAGCAGCGTTTCAACTTGAGCATGATGCACATCATAGCCCAGAGATAAGGTTGTTGAGACAATACAACCCGAGCTGCGCGTCACAGTAACGGCGGTACTGACCAGAAGGGTATTGGGGATCGCCACCAATTCACGGTTTTCGGTTTGGATTTCGGTATCCAGTAAACCGCGTTCTACCACACGACCGAATAGCTCCCCAACTTGAATAAAATCACCGGTACGAAATGGCTTAGTCACACGCAACATGGTACCGGCCATAATATTCGAAAATATAGTGCTAGAAGAAAACGCAAATACCCCCGAAATGACTAAACCAATTAATCCAATCACTTGGTTGCGGGAGCTATCACTTACCGGCAACGACAGGGCAATGGCTATCACACCCATCAGCGTTAGCGTTAACATGGCTAATTGCCGTGGGAAAAGGCGTTCATTGCCATCATCCTGATGGCGCTGGATTAACAATACGTGCGAGATCCACAAGATTGCACTGACGATGATCACCGTAACCGTTAGCGGTAAAAACAGCAGTATCGTTTCGTTAACTGTTTGCAACAGTGACATAAAGACGTATTCCTTAATCGCAAAGTGATGCAGACAACCTGATGTTGCTGATAATGATGAACACTAGCCAATCACCTGATTTTAATCAATGTCTTTTTATCACAACGCCAGTGAAATGCCGGTGGGCAACACAGATGCTATTTACAGGCTGAGCAGGTAGAATATGGCCTTTTTGAAAAGGAGCCAACATGCCACTGTTAGTGATTATTGGTTACGTTTGGCCTGAACCCAATTCGTCGGCGGCGGGGAGCCGAATGCTCAGTTTACTGCAGTTATTTCAACAGCAGGGCTGGCAGGTGATCTTTGCCAGCGCGGCGGAAAAAAGCCCACATCGCTTTGCTTTAGAAAGTATTGGTGTTACTGAGCAGAGCATTGCACTGAACGACAGCCGTTTTGATCAATGGATCGCTGAGTTACAACCTGCTGCCGTATTGTTCGACCGTTTTATGCTGGAAGAACAATTTGGCTGGCGCGTAGCCGAGGCTTGCCCAGAGGCTTTACGTATACTTGATATGGAAGACGTGCATGCGCTGCGCCATGCCCGGCATGACGCTGTTAAGCAGCAGCGACCGTTGCAGCTAGCTGACTTGAACAATGAACTTGCTATGCGTGAAGTGGCCGCGATTTATCGCTGTGATCTTACCTTGGTAATTTCTGAGTATGAGCTGCAATTATTACAACAGCATTATCAGCTGCCAGCCAACTTACTGGCCTATTGCCCATTTTGGCAAACTGAGCCGGTTGCTAGCGCTCCGGGCTTTGCTGAACGCCATCACTTTATCAGTATTGGTAATTTCCGGCATGCGCCCAATTGGGATGCCGTATTGTGGTTAAAGCAGCAGTTGTGGCCGCAGATCCGAGCGCAGTTACCCCAAGCAGAGCTGCACATTTACGGTGCCTATCCGCCACCCAAAGCCACCGCCTTACATAATGCTCGAGAAGGCTTTTTAGTGAAAGGCTGGGTAGATAATGCCGAGCAGGTTATGCGTCAAGCTCGAGTCTGTTTAGCACCGCTGCGCTTTGGCGCCGGTTTAAAAGGCAAATTATTGCAAGCCATGCAATGTGGTACACCCAGTGTGACGACGCCCATTGGTGCTGAAGGGATGACCATCGAGAGTGGCTGGGCCGGTCAGATCGCCCAGACCAGCAGCGAGCAGGCAGCTGCCGCCTGTCAGTTGTATCAAGATGCTGCCGCTTGGCAAAGCGCGCAACAGCAAGGTTATCACATTTTAGCTACGCGCTTTGCCAGTGATCAAGCTCAGTATTTTTGGCAGCGATTACAACCGCTGTTGATCGAAACGGCTTTAACGCGAGCAGAGCGGCGCGCCAGCAATTTTACTGGCCAGATGTTACAATCGCATGCTTATCGTAGTACCCGTTATATGGGGCAGTGGATAGAAGCGAAAAATAGGAAAATGCCATGATTGAACGCCAACAGTTAGTCGACTATTTGGATCAGTTACTCGACAGTGGGCGCATTAAAGATTATTGCCCTAATGGTTTGCAGGTAGAAGGCAAAGCACAGATCCAAACCGTGGTCACCGGTGTCACCGCCAGCATGGCGCTATTAGAGCAAGCGGCTGCCTTAAATGCCGATGCCATCCTGGTGCATCACGGTTACTTCTGGAAAAATGAAGCGCCCATGGTGGTTGGCATGAAAAAGCGCCGTTTACAGCTTTTGCTAGCGCATGACATCAATTTACTGGGCTATCATTTGCCGTTAGATGTGCACCCAACCTTAGGCAATAATGCGCAATTAGCCCAGATTTTACATCTTGAAACGGCCACCCCCGTGTTAGGTGTCGAGCCGCTTGGCGTATTGCAACAAGGTGAGCTCGCCAAAGCAACGCCACTAACCGACATTGCGGCGTTGTTAGCAGAACAATTGCAGCGCGACCTGTTGGTGGAAGATGTGGGCATTGGTGCAGTAACCAAATTAGCATGGTGTAGCGGCGGCGGCCAAGGCTATATTGAACAAGCCGCAGCGGCCGGGGCACAGCTATTTATCAGCGGTGAAGTCTCAGAGCAAACTATCCACTGTGCGCGCGAGCTGGGCATTCATTTTATTGCCGCAGGCCATCACGCCACAGAGCGTTATGGTGTAAAAGCTTTGGGTGAGCATTTAGCCACTGAGCTGGGTTTAACCGTACATTTTGTTGATATTGCTAACCCGGCCTAAGCCGCCGACAAAGAGGCGCAATGCGCGATAAATTAACCGATCGTAATTTTGATCAATTAGCTGAGCGTTTCCAGCAAAACATTTATAACACCAGCAAGGGGCAGTTACGCCAAGCGGTGTTAATGCGCGATCTTTTGGCGCTACCGCTGTTAGCTAAGCCTTGTTCGGTGTTAGATGTCGGCGGTGGTCAGGGGCAACTCGCTTTGCGGCTAGCAGCCTTGGGGCATCAGGTGCACTTAACCGATATTTCTGCCGACATGCTGGCGATTGCACAGGCGCAAGCTGCAGCGGCAAACTTGTCGCAACAGTTTCGCTTTACCCATAGCCCATTACAAACCTTGGCGAGTCAACTTGCCGGGCAACAGTATCCGCTGGTGCTTTGTCATGCGGTATTAGAGTGGTTGGTTGATCCGGCCAGCGCAATTCAACAATTACGGCAAGTGCTGGCGCCCGGTGGCATTTTGTCGCTGATGTTTTTTAATAAAGACGCGCTACGCTTTAGTAATATTTTGTATGGCAACTTTGATTACGTAAAAGCCGATATGAGAGTGAAAAAACCGGTGCGCTTAAGCCCACAACAGCCGTTACTGCAAGCGGATGTGCTGGCGTGGTGTCAACAAGCGGGGCTCAGCGTCATCAGTAAAAGTGGTGTTCGCTGTTTTCATGATTATTTACGCGATCGTCAGCTACAAATCACTCAATACAGCGAACTTGAAGCGCTCGAGTTACAATACAATCAACAAGAGCCTTATGCCTCGTTAGGGCGTTACACGCATTTACTGCTGCAAGGTTAAGCAAACCGTGATGGGTATGACACGTCAGTCAGCATGAATTAGTAGCACTTATAGGACCTGATATTGCAACTGAACTGTACTACCCAGTTTCGGTAACTAGCTTCGGGGGCAGATACCAAGACTCTATTGATGAGTTAATAGCGAAATAAACTTTGGCTGGAAACGTCTTTTTCAGGGATGAAAAAGAGGAGCGTACACGGATGTATTTACCGCGTGCTCCAGTCGAAGCTTTACGTAGCGTTTAACCTTTTCGCCGTTGGCGAGATACTTTCTTTTGCGTCGCCAAAAGAAAGTATCCAAAGAAAATGCGACCCCACTTCCGCTCGAAAGCCCGACTGCTCATGCGCTGTCCAAGGCGA